>DASWAT010000218.1:0-2327 GCA_036390995.1 Actinomycetota bacterium | reverse complement strand
GACCCGAACCGGCCAGGTAGGAGAGCGCCAGCACGGCGGGTGCATCCAGCCGCTTCACATCGTGACGCTACCGCGAGGCGGCCCCCGGCGCGCCCATCCAGGACGGGCGCAGGACCTCCAGCCCCTCGGCGACGGGTCGCCCGGCCTCCCGCTCGCGCGCCCCTCCGTGACACAGTGTCGCGAGAGCCTCCGGCGGGGAGGTGCCGTCGTGGCCGACGTCGTACTCGCCGAGAACCTGACCAAGTTCTACGGCAAGCAACGCGGGGTGATCGAGCTCGACTTCGCCGTGAAACCCGGTGAGGTGTTCGGCTACCTCGGACCGAACGGAGCCGGTAAGACCACCACGATCCGCACCTTCATGGACTTCATCCGCCCCACGAGCGGCCGGGTCACCGTGTTCGGCCTGGACTCGCGCGAGGCCAGCATCGACATCCACCGGCGCACCGGGTACCTGCCGGGCGAGATCGCCCTGTACGGGCACATGACCGGAGCCGAGTACCTCCACCACATGGCCGCGCTCCGCGGCGGGGTGGACTGGGCCTACGTCCTGGAGCTCGCCGACCGGCTCGACAGCGACCTGGACCCGCGGATCCGCTCCCTCTCGCACGGCAACCGCCAGAAGGTCGCCCTGATCCAGACCTTCATGCACCGGCCGGAGCTGCTCGTGCTGGACGAGCCGACGACCGGTCTGGACCCCCTCGTGCAGCAGGTGTTCTACGCCTTGATCGAGCAGGTGCGGCAGGACGGCCGCACCGTGTTCCTGTCCTCCCACGTGATGCCCGAGGTCGAACGGCTCTGCGACCGCGTCGCGATCATCCGCGAGGGGCGGTTGATGGCCGTCGAGGACGTCGGCGACCTGAAGGCGCACGCGGTCCGGACGCTCGACGTCCACTTCGCATGCCCGGTGCCGGTCGAGATGTTCGCCGACCTGCCCAACGTCACCAGCGCCGAAGCGCAGGGCGACGTCGTCCGCCTCACGGTGGCCGGTCCGATGGACGCCGTCGTGAAGGCGGCCGCGCGGTTCGAGGTCGTCGACCTCGAGAGCCACGAGCCGTCGCTCGAGGACATCTTCCTCACCTTCTACGGGAAGGACGCGGACGATGGCGCGTGAGCTCGCGGCGGTGCCGCCCCGGCTGCTCGGCACCGTCTTCTCGAAGACCCTCCGCGACCAACGCCGATCACTCGCGTGGTGGACCCTCGGGTTCGTCGGGACGGTCCTGCTGTACGCGGCCTTCTGGCCGAACATCCGCGAGAACGCCACGACGCTCTCCCAGTACGTGGAGCGGATGCCCGAATTCGTCCGGAACATGATCGGCAGCGCCGACTACGCGACCCCGGAGGGCTACGTCCAGTCCGAGGTGTTCAGCTTCCTCGGACCGATCCTGCTGCTCGTGTACGCGGTAGGCGCGGGCAGCCGGGCGATCGCGGGCGAGGAGGAGGCCGGATCGCTCGACCTGTTGCTGTCGACGCCGGTCCGGCGGACGCGCGTCCTGCTCGACAAGTTCTGGGCGATGCTGGTCGCGACGTTCTGGCTGGTCCTCGCGATGTGGCTGGGGCTGGTGGTCTTCGGACCCGCGTTCGACCTGCGGCCGGGGCTCGATGGGTTCACCGCCGCGACCCTCAACCTGTTCCTCCTGGCGCTGGCGTTCGGGGCGATCGCGCTGGCGGTCGGTGCCGCCACCGGAAGCAAGGGACTGGCCGTCGGCACGGCCAGCGGGGTCGCGCTGATCACGTTCATCCTCAACACGCTCGCCCCCTCGGTGGACTGGCTGGAGCCGTTCCGGATCCTTTCGCCCTTCCACTACTACTCGGGCGGGGACCCCATGCTGAACGGGTTCGACGCCCTGGACGTGTCGGTCCTGGCCGCCATCACCGTGGTCGCGCTGGGCTTCGCGCTGCTCGTATTCGAACGGCGGGACCTGGCCGCCTGAACCTCAGACCTCGAAGGGCTCGTAGCCGGCCGCGGCGTGCGGCCACGGGTTCGCCGCCTCCCACGCCTCGCCCAGGTTCAGGACGAGGTGGTCGGCGAAGCGGGGACCCACCACCTGCAGCCCGAACGGAACCCCGTTCTCGTTCACGCCAGCGGGGACCGACAGGGCGGGATGGCCGGTGAGGTTGATCGGGTCCGTGTTGTAGCCCTGGGCCCCGGTCGCCGGGCGCCCGGTCGAGGGCACGCGCCCGTCCGGTGCCCACCCGTCGATCGGGATCGTGGGCGACAGCAGGACGGCGTCTGTGTCGAGCACGAGGTCCAGCGCCTTCGCGTAGTCGAACCGCCGGCGCCGGGCGCCCATGTAGTCCTCGGGTGGGATCCGCATCGCCTCCTCCAT
>DASWAT010000217.1:0-4970 GCA_036390995.1 Actinomycetota bacterium | reverse complement strand
CTCGGCCGCAGGGCAGCGAACCCTCCTCACGTGCTTCAATCGGAGGCTCGCCGAGTACCTCCGCGAGTCGGTGGGGGACGTTCCCAAGCTCGACGTGATGCACTTCCACGAGCTCTGCGTGCGGACAGCCGAGGAGGCGGGCGTTGCGCTCCCGGCGATCGACGAAGAGCCCGGATCCGAGTACTTCGAGCATGGGCTCCCCGAGGCCCTCGCCCAGGCCGCGTCACGCCTCGGCCCGAGGTACGACGCCATCGTGGTGGACGAGGCGCAGGACTTCCGCGACTGGTGGTGGCCGGCCCTGCTCGCCCTGCACGAGGATCCCGACGAGGGGATGCTCTACCTGTTCGCCGACGACAACCAGAACCTGTACCAGGGCGGCCGGCTGCCCGTGGAGCCGGAGGCGTTCTGCCCGCCGCTGCCGGCGAACCTGCGGAACACGCGGGCGATCCACGAGTTCGTGTCGGTCTTCTACGACGGTACTCCCAAGCCCGCGTCCAAGGGGCCCGAGGGCCGCGCCCCTGAGATCCTCGGGTATCGCGATGCCGAGGAGCTGGCTCACCTGCTCGCGGTGGTCCTGCACAACCTCGTCGACCAGGAGCACGTGCCGCTGGACGACATCGTGGTCCTGACACCGTCGGGCAAGGCCAAGAGCGAGCTCCGGGCGCGCGAGCGCGTGAACGGGTTCCGGCTCTCGGACTCGGTCGAGCCCGGTACCGTTCTGACCGAGAGCATCCACCGGTTCAAGGGGTTGGAGCGGCCGGTCGTCATCCTGGCCGAGCTCGGCGACAAACACCAGGAGGATCTCAGCCAGTACCTCTACATCGGGGGGTCCAGAGCGAAGAACCAGCTGATCGTGCTCGCGGCGGAGCCCGTCGCCCGCGATCTGCGGCGCCTCACCGGCGTGTCGGGTCCGTAGGTCCTTGGGCCCGACCTCGACCCGGTGGCTACAGTGGCGGACGTGGGCGAGGACCTCGGCTACTTCGGGCCGGACAGCGTGTCGTGGCGGGTGCACCGGGAGGTGACGGTGCTGTTCGGCGGGGCCCGCGCGGTCCTCATGCAGGCTGCGCATCCACTCGTCATCGCCGGCGCCCGCGAGACCGGGATGTACGAGCGGAACCCCTGGCGTCGGTTGCAGCGCACCCTCATCCTGACCTACACGATCACGTTCGGGACGAAGGCAGAGGCCCGAGCCGCAGCCGATCGGATCAACGAGGTCCACCGCCGGGTCAAGGGTGTCGATCCGGTGACGGGCCTGGGGTACGACGCGCTGGACCCCCAGCTCCTGCTGTGGGTTCACGCGTGCCTCGTGGACAGCGCGCTGCTGTTCGAGCAGCTGACGGTGGGCGAGCTCGACGACGCCGGGCGCCAGCGCTTCCACGAGGAGCAGATGCTGGCGGCCGAGATGGTCCTGGTGCCCCGCGGGGTGGTCCCGCCGACGGTTCCGGCGCTGCGCGAGTACATCCGCGGTGTGATCGGCAGCGGCATCCTGCGGATGACCGACTCGGCTCGGACCGTGGCCACGCTGTTCCACGACCCGCCGCCAGAGGCGGAATGGCGTCCGATCCTCCGGGGCGTCTCCCGTCTGGCCTTCGGGACGCTGCCGCCCGAGCTCCGCCACCTGTACGGGATCCAGTTGTCCGACGCGGAGCGGATCGCCATGCGGTCGACCTTCGCCGCCGTTCGGGCCATCCGGCCACTCCTGCCACCTCGATTCCGGTACATCGCTCCGTATCAGGAGTGGCGCGCCCGTCGGGAAGGGCGATCGGTGTCTCCGAACGCGTCCGAGGCTCGGCGCCGCGCGGGGATCCGGCTCGACCGAGCCCGAAGCCTCCCCTCGCGCGATCCGCTCGAGGGCTGAGCGGCCGCCCTCACTAGACTGGATCCGTGGACGTGGACGGGCTTCTGCTCGACATGGACGGTGTGCTTGCCCTCTCGTGGCGGCCGCTTCCGGGTGCGAGTGCAACCCTTGCCTGGCTCCGGGGGCAGGAGATCCCGTTCCGGCTCATCACGAACACGACCACGCATCCGAGGGCGGAGCTCGCCGCCACGTTGACGGCCGCGGGCATCCCGGTCCAGGCAGATGAGGTCGTCACCGCGGTCGTCGCGACGGCCGCGTACCTGCGGATGCACCATCCCGGCTCGCGCGTGTTCCTCCTCTCGGACGGCGACGCCAGGGCGGACATGGAGGGCGTCGAGCTGGTCGAGGAAGGTGCCGACGTCGTGGTGATCGGCGGCGCGTTCGACGGCTTCACCTACGAAACCATGAATCGGATCTTCCGCTCGGTGATGGACGGAGCCGCTCTGGTCGGCATGCACCGCAACCTGTACTGGCGGACGGACGATGGGTGGCAGCTTGACGGCGGCGCCTACATCGCCGGATTGGAGGAAGCGACCAGACGTCGAGCCGTCGTCTGTGGGAAGCCCGCCCAGGCCTTCTTCGAGTCCGCCCTTTCGACGATCGGGGTCGAGCCCCACCGGGCGGCCATGGTCGGCGACGACGTCGTGAACGACGTGCTCGGGGCCCAGGCCGTGGGGCTTCAGGGGGTGCTCGTGCGCACCGGGAAGTTCCGGCCGCGGGATCTCGAGGCGGCGCCGGGGACCCCCGACCACGTCATCGACTCGATCGCCGGCCTGCCCGGCCTGCTCCGTCCGTCGTAGGCTCCTGCGATCGGATCGGAACGATCGCACTTCGCCGAGCGGCTCTTCGCGGGGATCGCCCCCGAGTACGACCGCGTGGGCGCGGTGCTCTCCCTGGGCCAGGACCCCAGGTGGCGGCGGTTCCTCGTCTCGAGGGTGAACGCGATCCCCGGTTCGTGGGTGCTCGATGTCGCCACCGGCACCGGCCTGGTGGCGCGGGAGCTCGCCCGGCGCCGGAACGTCCGTGTGGTCGGGCTGGATCAGAGCGAGCCGATGCTGCGCAGGGGGATCGAGGCGGTTGGAGCCGCCGGCCCGGCCGACCGGATCGCGTTCGTGGAAGGCCGGGCCGAACGGTTGCCCTTCCCCGACGGGGCATTCGACGCCGTCACCTTCACGTACCTGCTCCGGTACGTGGACGATCCGGCCGCGACGCTCGCAGAACTTGCCCGCGTCCTTCGGCCCGGGGGCACGATGGCGGCGCTGGAGTTCCACGTGCCCCAGGACCCGTACCTTCGGGCCGGCTGGTCCGCCTACACACGAGCGGTGCTGCCTGCGATCGGATGGGTGGTCTCGCCGGCCTGGTTCCGCACCGGCAGGTTCCTCGGACCCAGCATCCTCGACTTCTACCGGCGCTACCCGCTCCCCGCGCAGGTCCGGATGTGGCACGAGGCGGGCATGCGACGGATCCGAACCCGGGTCATGAGCCTCGGCGCGGCGGTGGTCGTCTGGGGGATCAAGCGGACGGCGATCACGGATGGCTGATCCCTCCGAGCGGCCGGCCTTCTACGCGCTCGCGTCCGGCGGGTGGCGGGACTACTGGACGCTCCTCCATCCGCCGTACACGGTGTGGCACCTCTCGTACGTCGTGATCGGCGCCTGCCTCGCCGACGAGGTGAACCTGCGGTGGCTGGGCGAGAGCGTGCTGGCGTTCTTCCTTGCGGTGGGACTCGCGGCCCATGCCCTCGACGAGCTTCGAGGCCGGCCCCTGCGCACGGGGATCCCCGACGGCGTGCTGTGGGCGATCTCTGTGGTTGGGATCGGGGGGGCGGTGGGGCTGGGCATCCAGGGCGCGCTCGAGGTCAGCGCCTGGCTGGGCGTGTTCATCGTGGTCGGCGGGTTCCTGGTCGTCGCGTACAACCTCGAGCTGCTCGGTGGGGTGTTCCATTCCGATGTGTGGTTCGCGCTCGCATGGGGTGGGTTCCCGACGCTCACCGGGTTCTTCGCGCAGACGGGCCGCATCACCCTTGCCGCCGTGCTGGCCGCCGCCGCGTGCGCCGCCATCTCAGCCGCGCAGCGGGCGCTGTCGACACCGGTCCGGCACGTGCGGCGCGATGCCGTCCGTATCCACGGCGTGATGGAGACGGCCGGGGGAGCCACCGAGGGCATCGACAGGCGAACGCTCCTCGGGGCCCCCGAGGCCGGGCTCCGGTTCCTCTCGCTCGCGATGCCCTTGCTGGCTTCGGCCCTGCTCGCGGCCCGTCTGGCCTGAGGCCGGGAGCGCCGATCTCCCGTTTCGGGCGTGAGCCGGTACCCTGGACGGCATGACCCGCCCGGCCACGCTCGGCGAGCTCCGCGCTGCCGGCTATCCCGATCGCTCCGTCAAGGAGGAGCTCCGCGCGAACCTGCTGGGCAAGCTGGGGAGGGGCGAGCCGCTGTTCCCGCGGATCGTCGGGTTCGACGAGTCGGTCCTGCCCTCCCTCGAACGAGGCATCCTCGCCGGACACGATCTGATCCTGCTCGGCGAGCGCGGGCAGGCGAAGACCCGGCTGATCCGGGGCATCGTCGACCTCCTGGACGTCGAGTCGCCGGTGATCGCCGGCTGCGAGGTGAACGATCATCCGTACCGGCCCATCTGTGCTCGGTGCCGTTCTCTGATCGCGGAGGAGGGCGACGCCGTGCCGATCACGTGGATCCCCCGCGAGAACCGGTACGCCGAGAAGCTCGCCACACCCGACACCTCGGTGGCGGATCTCATCGGCGACGTCGACCCGATCCGCGTGGCCGAGGGCCGGTACCTCTCCGACGAGCTCACGATCCACTACGGCATGATCCCCCGGACGAACCGGGGCATCGTGGCCGTGAACGAGCTCCCCGACCTGCCGGAACGGATTCAGGTCGCGCTGTTCAACATCCTGGAGGAGCGAGACGTCCAGATCCGGGGCTACCGGATCCGGCTGCCGCTGGACCTGTTGCTGGTGGCCACCGCGAACCCCGACGACTACACGCACCGCGGCCGGATCGTCTCGCCGCTGAAGGACCGGTTCGGTACCCAGGTCCGAACCCACTACCCGGAGACCCTCGACGACGAGATCGTCATCATGGAGCAGGAGGCG
>DASWAT010000216.1:0-5631 GCA_036390995.1 Actinomycetota bacterium | reverse complement strand
GTGGAGGCCGCGGCGGAGACGTACTTCGGGGTCCACGCGCAAGATCTCACGCTGCTGCAGTCCGCCACGCTCGCCGGACTCATCACGAACCCGTCCTACTTCGACCCCATCGTGGATCCCGGCAACGCCGTCGTGCGCCGGAACTACGTGCTCGACCGGATGGCGCAGCTCGGGGACATCACGCAGGCTCGTGCCGATGCCCTGAAGCAGCTGAAGGTGAAGACCGCCGGCGGCACGTCCGGCATCTCGTTCCCTCCCAAGCTCGGCTACTTCCTCGACTACACACGGCGCACCCTGATCGCCAAGTACGACGAGGCGCAGGTCTTCGGCGGTGGGCTCCGCGTCGAGACCACGCTGGACGACCGGATGCAGCGCGCCGCCGAGGCGGCCGTGGCCGGGCGCCTGGACACGCCGGGCGACCCCGAGGCCGCGCTGGTCGCGATCGATCCGGCCACCGGCGAGGTCCGTGCGATGTACGGCGGCAGCGACTTCGGCAAGTCTCAGGTGAACCTGGCGCTCTCGGGGGCGAAGGGCTACGGCGGCACGGGCCGGCAGGCCGGCTCCGCGTTCAAACCGTTCACGCTGGCCGCCGCGATGGAGGACGGCGTCTCGCTCAGCTCGCGCTGGTACGGGCCGGGCAGCCTCACGATCCCGGATCCCCGCTGCTACACGGACGGCAAGCCCTGGACGCTGTCGAACGCCAGCGACGAGGAGAGCGGCACGTTCAGCCTCGCGCAGGCCACCGCATACTCCGTGAACACGGTGTTCGCGCAGCTCGTCTCGCTGGTCGGTCCCGACCGCGTGGTGGACGTGGCCCATCGCATGGGCATCCGTTCCCCGCTCGAGTCGGTGTGCTCGATCACGCTCGGGACCCAGTCGGTCAACCCGCTGGAGATGGCGAACGCGTACGCCACGCTGGCCGCGCGGGGGACGTACCGGCGGGCGACCCCCGTGCGCCAGGTCACCGATGCGAGCGGCCACGTCGACTTCCGGAACTCCCAGAAAGGCAGACGGGCCGTGGACCCGAACGACGCCGACCTGGTCACCTACGCCCTGCGGGGTGTGATCTCGGGCGGAACCGGCACGAACGCCCAGATCGGCCGGCCTGCCGCCGGCAAGACCGGGACGGCTCAGAGCTACGTGGACGCGTGGTTCTGCGGCTACGTGCCGCAGCTCGCGACGTGCGTGTGGGTGGGTTACCCGCAGGGGGAGATCCCGCTCGTCGATGTCGAGGGCTTCCCGGCCGTCTACGGGGGCACGCTCCCAGCGCTGATCTGGCACGACTTCATGGCCACGGCGACCGAGAACATGCCGGTACGCGATTTCACGTCGCCGTCGTTCGCGGGCTACACGAAGGGCCCGGCCACGCCGCCGCCCGCACCGGCGCCGTCCCCGACCCCGACGCCGAGTCCCACCCCCTCGGAGAGCCCGAGCCCGTCCCCGAGCCCATCGACCAGCCCGACTCCGTCCGGATCGCCCACCCCGTCCGGATCGCCGAGCCCGCCGGCCACCTCGACGCCGCCGCCGACCCCCACCTCGCTGGGAGCCGCTAGAAAGCCTCGTTGACCGCGAACTCGCGCGGGGCCGGAACCGACTCCAAGGGGAGCGTGGCGAGCACGGTGGTCCCCTTGCCGGGGGTGGAGTGCACCATGAAGGTGCCGTTGGCCAGCTCGACCCGCTCGCGCATCGAGGCCAGTCCGACCCGTCCCAAGCGGAGGAACTCGCGGGCCTTCGCGGACTCGAACCCCGCGCCATTGTCCGCCACCTCGATGCGGAGTTGCCCGCCGAGCGCCTCGACCGTCACCGTGATCCGATCCGCCTTCGAGTGTTTGCCGGCGTTCGACAGCGCCTCCTGGACGATCCGGTAGGCGAGCGTCTCGAGGTCCTGGGGGACGTCCGTCACGCCGTTGGCGGAGAACACCGTCTCGATCCCGTTCTCGTGGCCGAACTTCTCCAGGTTCTCGCGGAGCGCCGGGACGAGACCACGCTCCTCGAGCAGCGGCGGCCGCAGGCCGGCCATGAGCCGCCGGAGGTTGTCGGCTTCCTCGGCGAGCTCCTGACGAACCTTCGTGAGGACCTCGATACCCTCCCGCATCTCTCCGGCCTTCAGCATCAGCAGCACGGCCTCGAGCGACAGCGAGGCCGCCGACACCCCTTGGACGGGACCATCGTGCAGGTCACGCGCGATGCGGTTGCGTTCGCCCTCGATCGCAGCGTTCGTTCGCCGCATGATCCGCGTCCGGTCCTCGTCGCGGTCCTGCAGGAACTTGAAGAGCGAGCGGATCGTCTGGTCGGCGACGCGCGCGGCGGTGACATCGCGGACCAGGAGGAGGCGCCGCGGCGGGTCGCCCGGGATGTCCGACGTGCGGGCCTCCAGGTAGATGGCCTGGCCCTCGCGCAGCAGCGTGCCCTGTCCGGTCTGCGGGAGGGTTGCGAAGGACTCGTCGGCCTGGATCACGGGAGCGAGTGCGGCCCACGGCTGGCCCTCCACCATGCTCTGCGGGAGCTCGAGCATCTGGCTGAAGGCCTCGTTCGCCCGGACGATCAGGTCGCGATCGTCGAGCTCCACGATCCCGTCCACCGCCGCCTCGAACACGAGGCGGAGGCGCTCCTCGGATTCCCGGAGCGTCTCGTTCGCGCGCTGCAAGCGGGCCAGGGCCTTGTCGGTCTCCAGGAGGGCGATCTCTTTCTGGTCCAGGGCATCTCGGGCGGACTGGGCCGCCTGCGTGCTGCGGAGCTGGTTCACGAGGATCCGCACGGCCACCGCGGCGCCGAGCAGCCAGATCAACGCGCTGGCGTGGAGGCTCCCGACCTCCCCGCGGATCTCCGAGCCGGCCACCAGCCCGAGTGCCGTGCACGCGGCCGCGACCGAGACCGTCGTGAGCAGCGCCCGCCCGTACCTGGTCGGCTGGGCGATCGTTCTCGCTGCCTCCTCGATCTCTGCCCGCCTCGGCGCCAACGTCACCACCGCGGCCAGGCCGAGCGCTCCGAGGGCCAGCGGCAGGTCCACCGTGACCATGCCGGGCTGGTACGCGCCCCGCACCCACTGGGTGGCGAAGGCCATCAGCGCGCTGGAGAAGGCGCCGACCGCGGCGAACTGGCCGACGTGCGCCACAGAGGGGACCCACAGGGCGAGGGCGCCGTACGACGAGAACGATGTGGCGGCGATGAAGGCGAAGACCGCGCTCGAGAGCGAGGGCGTGAGCCCGGCGTCTTCGGGTCTTACCAATAGGTAGAGGATGGTGCCGAGAGCTGCCGAGATCAGGGCCACGTCGGCGGCGATCTCGCGCCGGTCGTCCTTGCGGAAGTGATGCGCGTACTCGATCTGGACGGGGATCCAGAACAGCGCCGCGGCAAGCAGGAACAGGGCGTCGTTCGCGCTGGGCCCGAACCGCACGGACCCCTGTACGTCGGCCCACCAGAACCACACGTTCGCCGCGGCGATGGCGGCGACGCCGGCCAGCAGGAACCGCAGGCTCCGCCAGACCGATGCCTCGCGCCGAGCGTGGAGGAGCGCGAGGATCGAGAGGACGCATGCTCCGGCCACGAGCGCGTTCGACAGGCCCACCGTCGAACGGATGCGTGCCTGGGCGATGAGATAGAAGCCGGTGACGATGCCCATCACCAGCAGGAGGGCGATGGAGGTCGACCAGGCGCTCCGCCCCTGCGATCGGTTCGACGTGTCGTTCATCCCGGGTCTCTCATGATGCCTCGCGGAGCCCTCCGACTCCATCACCCGGAAGGGGTCGGCGGCAGCCGAAGGACCTACGCCAGAGAGGGGACGCCTGCCCCAGCGACGGGCGAGGACCCGGCCGCTACTCGATCAGCCGGCGCCGAAGCGCTTCTGCGACGGCGGCCGTGCGGTCCGAGGCCCCAAGCTTCTCGAAGATGTGCTCGAGGTGGGTCTTCACCGTGTCGGGCGAGATGTACAGGCGCTCTGCGATGTCGCGGTTCGTGTGACCGAACGCGAGCAGCTGCAGCACCTCGATCTCGCGAGCCGTGAGCGTCTCGGCCCTCCGGTCGCGCTCCTTCGCCTGCGAAAGCTCCTCCGCCAGGGCGACCACGAGTTGCGGGTCGATCACCATGTTGCCGCCGGCCACCAACCTGACCGTCTGGATCAGGTGCTCGGCGTCCCGCGCCTTCAGCACGTACCCCCGGGCGCCGGAGCGGACCGCTTCCACCACGAACTGCCGGTCGTCGTACGCGGTCAACATGATGACGCCGACGCCAGGGAACTGGTCCCGGATGTGCCGGGCGGCCTCCAGCCCGTCCATCTCGGGCATCCGGATGTCGACCAGCGCGATGTCGGGCTTCTCCTTGCCGATGAGATCGACGAGCTCGATCCCGTTCGACGCCTCGCCCACCACCTCGATGCCGTCGGCCATGTCGAGGTAGCGGCGGAGACCTTGGCGGACGAGCGAGTGATCGTCCGCGATGGCTACCCGTATGGTCACCCCAGGCTCCTTGGGCTCTCCGGCGTCCGTGCCCACCGGGCTCATCCTATATGTCGGCATCCTCCATCAGAAGATGTAGTACCAGTTCACGAACAGCAGCGTGAGCACTCCGAGGCCGGCGGCCCCCACGGCCGCGACCGCCGTCCGGGTGAGGGGGCGCCGCTCGGAGGCCTCGGCCATCGCCCAGAACGCGGGGAACAGCGGGAGGACGAAGCGGGGCATCGACATCAGCGGTCTCCCGGGGAAGATGTAGAAGAGCGGTACCAGCAGGGACCCCCATAGGTACACGAGATACGAGGGCCGGTACCTGAACACCGCGTACACAGAGAGCGCGAGGACCAGGAGTGTGAGGAGCCAGTCGATGGTCCAGTATCCGCCGTTCGTGTCCCCCACGTAACGGAACGCGAACCGCGTCCCGTCGATCATCGTGGTCCACGGCCACGCGAAGGTTCGTTGCCAGTTCACCTGCTGTCGGATCGGCGCCAGCCACCGCCCGGCGTGGATCCCCCAGTAGGCGAGGTACATCAACGTGCCGAGACCGGAGGCGACTCCTGCCGCCAGCCCGGGGACGATCGATCCGCCGTCCTCTCGCCACCGGTGGATCGCCTCCACCGCGAGGGCGAGGGCCAGCACCACGCCCACGTTGCGGGTCAGGGTGGCGAGCATCCCCGCGACCCCGGCAACTCCCCACCGTCGCGAGCGCGCTCCCCAGAAGGCCACGAGGACGAGGAGGAGGAACAGTGACTCGCTGTACGGCGCGAAGAAGAAGAAGGCCGTCGGAAACGTCGCCAGGAACAACACGGCCCGGCGCGCGGTCTCCTCGGAGCGTTCGGCAGCGGTCAGCGTGTAGAGGACGCAGAGGGCTCCGGCGAAGGCAGCGTTCGAGACCAGGAGCGACGCCGCGAACGGGTGGCCACCGATCAGCCACGAGACGGCCCGGATCGCCAGTGGATACAGGGGGAAGAACGCCGCGCTGCCGTCGCTGGCTCGGTAGCCGTCGGCGGCGATCCGCAGGAACCACAGTCCGTCGAAGCGTTCCCACGACGTGAAGACGTTGTGCCAGCCCGGATCGGGGAACGGATGCGCCGGCCACCCGGGCACGGACACCGGGCGAAGCGGCGTGAACAGACCGACGCCGACCAGCCCGAGCGCGAACAGCCCGACCCGCACCCAGATG
>DASWAT010000215.1:0-8873 GCA_036390995.1 Actinomycetota bacterium | reverse complement strand
GAAGGAGTGCCGAGTTCATCCGTCAGGTTGGCTGATCCGATCGGCAACCTGAGTTGATGCCAGGGATCGGCCTGCCGGGCCACGGTGTCGTCGGGTCGAGGCGGTGAAGCGCGTACCCCCACACATCGCCCGGGCCACCCTGATGCCACACGTCGCAGGAGGAGCAGCCCCCTCCTGGAGTTCGACGGTGTCGCTGGCGCGCGAGGAGCGGCCCGGACGCGATCGACCACCTGGGTCCTGACGCGATGAGCGCCTACCGCTCGGGAGCGTCGGTCCGCACCTTCTCGCCCTCTGCAGGTCCGCCGACACCACCGTCAGCGGTTGCGTAGCCAGCGTTCGAGGTCCCCGCGATCGACGACACCGAGGACCAGGATCACGCGGTCCTCCTCCAGCACGTCGTACATCACTCGGTGGTCACCAACCCGAAGACGATGGAACGAGTCGCCGAGCCCTTGGATCGTCTTGACCGACTTGCCCCCGATCCGTCCTGGAGTAGTGGCCTCCGTCGCGAGCTTCTCCAGCGCTCGTCGGATCCGGGTTCGCTCCTGCGCCGGCAGCTTCTTGAACGTACGGACCGCCGACGGCGCCAACTCGACGGCGAACGGGGTCAGTCGAGATCCCCCAGGCGGGTGGTCCGACCCTTGGCGTACGCGGCGCGCGCCTCCCGACGCATCCGAAGGTACGCGTCAGCGTTGGCCAGCACGAGGTCTTGCGCCTCTTCGATGGGGAGCAACACGGCCGCGGGGCGACCCCTCTTGGTCACGACATACGCGGCACCCCCCTCGACTTGCTCGATGACGGCCGACGCCGTCGCCTTGAGCTCCTTGACCCCGATCTCAGCCACCCGCACGGCTCCTTCTGTTCGTGACCACCCAGGTGGCCACTTTACCACAACCCTGCGATACGCCGGGGTGAGCACCCTTTCATGCACGTCCACGCGTTCTGCTCACACCTTGCTCACCACCCACGGGCACGACTACACCAGACAACACGGAACGGTGCGTGGAAACGAGATCCGTGTCTCGCTCACACTGGCCCACCGAAACCGGACCAACATGGCAGCGGGCACCTTGTCCGAGGCCGTCCGTGCCTCGCCTGAAGAGGGACTTCACTGTGGGAAGCCCAGGCCTGGGCTGCGTGGCAGTCGCTCTCGTCACGAAGCAACATTCGTCACGTGTCGCGCCTCGACTCCTCGTTTGGGATCCCATAGCCTCAGCCCCCATGGAACGCGCGGACCCTGCGTGGGAAGGAGGCCGTCATGCGGAAGCTGATGGTGGCGCTCATGGCGCTCGGACTCGTGGTCGCCGGGACGTGGGCGGTGATGGCGACGACCGGTGGAGGTAGGACTCCGATCAACTGCACGGACACGGTATGGCGGACCTCGTCCGTCTCGACCTCATCCAAGACCTGGACAGCCGTTCCGGGATTTGCCACACGCCCGGTGGCCATCTTCCCCATCACGGTCAACGTGAGCGCGCTGGTCTCGGGAGCGCCTGTGCGGTTCCGCATCCTGAGCACGAACATCGGAGGGCAGACGTCCGTCAGCAACCCGGGTGCCACGGGGTTCGACCCCGGCACGAACGGCCCGAACTCGTTCGCGTACCAGTGGGTCGAGCGCGACGCTGTGGCGGCTCCCCACGCCAACTTCATCCGCTTGCAGTGGCGGAGCGCGACGGGCGGCAGCGTCCGCCTGCTACGAGGCGACATGGCGCTCCTCTACCGGACGGACTCGTGCGAGGGGTCTTCGTAGGCGGCTCCGGTCAGTGAGACGGAGTGATCGCCGAGCCCGTGCCAAGGACCGGAGCGAGCAGGGTGGTATACATTCCTGGCGGGTGGAGGTGCCTCACATCGGGTCGCGGTACATGAACCAGATGTGGGGACCGCCGTCTGGGGCGTCCTCGTCGAACATCGTGCGGAACCCGAAGCCCGTGTAGTACTCGGCGTTCGCGGGCTTCGATGTCTCCAACCAGGACGGGACACCCTCCCGATCGGCGCGTGCCAGACCGTCGCGCATCAGCGCGGCTCCGAGCCCCTGGCGTTGACGCTCGGGTGCGACACCGACGTGGCTCAGGTAGAGCAGCGGTTCGGTCGGCTGATGTTCCTCGACCCAGGTCCAGAAGCTGGCATGGTGCTGGGCGTGATCGCCGAGGATCTCGTCCTCGGCGCCGGGCGGGGCCGGCCCGATCGCCTCGTGTTCCTCGCGGGAGTCCGGAGGAACCCACACGGCGATGCCGGCTCCGTCCTCGACCAGGCGGACCCAGCCCCGGCGCACGTTCTCGCCGTCGTAGTGCGTGAAGTGCCGCCGGATCCGCTCCTCGAACCGCTCCTCGCCGAAGGACCACCGGAGCATCGCCTCGGAGTGCAGCGACCGAGCCGCGGTGTCGACGACGACGGGCAGGTCCGCGAGCGTCGCGGCCCGGATCCCGGTCATGACCCCATAACCTACGTTGCCGCGCAACGCCTGTCGATCGGGATGTGAGACGGAGGTTGCCCGAAGACAGCTCCCATCCCATCGTCCAGACCTTCGTCAGAACGGGATCGACATGCGGGGAGGTGCTGTATCGCACAGCTGCGCCACACGCAACCGCATCCGGCGGAGCACTGTCCGGTAGCCGGTCGCGCCGGCCCGGTTCCGGAGCTCGAACCGGTCCCGCTGGAGTTCGTACAGCTCCTCCTCGCCGGTGGAGAAGTACACGTACGCGTCGCGGTTCGAGTGCACGCCGCAGTAGGGAGGCATGCCGTGGTCGCCGCGGTGCGTGTGCTCGGTCAGGACGACGGCGCCTCGTCGCGGTCGGGTCGCAGACCCGGGCCGCGGACGTCCAGGCTGCGGTCTGGGTCGGGACGTCGGGTGCCGGCTAGCCTCGATCCGGCCAACCACGCTCAACATCCTCCCGCCGAGCGCCGATGGAAGGAGGGAGCAGGGGAGCCGGAGCGCTCGGAGCACGACTCCCACCAGCCACGACCAGGGACATCGGCATGGTGACGAGCACGGACAGCAACGCGGACCAGGTCACGGCCATCGGACACGAGGAGCGGCTCCAAGAGCTGATCGAGGGGTTCCGGCTGGCGAACCCCACCTTCCGGATCTCGGACGACGTGATCCGTCGCTACCACCTCGCGATGAGCACCCGGGGGTTCGTGATCCTCTCGGGCGTGAGCGGCACCGGGAAGACCTGGCTCGCCACGGCCTACGCCGAGGTCGCCGGGGCCCGAGCCAAGGTGGTCGCGGTCGACCCGAGCTGGTCGTCGAACGAGGACCTGCTCGGCTACCTGTCGCCGCTCGACGGCTTCTACCACCACACGCCGTTCAGCGAGTTCGTGCAGGACGCCGCCCGCGAGTGGGAGAGCGCGAACGGCTCGGGCAGGCTGGCGCGCGAGTTCCACGTGATCCTGGACGAGATGAACCTGGCCCGGGTCGAGCACTACTTCTCCAGGTTCCTGTCCGCGATGGAGCTTCGCTCGCGCCATGGGACCGCCCGGCTCGACCTCGCGCCAGGGCACACGGTCGTCCTGTCGCCGAACCTGAAGTTCGCGGGGACCGTGAACGTGGACGAGACCACCCACGGGTTCGCCGACAAGGTGTACGACCGCGCTCAGCTGATCGAGCTGCCGCTGCCACGCGACAAGGTCGTCGAGCACCTCGACGACCAGCCCTACGCGGAGACCGTGCTCGCGATCTGGGATGCGGTCCGGCCCATCGCGCCGTTCGGGTTCCGCGTGCTGGACGAGATCCACCTGCACGCGGGCGCCGCCTCCGAGGTCGGGACGTCCTGGCAGACGGCGCTCGACGAGCAGCTGCTCCAGAAGGTGCTGCCGCGGGTCCGCGGCGCCGATCGCCGACTCGAGGAAGGCCTCGACGCGTTCCTGGGGGCGCTCGGCGACGAGCCGTTCCCGCTCTCCCGCGCGAAGGCCGAGGCGATGCGCGAGGAATACGGCACCCATGGCTTCGCGTCGTTCTTCTGATCGACGCCGGCGTCCAGCCGTACGCCGTCCCAAGCCCCGGACGCAGACCGACTCGAAGCCCTTCGCTCGATCGTCCGAGGCACGGGCGACCGCCCGGGACTCGTGGACATCCTTCCCATGCTGCAGCGCGCGCATCGGAAGGAGCTGCGGCGCCGCGAGCAGTAGACGCGCGGCGACCTCGCCCGTCACCCCGAGCCGCGAGAGGTGATCCGCAGCCGCCGGAAGCCGGGCAACATCGAGGAGAACGGGCGGTTCGTGCGGTCTTCGACGCACGCCGCGAGCTGGTCGAAGACGTGCATGAGAACCGCGTCGTCCGCCATGCCGCGGAGACGGTGCGGCGGCGGCGGCTGGCGCTCGACGAGCCGGAGGCGGTCACGCTCCTCGAGCAGCTCGACGCGGCGCTGTCCCAGGCGCCGTTCCTGCGCAACGTCGGCGAGCTGCACGCCCGCCCCGCCGAGCCGACCGCGACGCTCTCCGGCGAGGTTCGGACACACCTGCTGCCCGAGGTGCCTGCGGAAGATCCCCGTGGCACGGAGTATCGCTGGTTGGGAGGACTCTTCAGGATCTCATCCGAGCGTCAAGCGGGCCAGTCGCGCTTCGGTTTGGGGTCCTTCTTCAACAGGTCATCCAACGACGGCTTGGGCCTGCGCTCGGTCTCCGCCATCTTCTCCTCCAGGCTGTCCGGCCGAAGGTCGCCCGCCGCCTCGAGCAGGTCGTCCAGCGATCCCCCAGCGCTCCCCTTCAGCCGGATGCGCAGCGCGGCCAGCACCGATGCGTGGGCGTCCGAGAGCCCGTGGGCGATCTTGATCTCGGTCAGCGCCTGCTCCGCCCGCGACAGGAGCTCTTCGTCGTCCATGAGGACAGTCTGTCACGGCGGTCCTCCCCCACGCATCGCCCTCACTCCGGTGCGGGCTAGACTCTTCGCCGATGATCACGGCGTGGCTGGTTCGACTCGAGTTGGCTCGGGACGACGACGAGTTGCTGAGCGATGAGCAGATGGGGGAACTGAGCAACGTCCTTGCCGCGAACCAGATGCTTCCCGTTCTCAGTCGCGGGGATTCCGGAACGGTCCGTGTGCAGGTGACGGTTCAGGCCACGGGCGACCAGGCGGCGAGGTCTGCGGCCGAGCGCATGTTGCGCGATCGCGCGTCCGAGTTGTGGGCGGCGCACGGCCTGCCGCCCTTCACGATCAGCCTCATCGAGGTGAAGCCGGACGGGTAGCCGCTTCGGCGGCTATCTACCGGTCGAGTATCCGGAGGAAGCCGACTGGGCGGCCTTCTCCTTCTTCGCCTGACGTTTCTCCTTCAGGGACTTGCTCGCCGCGGTCTTCGAGCTCTTCGAACCGCCCTTGTCCTTGTTGGCCATGGTTCCCCCTTTCAACAGCCAAGACCGGATGGTGACCGTATCACGATGCGCTCGAGCGTCGGCCACGATCCCGTCGGTTCGAGGGTACCCCGGCCGGACCTCCTCCATGGTGAGGGAGCGGAGATCGGATCTCCTCTTCGCTCATCGCGGCGTCGTGGCGCGGTGTATGGCCGTGTCGTGGCCCGCGGCTATGCTGCTCAGATGACCTGTGCGGTGTGCGGCGCGCCGCTTCCCGACGGAGCCCGATTCTGCCCGGATTGCGGCGCGGTGGTGGCCACTCCGCTCGGCACCGAGGAGCGGAAGATGGTCACGGTGCTCTTCGCAGACCTCGTGGACTCCACGGGGCTCGCCCACCGTCTCGATCCCGAGCGGGCCCGCGAGGTCCTCGGCCGGTTCTTCGACGCCGCGACCGAGGAGCTCCTGGCGCTCCGGGGACGGCCGGAGAAGTTCATCGGCGACGCCGT
Organism: Actinomycetota bacterium; assembly: GCA_036390995.1. Classification (GTDB taxonomy): domain Bacteria; phylum Actinomycetota; class UBA4738; order UBA4738; family HRBIN12; genus DASQQQ01. The sequence continues at coordinate 3,081 of DASWAT010000215.1, read as the reverse complement.
GATGGCGGTCTTCGGCCTGCCCACGGTTCACGAAGACGACGCGCTTCGCGCCGTGCGAGCCGGCCTCGCCATCCGCGGACGGCTGCGCCGCCTGGGCGCTTCCCTCGGACTGGCCGAGCCCCTCGAGGTCCGGGTGGGGGTCGAGTCCGGGGAGGCCGCCACGGGGCTGGGGCCGGCCGGACAGCTCCTCGTCACCGGCCCCGTCGTGAACGCGTCGGCCCGGCTCCAGGCGGCCGCCGAGCCGGGCGAGGTACTCGCCGGTCAGACGACCTTCGCGCTCACGGAAACCGCCGTCTCGTACGGGGAACGGCGGGACGTGCAGGCGAAGGGCTTCCACGTCCCGCTCGCCGGCTTCCCGGTGGAGGGGCTCACCACGCGATCGGCTCGGCGGACGATCCCCTTCGTGGGTCGCGCCAGCGAGCTCACCATCCTCCGGGAGAGCCTGACCCGCGCCACCGGCACCGGCCAGCCGGTCCTGGTCACCGTCCTCGGCGAACCCGGCATCGGGAAGTCGCGCCTTGCCGACGAGCTCGTCGCCGGCCTGGACGGCGGCGTGAGCGTCCTCACCGGTCGCGCCCGTTCCTACACGGACACGGCCACCTTCGCCCCGGCTGCGGCGATCGTCGGCGACCTGGCCGGCGTGGACGAGGGCGACCCGCCCGACGAAGCCGAACAGCGGCTGCGAAAGCTCGTGGAACGCTCGGGCGATGCCGATGAGACGGACCGGATCGTCGATCGACTCTCGCTCCTGTTCGGGATGGCCGAGCGCCGCGACGAGTCCGCGTTCGTCCACGACGTCCGCGCGGGATTCATCGCGTTGATCGACGGCCTTGCGGCCGATCGACCGACCGTGCTCGTGTTCGAGGACGCGCACACCCTGAAGCCGCCCATGCTCGACCTGATCGAGCGCCTCGGCGCGCCGGGGCGCCGCGGCCCGCGCCGGGCGATGGTCCTCGGGCTCGCGCGCCCCAAGCTCCTCGAGAAGCGGCCCGCCTGGGGGTCGAGGACGGTGAACGCCGTGACGTTGCGGCTCGACCCGCTCACGACCGAGGAGTCGATCGACCTCGTTCGGAAGGCTGGAGGCGGGCGCATCGAGGAGACCGGGGCCGCCGAGATCGCCGCGCGTGCCGGGGGCAACCCGTACTTCATCATCGAGACGACAGGGATGCTCCTTCCCGAACGCAACGGTCGTTCACCCTCGTCGCCGGGGACCCTCCCCCCCACGGTGCAGGCCGTCGTGTCGGCCAGGCTCGACGCCCTGCCCTCGAGGCTCCGGGAGCTGGCCCGTCGCGCGTCCACGTTCTTCGTCTCGTTCGACCTCGACGAGCTCGCGGTCGTAGACCCGGAACCCACCGTCGACGAGCTCCGACAGCTCGAGGCTGCCGAGATCCTCGTTCGCGACGACGCGAGCCACGCCGTCCCGCGCTGGCGCCTTCGACACTCCACGCTGAAGGAGGTGGCCTACGCGAGCCTCCCCAAGCGCGAGCGCGTGCGCCTGCACCAGCTCATCGCCGACCGGCTCATCGCGACCGGCCACCCCACGTGGGCCTCCGAGCACCTCGAGCTCGCGGCGCTCGCGTCGCTGGACCTGGATCCGGACGACCGGACGGTGTCCGAGCGCGCGGCCGACGCGCTCCTGAAGGCGGGAGACCGGGCGAGGCGGCGGATGGAGGGCCGCTCGGCGATCGACTACTACCAGCGGGTCCTGGCGATGGCCGGCCCGGAGGAGCGGTGGAGGGTACGCGAGGCACGCGCCCTCGCGGGCATGGGTGAGGCCCATTACTGGCTGGCCGAATACCCGTCGGCGACCGAGGCGCTCGTCCGAGCGGTCTCGCTCGGGACCCAGAACGACGATCCGTTCGCCCTTGCGCTCGCGCTGCGCTTCCTCGGAGACATCGCCATCAACGTCGAGGCCGACCTCGACAAGGCCGAGGAGCTGCTGGACCGCTCGCTGGCCGCCGCCGAGGAGCTGGGCGACCCATGGGTGATCGTCCGCACGCTGCTGTTCGCCGGATGGGTGCCGTGGACGCGGGGACGGTCGGCGGACGCAGAAGCGATCTGGCGCCGTGCGCTCGCGGTGGCCGATCCCGAGGACGGTTGGGCGCGTGTTCGCGCGCTCAACTCCCTGTCGATCAACCGATCCGGCGGATCCGGGTCAGGCCTCGCGAGCACGGACGATGCGGAGGAGGCGCTTCGTCTGAGCGACGAGGCCGGCGCGCTCGCGGAGAGCATCGGCGACCAGTTCAGCATCGCCATCACGACGGTGCAGCGGGCTCGCGTGCTCTTCGATCTGGGCAGGCTTGGTGAAGCGCTCCCTTGCCTGGACCGCGCGGTCGCTACCTTCGAAGACCTGGGGGCCCGGTGGGAGTTCGCCGACGCGACGGCGGAGCGTGGGATCGCCAAACGGGAGCTCGGCCACCTGGACGCGGCCGAGGCGGATCTCCGGACGGCGATCCGGATCTCGGAGGAGCTCGGCGAGCGCCAGCTGGCGGGCTGGACGTGGCGGGCCCTGGCCCGCGTCTCGGAGCTGCGGGGCGACCACGCGGAGGCAGAGGAACGGTTCCGGCGCTCCCGGGATGCCGAGGAAGGATTCCGCCGCTCCCAAGAGGCCGGGGCCCGGCACCCCCGTTGACGCACCAGCCACAGCCCGGTTGCCGGCCACGTTCGGTCGTGAGGAGACGCCGAGCCGGAGCATCCAGCTAGCGGAAGGGCTGGCCGGGTCGTCCAAGCCAGCCCTTCGGGTACCGGTGGATCGGCGGGTCCCGCTCACCGGCACTGGTGACAGGCGAAACCTCCGACATCGATAGGCTCTGAAGAGCCACCAACCTCGTTGGACTCGGTTCCGGCGTAGGTGCCCTTGGCGGGTCCCTCTCGGAAGTCTCCGGCACCGTGCGGTGGAACGAAGCCGGCCGAGGATCCGATCTTCACGGACCCGCCCCTGAACACCCCCGGCCTCACGGCGGCCGCCGACGAACGTCCGTCCTGCCGGTCTGCTGCCCCCGCCCCCGGGCTCATGCCCTCGGAAACCGTGATGGCCGGCGCTCGCGCGATGGTCTGAGACGGGTCGGAGGTGGACGACGC
>DASWAT010000214.1:0-24971 GCA_036390995.1 Actinomycetota bacterium | reverse complement strand
GCACCGCCCGGAGAGCCTCGCGGTCGAGCGCGTGATGTGGGGCAAGAACCAGACCAGCGCGATGGTCGTGGCGCGGGCAACGGGCGTGATCCTGTTGGCCGCGGCCCGGGCGGGCGTGCCGGTCGAGGAGTACCTGCCGGCCGAGGTGAAGGTGGCCGTGACCGGGATGGGGGGCGCCGGGAAGGATCGGGTCCGTCACGCGCTCACGAACGCCCACCGCGTCGAGGGCGTTCCGGCGCAGGCCGACGCGGCCGACGCGGTGGCCGTGGCCCTGTGCCACCTGCAGCAGGCTCGCCTGCGAAGCGCCGCGCGGGCCGCCGGGGTGAACGTCCGGTGAGGGCCACGTGATCGCGTTCCTGGACGGCACGGTGGCCCACAAGTCGGGGGGCCGGGCCGTGATCGACGTCGGCGGCGTGGGCTACGACGTGCTCGTTCCGGCCTCGACCATCGGCAAGCTCCCCGCCGTCGGCAAACGCACCCGCCTGTTCACCCGGATGGTCGTCCGCGACGACGCCATGGTGCTCTACGGGTTCGCGTCGCAGGACGAGCGGAGCCTGTTCGACCTGCTGGTCAGCGTCGCGGGCGTGGGACCGAAGGTCGCGCTCTCGTTCCTGTCGGTGCTCTCGTCCGACGCGCTCCGCCGCGCGGTCGCGGCGGGAGACCTGGCCGCGCTCACGCTCGTCCCCGGCGTGGGGAAGAAGGTGGCCCAGCGCGTCGTGCTGGACCTGAAGGACAAGCTCGGGGGCGAGGTCGTGGTGGTGGAGGGACCGCTGGCCGATGTCCGGGAGGCCCTGCTCTCGCTCGGGCTCTCCCCACAGGAGGCCGGCGACGCCATGGCCGGGCTCGGTGCCGACGGCGACCGCCCGGTCGAGGACCTCCTCCGCGAGGCCCTGAAGCGGGTGGGCAGGGGATAGGGTGTGCGGGAAGTCCGGCCGGGAAGGATCGTCGTGACCGAAGAGCCGCGCGAGCGCGCAGAGCCCCAGGACCCGGCCGATCGCGAGGATCGGATGGTCGAACCGGAGCTCTCGCCCGAGGAGCGCGAGTTCGACGCCGCGCTCCGCCCTCGCACGCTCGAGGAGTTCGTGGGGCAGGAGCGCATCAAGGAGCAGCTCGGCCTGCTGATCGAGGGCGCCCGGGCTCGCGGCGAGACCGTGGATCACCTGCTGTTCTCCGGTCCGCCGGGCCTTGGCAAGACCACGCTCGCCGGCATCGTGGCGAACGAGCTCGGCGTGGGGTTCCAGCCGACGTCCGGCCCAGCGCTCGACCGGCCGGGGGACCTCGCGGCGATCCTCACGAACCTCGAGGAGGGCGACGTCCTGTTCGTGGACGAGATCCACCGGATGCCGCGCGCCGTCGAGGAGGTCCTGTATCCGGCCCTGGAGGACTTCAAGCTGGACGTGGTGCTGGGCAAGGGCCCCAGCGCCCGCAGCATCCGTCTGGACCTGCCGCGGTTCACCCTGGTCGGCGCGACCACGCGGCCGGGGCGGATCACGCTGCCGCTGCGCGAACGGTTCGGGTTCTCGCCGCGGCTGGACTACTACTCGAAGGACGACCTCGGCAGGATCGTGCGCCGCTCGGCGGGGATCCTCGAGGTGTCCGTGGATGCCGAGGGCGCCGGGGAGATCGCCCGCCGCTCTCGCGGCACGCCGCGGGTGGCCAACCGGCTCCTCCGGCGGGTGCGCGACTTCGCCGAGGTCCGCCACGACGGCAGGGTCACCGGTGAGGTCGCCCGCAAGGGCCTCGAGCTGTTCGAGGTGGACGAGCTCGGCCTGGACAAGGTGGACCTGGCTATCCTGAACACGGTGGTCGAGAAGTTCGGCGGTGGCCCGGTCGGCCTGTCCACGCTCGCCGCATCGGTGGGGGAGGAGACCGACACGGTGGAGGACGTGTACGAGCCGTACCTGCTGCAGCTCGGATTCCTGAAGCGCACGCCCCGAGGCCGGGTGGCCACCGAGCGCGCGTATCGGCACCTCGGCGCGACCCCCGAGGGCGCCCTTCCCCTGGCCTGAGCTCTCTACCCCGGCGCGGTAGCCTGTATGCTGCGGGTTCGTCCCGATACGCACCCGTACGCACGAAAGGCGCCGTTCGATGATCCAGTTCCTCGCCCAGAGCAACTCGACCACGTCCTCGGGGGGGTCGCTCCTGTCCCTGCTCGCCCCGCTGGTGCTCATGGGCGGGGTGTTCTACTTCCTCCTGATCCGCCCCCAGCGCACCCGGGCCCGCCAGCAGCAGAGCATCCTGCAGAGCTTGGAGGTCGGCGACGAGGTCATGACCGCGGGAGGGATGTTCGGCACGATCGTCGAGATCGACGAGGAGTCCGACATCGTGACCATCGAGATCGCCCCGGGAACCAACGTCCGCATGCTGCGCCGCGCGATCAGCCAGCGCTTCGTCGAGGACGAGGACCAGGACCAGGACGAGTACGACAGCTCCTCGGACGACGAGGGGACCGACGAGGAGGCCGGCACCCGGCCGTGAAGAAGGAAGCGGCGGCCCCCGCGGTCACGGGACCCGAGCAGGGCGTCCCGGCGCCGCCCGCCAAGGTCAGCCCCGGCGGCGAGCCGGTCACCCTCGAGGCCGTCCAGGCCAACTCGGAGGTGTCGGCGTTCATCTCGGCGGCCGACCGCGTGATGGAGGCGCTCGGCTACACCGAGCACGGCTTCCGCCACGCGAACCTCACGGCCCGGATCGCCTACAACGTGCTCACCCGCGCCGGGTTCGACGAGCACACGGCGAACCTGGGGTGCGTGGCCGGCTACCTGCACGACGTCGGCAACATGGTCTCGCGCGAGATGCACGGGCAGACCGGGGCGGTGCTCGTGTACCACGCCCTTCGCGACCAGGTCCCCGGCGCGGACCTCGCGACGATCGTGGCGGCCATCGCGAACCACGAGGAGGAGAACGGCTACGCGGTCTCGCCGGCTTCGGCCGCGGTGATCCTGGCCGACAAGTCCGACGTCCACCGCAGCCGCGTGCGCAAGTCCGGTCAGATCGAGTTCGACATCCACGACCGCGTGAACTTCGCCGCCGAACAGTCGTTCTTGCGGGTAGACTCGGCAGCCAAGACCGTGACGCTCGAGCTCACGATCGACACCGAGATCAGCCAGGTCATGGAGTACTTCGAGATCTTCCTGGGTCGCATGCAGATGTGCCGCAAGGCCGCCGAGATCCTGGACTGCAGGTTCAAGCTCACCATCAACGGGGCGGAGCTCGCGTGAAGGCCGGTCGCAACCTCTGGCTGTCGATCGTGTTCGTGGGCGTCCTGGTCGCGGGGTCCCTGGTGGCCCTCCTCGGCGGGATCCGCCCGGTCCTGGGCCTGGACCTGGAGGGCGGCGTCTCGGTGATCCTGGCCGCGCCGAACGGGACCTCGAAGGACGTCATGGAGCGGGCGCTGGAGAACATCCGGAGCCGCGTGGACGCGTTCGGGGTCGGCGAGCCACTCCTGTACCTCTCCGGCACGAACATCGAGGTCCAGATCCCCGGGCTGGCCAGGGGGACCATCGAGCAGCGGGCGAAGGACCAGTACTGCCTCATCGGGCAGGACCAGCAGAGCTTCGGGTGCTACCCAAGCCAGTCCGACGCGCAGACCGCGCTGTCGGGGACGGCGGTGAAACCGGTCCTGACGTCGGTCTGCCTGACGGGCGACGCCTGGGGCGGCAGCGCGCCGTGCTTCGGAGCGCTGAAGGACGCCCAGGCCGCGATCAAGGCCATCGCCGTGCAGAAGCAGAGCGGGCAGTGGTGCCTGTCGGGCACCGGTCTCTCGACCGCGCCGTGCTACGACACGAAGAAGAAGGCCGACGCCGCGCTCGCCGGCATCGGCACGGACGTGACACAGGAGTACTGCCTGCAGACCTCGCAGGGGGACACGCTCTCCAGCGACGTCGGACCGGCCTGCGCGCAGACCGAGACCGACGCCCAGGCCGCGCTGTCGGCCCTGTCGGCCCAGCACGAGACCCAGCAGTTCTGCGCGATCAGCTCGGCCGGCACGAACCAGGGGTGCTTCCTCACTCGCGACGCCGCGCAGGCCAAGCTCCAGGAGACCGGACAGGAGCGGCTCCTCCAGACGATCGGCACCACGGCGCGGTTGGAGCAGCGCGAGGTGCTCGAGACGCTCACCGCCAGCAGCCCGGACTACGCGTCCACGCCGGTGACGTGCGCCACGCCCGCCCAGCAGGAGTCCTCGGACTGCAGCTTCAGCGCGCTCAAGGACAAGTCCGTCGTGTTCCTCGGCCAGGACGGCTCCACGAAGTACAAGCTCGGACCGGTCGAGATCACCGGCGACGCCATCAAGAAGGCCACGGCCGTGTACAACACCGGGAGCCAGACCCAGGCGGCCACGGGCTGGCAGATCGACTTCACGCTCACCAGCTCCGGCGCGAAGACGTTCGGCGACGTGACCACCCGGCTGGTGGGCAAGCAGCTGGCCATCGTGGTGGACGACAAGGTGATCTCGGCGCCCACCGTGCAGAGCGCCATCACGAACGGCAGCGGCGTCATCACCGGGAGCTTCACGAAGCAGCGAGCCCAGGACCTGGCCACCCAGCTGAACGCCGGCGCCCTGCCCGTGAACCTGAAGAAGCAGCAGGTCGAGACCGTGAGCCCGACCCTGGGCAAGGAGTCGCTCCACCAGGGGATCGTCGCCGGGCTGGTCGGCCTGGCGCTGCTCCTGTTGTACCTGCTCTTCTACTACCGGCTGCTCGGCATCGTGGCCATGCTCGGCATGAGCATCTGGGCGGTTCTCGCGATCGCGCTCGTGTCGGTCGCGGGTCGCACGGTGGGGTACAGCCTGACGCTGGCCGGCGTCGCCGGCCTCGTGATCTCCCTCGGCATCACCGCGGACTCGTACATCGTGTTCTTCGAGCGACTGAAGGACGAGGTCCGGCACGGCAAGACCCCCCGCGCCGCGGTCCAGCCGGCGTTCAAGCGGGCGTACAAGACGATCGTCGCGGCCGACATCGTCACGGCGCTCGCCGCCCTGGTCCTGTACGTGACGGCGATCAGCTCCGTCCGGGGGTTCGCGCTGACGCTGGGCGTGGCCACGCTGCTTGACCTGTTCGTCGTCTATTTCTTCAAGCGGCCGGTGGTGTTCCTGATCGCCCGGAACGAGCGCCTGGTGAACCTGCACGGATTCGGCCTCACCAGCGGCGTGGCGGCGGAGCCGGAGCCCGGTGAGCTTCTGCCGGTGGCGGGGGGCTCGAGATGAACCTGCGTCACGCCGTCGCCACGTTCCGGGGTCACCGGGAGCCCCACTTCCGGTTCATCGAGCACCGGAACTGGTGGTTCCTGATCTCGGGGGCGGTCATCGTGCTCTCGATCGTGGGGCTGGCCGTCCGGCACCTGAACCTGTCCATCGACTTCGAGGGTGGTTCCCAGATCACCTACCAGAACGTGAGCGGCGAGAGCGTCCAGGACGTGCAGTCCATCTTGGCGGACTTCGGCCTGGGACAGAACTCCGAGGTTCAGATCGTGGGCGGGAACCAGGTCTCGATCCGGACCCAGAGCCTGACCACGCTCTCCGACACGGAGCGGACCCGGCTGATCGACGAGCTCGCGAAGCAGGCCGGCGTGAGTCCCAGCGACATCAACCGGACCGACGTGGGGCCCACGTTCGGCTCGGAGATCTCGAAGAAGGCGGTCCAGGGCCTCATCGTCGTGCTGATCGCCATCACGCTGTACATCACGCTCCGGTTCGAGTGGAAGATGGCCATCGGCGCCATGGCGGCGCTCGTCCACGACGTGCTGATCACGATCGGCGTCTACGCGCTGGTCGGACGCGAGGTCACGCCGGCCACCATCATCGCCGTCCTCACGATCCTCGGTTATTCGCTGTACGACACGGTCGTCATCTTCGACAAGATCAAGGAGAACACGGAGTCCCCGGCCATGCTGGCCAAGGACACGTACGGCGGCGTCGTGAACACCTCGCTGAACCAGGTGTTCATGCGGTCGGTGAACACCTCGCTGGTCGTCGTCTTCCCGATCCTGTCGCTGCTGCTGTTCGGAGGGGACACGCTGAAGGACTTCGCCTTCGCGATGATGGTCGGCGTCCTGTCCGGTACGTACTCGTCGATCTTCGTGGCCTCGCCGATCCTGGCCATCCTGAAGGAGCGCGAGCCGAAGTACGCGCAGATCCGGGCTCGCGCCACTGCCCGGGACGCGGCCGGCCGCCGCCTGCGGGCCGTTCCGGCGGCGACGGCGGAGCTCGCCGCGGCCTCCGGCAACGGCGAGCCGGCCCCCGCGATCGGCGGGGAGGCCGCGGCCGTGCGGGCCACCACCCGCAGCCCGAACCCCTCACGCCCCCGGCCCAAGGGGGGGTCGAAGGGCAGCGCGAAGGGGAAGAAGAAACCCGCCAAGCGCAAGCGCAGGTAGTCGGGTCTGAGGCCGGAGGAAGCTCGGAGGGAGCGGTGGACATCGAACAGATCCGGGGGCTCGTCCGCGACGTGCCCGACTTCCCCCAGCCCGGCATCGTCTTCAAGGACATCACGCCGCTCCTGGCAGACGAGGTCGCGTACTCGACCGTGATCGACCTCATCGTGCTCCACTTCGGGCGCGGGAGCGTGGACAAGGTGGTGGGCATCGAGGCCCGGGGGTTCATCCTCGCGGCGCCGGTCGCGTATCACTTCGGCGCCGGCTTCGTCCCCGTCCGCAAGAAGGACAAGCTGCCCTGGGACACCGAGGCGGCCGAGTACGTCCTCGAGTACGGCACGGCCACCCTGGAGATCCACAAGGATGCCGTGAGGCAGGGCGAGCGTGTGCTCATCGTCGACGACGTCCTGGCCACCGGCGGCACCGCGAGGGCCACCGCCGACCTGGTCGAACGGGTCGGCGGCAAGGTCGTGGGGATCGCGTGCCTGATCGAGCTCGGCTTCCTCGAGGGTCGCAAGCAGATCGACGGCTACGACCTGTTCACGCTCATCACCTACTGAGCGACGGCTACACTGGCCTCTTCGAGGAGGCGAGCGCCGTGGACGGCCCGGAGCAGGTCAAGACCGAACAGGGCAAGCCCGAGCAGGGCAAGCCCGAGCGCAAGGGCGGCCTCCTGTCGAGGCTGCGTCCCGGGCAGGGCGCCGAGCCCGAGATCCAGCGCGAGAGCTTCGAGCAGCTCGTCCGCACGGTCCGCAGCTACAACGCGAAGGCGGACCTCAAGCAGATCCACCAGGCCTACGCCTACGCGGAGGCCCATCACGAGGGGCAGAAACGGCTGTCGGGCGAGGACTTCGTGGAGCACCCCATCGCCGTGACCACGATCCTGGCCGACCTCGGCCTGGACACGACCACCCTGGTGGCGGCCCTCCTCCACGACGTGGTCGAGGACACCGAGATCACGCTGGAGGAGCTCGAGGGCGAGTTCGGCGTCGAGGTGGCTCGGATCGTCGACGGCCTGACGAAACTGATGCACATCGAGTTCCACAGCCGCGAGCAGGAGCAGGCCGAGAACGTCCGCAAGATGATCGTGGCCATGGCCGGCGACATCCGGGTCCTGCTGATCAAGCTGGCCGACCGCCTCCACAACATGCGAACCCTCGGCGCCCTGCCGCCGGCCCGTCAGCGGAACACCGCGACCGAGACCCTCGACATCTTCGCGCCGCTCGCGCACCGGCTCGGCGTGCAGCAGATCAAGTGGGAGCTCGAGGACCTCGCCTTCAAGACGCTCCACCCCGGCCCGTACCGCGAGATCGCGAACCTCGTGGAGGCCCGGCGGGCCGAGCGCCAGGCCTACGTGGAGGGCGTGCTGAAGGCGTCCCGGAACCGGCTGCGCGAGGCCGGGGTGAAGGCCGAGGTCGAGGGGCGCCCGAAGCACCTGTACTCGATCTACGAGAAGATGGTCGTCGGCGGCAAGGAGTTCAACGAGATCTACGACCTGGCCGCCATCCGCATCCTCGTGGACTCGATCCGCGACAGCTACGGCGCGCTCGGCGCCATCCACTCCCTGTGGAAGCCGATCCCCGGGCGGTTCAAGGACTACATCGCGATGCCCAAGTCGAACATGTACCAGTCCCTCCACACCACGGTGGTGGGGCCGGAGGGCCGGCCGATCGAGGTCCAGATCCGCACCCGCGAGATGCACCGGACCGCCGAGTTCGGCATCGCGGCCCACTGGCGCTACAAGGAGGGCCAGGGCGGGAAGAAGGCGAAGGAGGCCGCGGACCTCGCGTGGCTCGGCCAGATGATGGAGTGGCTGAAGGACATGGCCGACCCCCGCGAGTTCATGGAGGGACTGAAGATCGACCTGTACCGGGGGCAGGTCTTCGTGTTCACGCCGAAGGGCGACGTGATCAACCTGCCGGCCGGCGCCACGCCCGTGGACTTCGCGTACTCCATCCACACGGAGGTCGGGCACCGCACGATCGGCGCGAAGGTCTCGGGCAAGCTCGTGCCGCTGGACTACGCGCTCCGGACCGGCGACTCCGTGGAGATCCTCACCTCGCGGGCCCAGGGCGAGGGGCCGTCGCAGGACTGGCTGCAGTTCGTGGTGACGCCTCGGGCCCGGAACAAGATCCGCCAGTGGTTCAGTCGCGAACGGCGAGAGGATGCGCTCGACCAGGGCCGCGACGCCCTCCACCGCGTGATGCGCAAGCAGAACGTGCCGTTCAAGCGGCTGGCCACCGAGGAGGCCCTCGAGCAGGTCGCCGCCGAGATGAAGTTCCCGAACCTGGAGTCGCTGTACGTGGCGCTGGGGGAGGGGCACGTGTCGCCGCAGTCGGTGGTGGCGCGCCTGGCCCGGTCCGTGAGCGGCACGCCCGAGGAGGACGTCACGCAGGTGCCGCTGGCGCGCCCGGTGAGCGTGGGCCAGCCGGACATCACCTCCGGCGTTGTGGTGCCGGGCTCGGTCGATGTGTGGGTGCGGCTCGCCAGGTGCTGCACCCCGGTGCCGGGCGACGAGATCATGGGGTTCGTCACGCGGGGACAGGGTGTGTCCGTCCACCGCACCGACTGCCCGAACGCCAGAGCGCTGGGCCGCGAGCCCGAGCGCTTGATCGACGTCTCGTGGCGCACCGGACGGCCGACCTCGTTCGTGGTCTCGGTCCAGGTGGAGGCGCTGGACCGCACCCGGCTGCTCTCGGACGTGGCCACGGTGCTGTCGGACCATCACGTGAACATCCTGTCGGCCACGTCCTCGGTCGGCCGCGATCGCATCACCACGCTGCGGTTCACCTTCGAGCTGGCCGACATCGCCCACCTGTCGCAGATCCTGTCGGCGGTGAAGAAGGTCGAGAACGTCTACGACGCCTACCGCGTCGTGCCCCACTAGGGGTGCCGGGTGCGGGTGGTCCTCCAGCGCGTCGCGAAGGCCAGCGTCCGCGTGCGCGGCGAGACCGTGGCCGAGATCGGACCTGGCTTGGTGCTGCTGGTGGGCGTGGGCAAGGACGACGGGTTCGGCGACTACGACCGTCTGGCGGAGAAGGTGTTCCGGCTCCGCGTGTTCGAGGACGCCGACGGGAAGATGAACCGCTCGCTCTCGGAGGCAGGCGGCCAGATCCTCGTGGTGCCGAACTTCACGCTCTACGGGAGCGTGCGCCGGGGCCGCCGGCCTTCGTGGGACGGGGCGGCGCCGCTGGGGGTGGCCGCCGACCGGGTCGAGGCCTTCGCCCGAGCGCTCGAGGCGCGAGGGGCCGAGGTCCGGCGCGGCGCCTTCGGCGAGCACATGGAGGTCGAGCTGGTCAACGACGGTCCGGTGACCCTGGTGATCGACACGGCCGAGCTGTAGCCGGCTGTCCGCCCCCGCGGTCGCATCCGATACGATGGCCGCCCGATGTACCTGGACGTCTTCTCCGACAACTCGTTCGAGACGAACTGCTGGATGATCGCGGCCGACGGGACCGACGAGGCCGTGGTGGTCGATCCCGGGTTCGCGCCGGCCAGGGTTCACGCCATGCTCACGGCCGAGGGCAAGCGCCCCGTCGCCGTGCTGGCCACCCACGGCCACTTCGATCACATCGGCTCGGCCGCCGGGTTCTGCGGGGACGAGCTCCCCTTCTACATCCACGAGGCCGATGTGCCGGCGCTCACCGACTCGCTCGCGTGGGGCGCCGGCTACCAGAGCCCGCCGGTGCCGGTGAACCCGGCCCAGGTCCACACGCTCGTCGGCGGCGACGTCCTCACGTTCGCGGGGTTCCGGATCGAGGTCCTCCACACCCCCGGCCACACGCCGGGGAGCGTCTGCTACCGGACCGACGGATGGGTGCTCTCGGGCGACCTCGTCTTCGCCGGCACGATCGGCCGGAGCGACTTCCCGAACTCATCGCCGGAGGACATGGCCAAGAGCCTGGACCGCTTCCTCGAGCTGCCCGACGAGCTCGACGTCCTCCCCGGCCACGGCCCCAGGACGAGCGTGGGGCGCGAGCGCGAGCGCAACCCGTACCTGGTGCGACCGTGAGCGGCATGGACCTGTCGCCGCCCCGGGGGACCCTCGACCTCCTGCCGCCCGAGGGCGGCCGGATGCGCGCGCTCTACGATCGAGCCGCGGAGCTGGCCCGCCGGTTCGGCTACCGCTACGTCGAGACGCCGGTGTTCGAGCACACCGAGCTGTTCCGCCGCACCTCGGGCCAGACCAGCGACGTGGTCGCCAAGGAGATGTACACGTTCGCGGACCGTCGGGGCCGCGAGCTCTCGCTCCGCCCCGAGGGCACCGCCCCGGTCATGCGCGCGTACCTCGCGAAGCAGCACGGGATGCCCACCCCGTTCAAGGCCTACTACCTCACCCGGATGTACCGGTACGGGCGGCCCCAGGCCGGCCGGTACCGCGAGCACCGGCAGTTCGGGGTTGAGGTGTTCGGCGTGGCCGAGCCCGGTCCCGACGTCGAGGTCATCGCGCTCGGCGACGCGTTCCTGCGCGGGCTGGGCCTGACCCGGTACGAGCTCCAGGTGAACTCGATCGGCGACGCGGTGTGCCGCCCCGCGTACCGCGAGGAGCTGATCGGGTTCCTCCGCGCGAACCGCGATCGCCTGCGCGACGAGCACCAGGGCCGGTACGAGGAGAACCCCCTCCGCGTGCTCGACTGCAAGGACGAGGCCTGCCGGGCGGTGGCCTCCGAGGCCCCGAAGATCACGGACCGGCTCTGCGATCCGTGCCGCGAGCACTTCGACGGCGTGCTCGAGGGCCTGGAGGCCGAGGGGCTGAAGCCGAGCGTCACGCCGACGCTCGTCCGCGGGCTCGACTACTACACGCGCACCGCGTTCGAGTTCGCGAGCCAGGTGCTCTCCGAACAGCAGGGCACGCTGTTCGGGGGCGGCCGTTACGACGGGCTGGCCGAGGCCCTCGGCGGCCCGCATGTGCCGGGGGTCGGCTTCGGCATGGGTCTGGAGCGGGTCCTCCTCGCGGTCCGGGACGAGGGCCTCATCCCACCCGACGAGCCGGGTCTGGAGGTGTTCGTGGTCGGCCTGGGCGACGCCGGGCGGGCCAAGGCCCGTGACCTCCTGCACCTGCTCCGCGCGGCCGGTATCGCCGCCGACGCCGCGTTCGAGGAGCGCCCCCTGAAGGCGCAGCTGAAGATGGCCGACCGAACGGGGGCGAGGTTCGCGGCCATCCTCGGCGACGACGAGGCGGCCGCCGGCACGGTAACGCTGCGGCGGCTGGCCGAGCGCGACCAGGGCGCCGTGCCGCAGGCGGAGCTGGTCGACCGGATCCGAGCTGCGAGGGCGGCCGATGTCTGAGCTCGCCACCTCGATGCGCACGCACGCCTGCGGGGAGCTCCGCGCATCCGACGCCGAAGCCACCGTCACGCTGTGCGGCTGGGTGGCCCGCCAGCGCGATCACGGCGGCGTGACCTTCGTGGACCTCCGGGACCGCGAGGGCCTCGTCCAGCTGGTGTTCCACCCCGAGGATCAGCCCGAAGCCCACGCCGCCGCACAGCGGTTCAAGGGCGAGTCGGTGATCCGCGTGACCGGCGAGGTCCGTCCCCGTCCGGAGGGCACGGTCAACCCGGACCTGCCCACCGGCGAGGTCGAGATCGCCGTCCGGACGGTCGAGACGCTCTCGCCCTCCGAGACGCCTCCCTTCCCCGTGGAGGACCGCGTCGAGGCATCCGAGGAGCTCCGCCTCAAGTACCGCTACCTGGACCTCCGCCGGCCCGAGATGACGAAGATCCTGCGCCTCCGCCACACGATCAACCGGTTGATCCGCGAGCACATGGAGGCGCGGGGCTTCCTCGAGGTCGAGACCCCGATGCTCACGCGGAGCACGCCGGAGGGCGCCCGCGACTTCCTCGTGCCCTCGCGGCTGTGGCAGGGCACCTTCTACGCGCTGCCGCAGTCGCCCCAGCAGCTGAAGCAGCTGCTGATGGTTGCCGGCCAGGACCGCTACTACCAGATCGTGCGCTGCCTGCGGGACGAAGCGCCTCGCGCGGACCGCAGCTTCGAGTTCACCCAGCTGGACGTCGAGATGTCGTTCGTCACCGAGGAGGACGTCTTCGCCGTCATCGAGCCGCTCTACGCGCGGATCGTCGAGGAGACCCAGGGCGTGAAGGTCCCGACGCCGTTCCCGCGCATGACGTTCGACGACATGCTGGCCCGGTACGGCTCGGACAAGCCGGACCTGCGGTACGGGATGGAGCTCGTGGACCTCGGCGGCGTCTTCGCCGCCACCGGGTTCCGGGCGTTCGGGCAGGTGCTGACCGAGGGCGGCGTGGTGAAGGCCCTCGCGGCGCCCGGCGGGTCCGAGCTCTCGCGCAAGGAGCTCGACCAGCTCGTGCAGGTCACGAAGGAGCGCGGCGCCGGCGGCCTCGTGTGGATCGTGGTGGAGGCGTCCGGGATCCGCTCGCCGGTCGAGAAGCACCTCGCGCCCGGCGAGGTCGACGGCGTGCTCCGCGCCACGGGCGCCGGCCCGGGCGACCTCGTGCTCCTCGTGGCCGACCGGGCCGATCGCGTGAACGTGGCGCTCGACGGCCTCCGCCGCCAGCTGGCCGAGCGCCTCGGCGTCGTCCCCGAGGGCCGGTGGGCGTTCTGCTGGATGACCGAGCCCCCGCTGTTCGAGTGGAGCCAGGACGAGGCCAAGTGGGTGAGCGTGCACCACCCGTTCACCGCGCCGGCCGACCCCCGGGACCTCGATCCGGCAACCGCGAAGGCCCGCGCGTACGACCTCGTCCTGAACGGGTTCGAGGTCGGCGGCGGCAGCATCCGGATCCACCAGCCCGAGGTCCAGGAGCGCGTGTTCGAGCAGCTGGGCCTCTCGCACGAGGAGGCGGAGGAGAAGTTCGGCCACCTGATGCGGGCGTTCCGGTACGGGGCGCCGCCGCACGGGGGCATCGCCATGGGCATCGACCGCATCGTGATGCTCATGGCCGGCAAGGAGGCCATCCGCGACGTCACCGCGTTCCCCAAGGCGCAATCCGGGGCCGACCCGCTCACCGGCGCGCCGGCGCCGGTCGCCGAGGAGCAGCTCCGCGAGCTCGGGCTGCGCGTCCTGGCACCGCCCGCCGAACGGTTCGTGGCGCCGCCGGGCGAACGGAAGGAGGAGACACCCTGATGGCGGAGCTGACGCCCGAGGACGTGGAGCGACTGACGGGGACCGACTACGCGACGTTCGTCACGACGAACCCCGACGGCTCCCCGCACGCGACCGTCACCTGGGTCGACGCGGCCGACGGCCACGTGCTGGTGAACACGGCGAAGGGGAGGGTGAAGGACCGCAACGTCCGCGCGGACCCGCGCGTTGCCGTCGCGGTCCTGCGCGGCGGGGACGCCTACGACTGGTTCTCGATCACCGGCACCGTGGTGGGCATCGAGGAGGGCGAGCGGGCCGAGCGGCACATCGACGAGCTGTCGCACCGGTACGACGGCAAGGGCTACGCGTTCATGCCCGGCCAGGTGCGCGAGATCCTCACGATCCGCCCGGACCGGATCGTCCGCTACGCGAGGGGATAGGACGCCGCGATGAGCGAGGTGCCCCTCGCCACGCGGATGCGACCCCGGACGTTCGAGGGGTTCGTGGGGCAGGCCCACCTGCTCGGTCCGGGCAAGGCGCTCACCCGGCTGGTCGAGGGCGGCCACCTGCCCTCGCTGATCCTGTGGGGCCCCGCCGGCACCGGCAAGACGACGCTCGCGTACCTGCTGGCGACGGCGGTCGGCGCGGATCTCATGCAGCTGTCGGCGGTGGCCTCGGGCGTGGCAGACGCCCGCAAGATCATGGAGGGCGCGAAGGGCGGGCTGTTCAAGACGGTCCTGTTCGTGGACGAGGTCCACCGGTGGAGCAAGGCGCAGCAGGACGTCCTCCTGCCGGCGGTGGAGGAGGGGACGGTCACGCTGATCGGCGCGACCACCGAGAACCCGTACTTCTCGCTGGTCACGCCGCTGCTCTCGCGGTGCCTGCTCCTGCGCCTCGAGCCGCTCGAGCGCGATGACCTCATCACCCTGATGCGTCGCGCCCTCGAGGATGCCGAACGCGGCCTGGGCGGGTTCGGCGTGCGGGTGACCGACGAGGCCCTCGACCACCTGGCCGAGCTCGCCGGCGGCGACGCCCGGATCGCGCTCACGGCGCTCGAGGCCTCGGTGCTGTCGGCGACGGCCGCCGGGGAGGACACCGTGGACCTGGCGGCCGCAGCCGATGCCGCGCAGAAGAAGGCCATCGTCTACGAC
Source organism: Actinomycetota bacterium (assembly GCA_036390995.1). GTDB lineage: Bacteria > Actinomycetota > UBA4738 > UBA4738 > HRBIN12 > DASQQQ01. Next base: position 10,397 of record DASWAT010000214.1, on the reverse strand, counting down.
CGCCAGGGCGACGCCCACTACGACGTGATCTCGGCGTTCATCAAGAGCATCCGCGGCTCGGACCCGGACGCCACGCTGTTCTGGCTGGCCCGGATGCTCGAGGCCGGTGAGGACCCCCGCTACATCGCGCGCCGCATGGTCGTGCACGCCTCCGAGGACATCGGGCTGGCCGATCCCCGAGCGCTGATGGTCGCGGTCGCGGCGGCGCAGGCCGTCGAGTACGTGGGCCTGCCCGAGGCCCGGCTGAACCTGGCCGAGGCCGCGATCTACCTTGCGCGCGCTCCGAAGTCGAACAGCGTCATCGCCGCGCTCGGCAAGGCCCAGCGGGACGCCTCCTCCAGCGACCCGGTGCCGCTGCACCTGAAGGAGCCCGGTCACCCCGCGCTCAAGAAGTTCGGCTACGGCAAGGGGTACAAGTACCCGCACGACTACCCTGGCCACGTGGTCGAGCAGCAGTACCGCCCCACCCGGTTCGAGGGCAGCCGCTACTACGAGCCGTCCGGCCAGGGCGAGGAGGAGGACTGAGGGGCCGGCCTGGCTCCGGCCCCTCGTCCCAGATGGGGCGCGTTCTCTACGCCGCGCCGGCGGCAAGGGCGTCGACGAGCCCCTTGCCGTAGAAGTTTGTGTAGCCGGGTCCGCCCACGCAGGTCTGCTCGGCGATCAGCCCGCTGAACGGGTCCATCTCATCGGGTGTCGGGCACTCCATCGGCATGGCCGATCGCTGCAGGAGCGCCTGCACCGCGCCGGCCGGCATGTCCGGGTGCGCGGCACGGATCAGGGCCGCAACCCCTGCCGCGTGCGGCGAGGACATCGACGTCCCCTGGACCCAGGCGTAGACGGAGCCGTCGGCGGCCTGGACGTCACGACCGGGGAGTCCGATGGATGGCGCCGTCGACGACCATGCGGCCAGCACACGCCCGAACGGGTTCGGCGCCTGGCCCGAGGAGCCGCTCGGAGCCGTCACGTCCGTGACGCCCGCGCCGTAGCTGGAGAAGAACGAGAGCACGCGCGAGGGCCCGATGCCGGTGACGCCGACCACTCCGGGCAGCTCGTTCGGGACCACCACGCAGTAGTTGCCGACGTCCCGGATCTCCGCTGCGCCCGGTGGGTAGTCGGGGCTGATCTCGTCGGTGGTCGGGTGGGCGAGGTCGATCGCCTCGTTCCCTTGCGCGGCCACCATCACCACGCCGTGCTGCTGCGCGTAGCGGCTTGCTCGGCCGATCGCCATGACGATGGCTCGCTGATCGGCCTCGTTCTTGCAGTTGAACAGGAACGGGTCGGCGAAGAAGCTCATGTTCACCACGTCGAGACCCACGTCGCCGGCGTAGATCATCGCGTCGACCACGCCCTGCGTGAAGAAGTAGCCCTCGATGTTGCCGGCCTTCAGCGCCACGATCGTGGCCTCGGGGGCCACGCCGGCGGTGCCGATGCCGTTGATCGGCGAGGCTGCCTCGCTGGCGGTGTGCGTGCCGTGTCCGTTCAGATCCTGGACCGCGGCCTTGTTCGTGCAGTCCCCGTTCGCCTTCTCCGCCGGATCGGCCACCGGGTCGTCCGACGTGATGAAGGAGCACGACAGATCGACGTCGAGGTTCGGCACGATGTCCGGGTGCGTGAGGTCGATGCCCGTGTCCATGATGCCGATCGTGGCGCCGGCTCCCCGGTTCACCGCGTAGGAGCCGTCCGAGCTCGCGTTGATGATCCGGTCGTCCCACTCGCACGCCGACAGTGGCTCGGGGCCGATGTTCGCGGGCACGCCGTAGAAGCTGGCGCACGCGGCGGCCTGAGTGTCGGCCGGGACGTAGACGGTGGCGATGGCGTCCTTGCTCCCGAGGTAGAAGGCGGCGTTGTTTGCAGCGCCGTCCACTGCGCCGGACGAGCGGAGGTCGTCGAGGAACGTGGGGTTGGCCGAGGAGACCGTGGCGATCCCGAGCTTGTCGCTCTTCAGGACCTTCCCGCCGGCCCGGCCGATCGCCTTCAGTCCGGTTGAGACAGCCCCGTTCTTCAGCACGACGACGTACGTCTTCGTGGTGGCTGCATCGCTCGACGTCGCCCCCGCCGACAGCGGTGCGGCCAGATACGCGAGCAACATGACGGTCGCCCCTACCAGCACCCAGATGGGCATGCGACTTCGGGACATGGGGATCCCCTCCCTCTCGGGCACCTGCTGTGCCCAACACGTCATTCCGTACGCCTTGGGTCGCGCTTGGTCAAATCGGGGCAGCACGCCATGGGGCGTCCGTGCTGTCGGTCAAGCCTGTACGAACCGCGGGTCCCAGACGATCGGCGGCGATCCGTAGAAGACAGGACGAGCCACCCGCCGAGATCTGTAGATCGCTCGGGGGGTGTGGTTGAAGTCCCCCATGCGGGGCGCATAATCCAGAGGCGGCCTGTCCGACCTCGAGGGAGGATCTTTCCGGATGGAAGCGCCCCGGCTCAAACGAGGGCTCCTCGGTTACCAGGCGAAGAGCGTCCGTGATCTCCTCGCCGATCGTGAGCGCATGTTCGACCATGTGTCGGTCCAGGCCAAGAGGGAGGAAGGCCGGGCCAAGGAAGCCGAGGAACAGGTCGTGCACCTCCAGACCGAGCTGCAGGTCCTGCAGGACCAGGCCACCGAGCAGGCGGAGCGGCTCGGCGCAGCGGAGACCGAGACCACCGAGCTCCGTGCCGACCTCGAGCGGGCACTCGCCACCGAAGACCGCAGCGCCAAGCTCGAGAAGGAGCTCGACGAGCTCCGCCAGGAGCTGTTCGCCGCCCGGCAGGCCCTCGTGAGCGAGGGCGAACGGATGCGGGAGGCCGAGGATCGGATCGCGGAGCTCGAGTCCGCCCCGAGCGCCGGCGGACAGCCCGGATCGCCCTCGACCGCCAAAGAGGTCTCCGACGTCCTCCACGCGGCGGAGGAGGCTATGTCCCGCATCGTGGAGGCGGCCAGCCGGCAGGCGGAGGAGCAGCTCCGGCAGACCGAGATCGTCCATCAGCGGATCAGAGAAGAGGTCGACCGTCTGAAGGGCTGGCGCGATCATGTGGCGCCCCTCGTGGATTCGGTCCGGGTCTCCATCGAGGAGGCCCGACTCCGTGCCGCTCGGATCGGCCAGCGCATCCAAGAGGCGGTGGATCCGATGAGCGAGGCGATCGGCGATCTGGACGAACAGCTGGCAGCCATCGCCGAGGTGTCCGAACCGGAGTCGGCACCGCCCGTGATCGAGCTCCACGAAGTCGAGGGTGAGAGCGAGCCCGCGAGTCACGACGACCCCGTCTGGGGAAGCTGGCGCTGAGCTCCACCCGGCACGGACGGGCACCGAGGGTTGCGGCGCACGGGTGAGTGGACTCGGGTCTCGGGACGCTGGGTATGATGCCCGAGCCACAACCCCGAACCCACGAGGAGTGATCCGATGGCCGTCATCGCCGCCAACGCCGGGGACATCGCGCTGATCGTCCTGGCCGCGTTCTGGGGGCTGCTCGTCCTGTTCCTGTGCGTGGTCCTGCTGAGCACGTTCCGCACGCTCGAGAGCACGAAGATGCTGATCGACGGGATCCGCGAGGAGACGATGCCCCTGCTCTCCGAGGTCAAGATCTCGGTCGAGAAGACGAACCGCGAGATCGACCGGGTGGACACGATGCTCGTGTCGGCCGGCAACATCGTGGGCCGCGTGGAGAAGGTGACGAAGCTCGTGGAGGATGCCGCCTCCGGCCCGCTCGTGAAGGTCATCTCGTTCGGGGCCGGCTTGTCGAAGGCGGCCTCGCGGCTCCGGGGTGGAAAGGCGGCAGGGCGGGGAAGAAGGGCGCGTAGGACGTGAGGCGGCTGTTCTGGCTCTTCGTCGGCGTCGGTGCCGGCGCCGCGGGCGCCGTGATGACGGCCCGGTTCGCGCGCAGGCAGGTGGACAAGGTCGCACCGGCGAACATCGCGCGCGAGGCCCGGGGCAGCCTGCTGGAGTTCTCCAAGCTCGTGTCCGAGTCCATCGCCGAGGGCAAGAAGGCGATGCAGGAGCGCCAGGACGAGCTCCGCTCGACCCCGCCGGACATCCGCTGAACGGACCGGGCCGGGGCCACCGGTAGACTGGCGTTCCGATGGACGGCGCCACGATCCGCGAGACGTTCCTGCGCTTCTTCGAGGAGCGCGGGCACAAGCGCGTCCCCTCCTCGTCGCTGATCCCGCCGCCGGAGTCAGGGCTCCTGCTCACCAATGCCGGGATGAACCAGTTCATCCCGTTCTTCCTGGGCCACGTCCCGGCCCCGTTCCCCCGCGCTACCAGCACCCAGAAGTGCTTCCGGGCGGTGGACATCGATCTCGTCGGGCACACGGCTCGGCACCTGTCGATGTTCGAGATGCTCGGCAACTTCTCCTTCGGCGACTACTTCAAGCGGGAGTCGTGCGGCTGGGGGTTCGAGCTCGTGACCGAGGGGTTCGGCATCGACCCCGACCGGCTGTGGACCTCGGTGTTCGAGACCGACGAAGAGACCATCGAGATCTGGCAGGACATCGGGATCCCCGCCGAGCGCATCGTGCGGCGGGGCAAGGCCGACAACTACTGGTCCACCCACGCGGCCGGCCCCGCGGGTCCCTGCTCGGAGATCTTCGTGGACCGCGGCCCGAAGTACGGGCCCGACGGCGGCCCCGCGGTCGACGAGGAACGCTTCATGGAGATCTGGAACCACGTCTTCATGCAGGACGAGGTCGACGAGCGCGAGGACGTGGTCGGCGAGCTCCCGGCGAAGAACATCGACACCGGCGCCAGCCTCGAGCGGGTGGCGACCGCGCTGCAGGACGTGGACGACGTGTTCGAGACCGACCTGTTCCGCCCGCTGCTCGAGGTCGCGGAGTCGCTCTCCGGCATGCGCCACGGACAGGACGAGCGCACCGACGTGTCGCTGAAGATCCTCGCCGAGCACGGCCGTGCCACCACCTTCCTGATCGCCGACGGCGTGCTGCCCTCGAACGAGGGTCGCGGCTACGTGCTGCGTCGCGAGCTCCGGCGCCTGGTCAGCCACGCCCGCCGCCTCGACATCCAGACCCCGGTGGTGGAACGACTGGTCGAGGTCACCGTCGATCGCTTCGGCGACGCGTTCCCGGAGCTCGCGGAGAACCGGGCGTACGTCGTGCAGGTGGCCTCGTCCGAGGAGGAGCGCTTCGCAGGGACGCTCCGGCAGGGCATGGGGCTGTTCGACGAGGAGATCGCGAAGACGCCGCCGAGCGGGACGGTGCCGGGGGACGTGGTGTTCAAGCTCCACGACACGTTCGGCTTCCCCAGGGAGCTCACGCGGGAGCTGGTCCAGGACGCCGGCCTGTCCATCGACGAGGAGCGGTTCGACGTCCTCATGGCCGAGCAGCGGGATCGCGCCAAGAAGGCCGCGAAGCGGTCGCGCGTCGGCGAGGACGTCGCGGAGGTCGCGGCGCAGGCCGGCCCGACCGAGTTCCTCGGCTACCAGAGCCTCGAGGCCGACGGGCGGGTGCTGGCGGTCCTCGGCGACGGGGGCCGCTCCGAGGTGGCCGGCGAGGGCGAGGAGGTGCGGCTGGTCCTGGACCGCACGCCGTTCTACGCGGAGTCGGGCGGGCAGATCGGCGATCACGGCTACGTCCGCACGCCCGGCGGACTGGTCCGCGTGGTCGATGCCCAGTGGGGCTCCGGCGAGGTGATCGTCCACACCGGGATCGTGCAATCGGGCGAGGTTCGCGAGGGCGAGGAGGCTCACGCCGAGGTCGACCGGGTGCGACGGGACTCCACGGCCCGGGCCCACACGGCGACACACATCGTGCACTGGACGCTCCGGCACGTGCTCGGCGACCACGCCCGGCAGGCCGGATCGCTGGTGGCGCCGGGGCGGTTGCGGTTCGACTTCCCCCACCACTCGGCGGTGCCTCGCGATCTCCTCGAGCAGGCCGAGGAGATCGCGAACGAGCGCCTGGCCGAGGACGCGCCGGTGAAGATCTACGAGACCACGTTCGACGAGGCGAAGAACCAAGGCGCCATCGCGCTGTTCGGCGAGAAGTACGGCGAGTTCGTGCGCGTGGTGGAGGTGGGGGACTACTCGGTCGAGCTCTGCGGCGGCACGCACGTGCACCGGACCGGCAACGTGGCGCTGGTGCGGATCCTCGGCGAGTCGAGCATCGGCGCCGGCATGCGCCGCGTCGAGGCGCTCGTCGGCCCCGACGCTCTGCGCGAGATCAACGCCGAGCGCCACCTGCTCGAGGACATCCTGGAGACCCTCCAGGTCGGGGATCGACACGCCGCCCCCGAGCGGATCCGCGAGCTCCTGGACCAGAACAAGCGTCTCCAGAGCGAGCTCGGCACGATCCGCAAGCAGGACGTGGCGGCGCGGGCGGCGCAGATCGCCGCCGCCGCGCTGGACGTCGGGGGCGCGAAGCTCGTGACGCTCGAGCAGGACGGCGACGCCGACGAGCTGCGCGAGCTGGCCCAGGGTGCGGTGGGGGGCCTGGAGAACCGGGGTGGCGCCGCGGTGGTGCTGGGCAGCGGCGCCGGGGGCCGGGCCCTGCTGGTGGGTGCGTGCAGCAAGAACCTGGTCTCCCGGGGGGTGGACGCGAAGCAGCTGCTGGAGCCGGCGGCAAAGGTCGTCGGCGGCGGCGCCGGGGGCAAGCCGATCCTCGGGACCGCCGGGGGCCCGAGGGGCGAGGCCGTGAAGGACGCGCTCGGGCTGATCCCGGCGCGGTTGGAGGAGCTCCTCGCCGGACGCTAGTATGGACCAGACTAGTGGGCGGGTCCTGTGCCTCGACCTCGGCGACGCGCGCATCGGCGTGGCCATCTCGGACCCCGATCGGCGGCTGGCGGTGCCGCTCGGCACCGTGCGGACCGGAGCGCCCGACGACCTGAAGGCGATCGCGAAGCTCGTGCGCGAGCACGAGGTCACGCTCGTCGTGGTGGGGCTTCCGCTGACCATGGCGGGGGAGTGGGGGACCCGTGCCCGCCACGCGGAGGGGTTCGCCGGCGTACTCCGATCGTTCCTGGGGGTGCCGGTGGTCCTGCACGACGAGCGCCTGTCCACCGTCGAGGCCGAGCGGGCCCTGCGCGAGGCCGGCGCCTCGGGTCGGCAGCGCCGGCGGGTCGTGGACCGGTCGGCCGCCACGGTGATCCTGCAGTCCTACCTGGACGTCGGTTCGCCCCCCGTCTGACCCCCCTGAGGAGGCCCGCCGGGTCCGGGTATCCTCCAACACCGTGGTGCAGACGCCCACCGCCGACGTCGACGAGCGCTCCGAGGGACGGCACCGCCGCCCTCCGCACTGGGGTCTTCGCCTGGGGCTCGCCTTCCTGATCGTCGCCGGGCTCGTGGTCGCCGCCGGGGTCCGCTACTACGCCTGGTGCGGGGACGCTTCGGGCCCACGGGATCCGGTCAGCTTCACCGTGTCGGAAGGCGTCTCCGGCAACCAGATCGTCGACGCGCTCCACCGGCAGGGCGTGATCCGGTGCGGCGAGGTCTCGAAGTGGCTCCTGCGCCGCAGCGGCAAAGCCGACGCCATCCGTGCCGGCACCTACGCGCTCACCACGAACATGACGCCGGACGCCGCCTTCACCACGCTGACGAAGGCGCCGCCGCCCGTCCCCACCGTCGACCTCACGATCCCGGAGGGCTTCCGGCTGACCCAGATCGCCGACCGCGTCCAGCAGGTGCTGCACATCGGGGCGCGGCGGTTCCTCCACGCCGCGGACGCCGGCGCTTGGTCCCTCCCCCCGTACCTGCCGAACGACAAGCCGCTCGAGGGGTTCCTGTTCCCGAACACCTACGAGTTCCGCAAACGAGGCACCACGCCGGACGAGGTCATCACGAAGCTCCTCGATGAGTTCCGGACCGAGGCGGCCTCGCTCCCATGGCAGGACGCGGACAAGCTCGGCGTGACGCCGTACCAGGCGGTGACGATCGCCTCGATGATCGAGGAGGAGGCCCGCATCGAGAAGGACCGTCCCCTGATCGCCGCGGTCATCTACAACCGCCTGGCCAAGGGCATGGCCCTCGGCATCGACGCCACGGTCCAGTACATCGACCCCGACCCCTCGAACGGGCTCACCGCGTCAGACTTCCAGATCGACAGCCCGTACAACACCCGGCTGCATACCGGGCTGCCGCCGACCCCGATCGCGAGCCCCGGCCTGGCCTCCCTGCGGGCAGCCCTGGACCCCGCCGACGTCCCGTACCTGTATTACGTGCTGTGTGGCGCCGACGGTCACCACGCGTTCAGCGTGACCTACCAGCGGTTCCTCCAGGACAAGGCCCGGTGCCTGGGGTGACCCCCGGCCTGCGCGTGTCGGGGGCCACCCGCCTCGTCGGCGTGATCGCCTGGCCCGCGTCTCACAGCCTGTCCCCGGTGATCCACAACGCGGCCTTCGCGGCGCTCGGCCTGGACTGGGTGTACCTGCCCCTGGCGGTGCCGCCGGGCTCGCTCGCGGCCGCGCTGCAGGGCCTGGTGGCGCTCGGCTTCGCCGGCGCGAACGTGACGATGCCCCACAAGACCGAGGCCGCCGAGCGCATCTCCGAGCTCTCGGAGGACGCGGCCCTGCTCCGAGCGGTGAACACCATCGTGGTGGGGACCGCCGGCCTCGAGGGCCACAACACCGACGCCCCCGGGTTCGACCGGTTCCTCCGGCGCGACGCCGGGTTCGACCCGGCCGGCCACTCGGCGCTGCTCTACGGGGCCGGCGGCGCCGCTCGGGCGTGCGCGCTGGCCCTGGTTCGCGGCGGCCTGGCCCACCTCACGGTCGCGGTGCGCGACCCCGCGAGGGCCGAGGCGCTCGGTGCGGCGATCCGCGGGCAGGACACGGAGCTCCACATCGTTCCGTTCTGGGAGGCCGCGAGGATCCGGGCGGATCTGCTGGTCAACGCCACCCCCGTTGGAGGCGAGGGAGAGCCGTTCGAGGGCCCGCCCCTCGGCCCCGACACCCTTGTGGTCGACCTGGTGTATCGGCCCTCCGTCACCCCCCTGCTCGAGGCGGCCAGGGCCGCCGGCGCGCCGGCGTTCGGGGGGCTGGGGCTCCTGCTCCACCAGGCGGCGCTGTCGTTCCAGCTGTGGACCGGCCAGGATCCCTCGATGTCCGTGATGTCGGCCGCCGCCCTGGCCGAGCTGGCCGAGCCGACCACCCCGGGGGCGGGCCCGTTGGCCCCCTCGGCGGGGTGACCTTCAGCCGTATCGACGCCCCCTCCTCGCTGGCACCGTGACTCGGATAGCGGCGGCGCGATGCGTGGGAGGGGTCCGCCCGGCGACGGAGGGCACGATGAGGCTGAATCCTGAATCACTGGCGAACGTCAGCGGCCGGCACCCGTGGAGGACGCTCGGCGCCTGGTTGGTGGTCATCGCCGCCATGGCCGTCGTGAGCTCGAGGCTGCTGACCGGCGTGCTGACCGACGACATCGCGTTCACGAACCAGCCCGAGTCCGTGAAGGCCCAGGACGTGATCGACGCGAAGTTCGGCGGGGGCACCAGGGACACGGAGTTCTTCGTGGTGAGCTCGAAGACCCAACCGTGGGGGCCGAAGTACGCGGCGTTCGTCCAGCAGCTGAAGCAGGACACCCAGGTCCTCGGGTCGAAGGACATCTCCGGGCCCGTGACGACGTACGCGGACGCACTCGGGCTCCAGCAGATGCTCTTCACGCCCGATCAGCACGCCGTGTTCCTGGTCCTGCAGATCCGGGGCGCTCCGGGGCCGGTGATCGCCAGGCTGAGCGAGGCCGTCGCGAAGGCGGCGCCCGTGATGTTCGACGCCCAGGTGCTGACGCCCGAACAGCTCGCCCAGCTCTCCGGCGCGGCCGGGGGCGGAGCCGAGAGCGGTCCGGCCCAGGCCGACCCGCCCGAGGCCTTCGTCATGGTCCACTCCGCGGCCGCCTTCACGAACAACCTGCAGTTCCTGAACGCCGTGCAGACCGTCGAGACCGCCGTGACCCGTGCGGGCGGGTCCCGCCTGGCCGCACCGCCCTACAGCGGCTACGACGCCATGCAGCAGGCGGGCTCGCTGGTCTCGCTCGACCGGCACACCACCCTGGTGGCGGTGCCGATCCCCAAGCCGTCCGAGGCGATCGTCGCGGACCTGCGCGAGGTGGCCGACAACGCCGCCAATGACACCTACACCGTGCAGGTGGCCGGGCAGGCCGCGCTGTTCGCCGACTTCATGAAGCTGGCCGAGGAGGACATGCGCAAGTCGGAGTCGATCGGCCTGGTGGTCGCGCTGATCGTCCTCATCGTGGTGTTCGGCTCGATCCTGGCGGCCATCCTGCCGCTGGTGATGGGCCTGTTCGCGATCGCGGTGTCGCTCGGGCTGGTGGCCCTGGTCGGCCAGCTGTTCCACTTCAACTTCTTCGTGGAGAACATGATCACGATGATCGGCCTGGCGGTCGGCATCGACTACTCGCTGTTCATCGTCTCCCGGTACCGGGAGGAGCGGAAGAAGGGCTACGAGAAG
>DASWAT010000213.1:0-1662 GCA_036390995.1 Actinomycetota bacterium | reverse complement strand
TCGATCAGGACCACGCCCTCAGGGCTGTGGAACGAGGCCCCGACCGGGCACACGTTCACGCAGGGGGCGTTCTGGCACTGCATGCAGGGAGCCACCAGGTAGTCGCTGTCCGCGCCGGGTGGGTCGCTCACCGATGTCTGGTAGCACTCGATCCACTGCTGACCCTCCGGCACGAATCGCGCCCAGTTGCAGTTCTGGGTGCACTGTGGCGGCACGCCGAGGCCGGAGCACCCGTCGCACCTGCGGAGGTCGATGACCATGACCCAGCGGCGGATACGCGTCGACGCTTCGTCGGCTTGCTGCTCACCACCTCCCATCTCGTCGCCGTGCGCCCATGCCGCCGTCGGCGCGAGCGGCACGGTGCTGGCCGCCGCGATCGCAGCGCCCTTCAGTAGCTCACGCCTGGTGATGGCCATGACATGAGCTTCGGAGCCGCAGGGCACGGTCGGTAGGGGCATTCGTCAGGGCCGATCGTCATGACTGTGCGTGACGCGGGGGACCTGCTCAGGGCTCTGTTGGGTCCCGCCGAGCGAAGCGGGCCGCGGCCTCGGCGCGGCTCCCGGCACCGAGCTTGGCCAGGATGCCGGAGACGATGTTGCGCACGGTGCCCTCGGCCAGGAAGAGCACCTCGCCGATCTCGCGGTTCGTCTTGCCCTCGGCGATCAGCTCCAGGATCTGCCGTTCCCGGTCGGACAGCCCTCCGGGGGACAGTCCGCGGTCGGCCTTGACCCGAGCGAGCACCGCGCCGGTCACGGCCGGGTCTAGCAGGGAGGCTCCCTCCGCGACCCGGTGGATCGCTTCCGCGAGATCCTGACCGGATGTGTCCTTCAGCAGGTAGCCCGAGGCGCCGGCCAGGATCGAGGCCAGCACGGCGTCCTCGTCGGCGTACGAGGTCAGCATCAGCACCTTCGTGTCGGGGAGCTGCGAGCGGATCTCGCGGCAGGCCTCGATGCCACTCTCCCCGGGCATCCGCACATCCATGACCACCACGTCTGGACGTTTCTCGGCCGCAGCCTCCACGGCCTCCTCACCGCTCGCCGCCACCCCCAAGACCCCGATGCCCTTCCGCCGTCCGAGCAGCGTCCGCAGCCCGACCCGCACCACCTCGTGGTCGTCCACGATCAGCACCGAGACGTCGGTCATCGCGGTGCCCCATCCGTCGCGCCCACTTCGAGAGGGATCTCGATCCTGACGCTGGTCCCCTCGCCGGGGGTGGAGTGCACCTCCAGCTCACACCGGCACCATCCTGCCCGCTCGTGCATGTCCCGCATGCCGAACCCGGAAGACGGTAAGCCCGCATCGAACCCCTTCCCGTCGTCACGGACGCGAACGGCGAGCGTGTCAGGCCCCTGGGTCACGCCGATCCACACATGCGAGGCGTGGCCGTGGCGGAGCGCGTTCGCCGCAGCCTCCCGCACGATATGCAGGACGTTCGCCGCTTTGGCCGCCGGCAGTCGAGGCTCGCCGGCGATGGCCAGCGCGATGCTGGGTGGTCCCGACGGGAACTCGGCCACCAGCCGCTCAAGCGCTGGTCGCAGGTCCACTGAAGCGTCGCCGTCGCGCAGGCCGTAGACATAAGTTCGGATCTCGCCGATCAGGCCGCGGAGTTCGCCCTGCGTCTCCTGCATCAGCGCCGCTGCCTCGGCCGGCTGGTCCGACACG
>DASWAT010000212.1:0-1876 GCA_036390995.1 Actinomycetota bacterium | reverse complement strand
CCAGACGCAGGTGGACAGGCGCGGGTTGTACCACCAGTCGGGTCGTGAGCACCCGTGGACCACGGGGATCGCGATGGCAACCACGAAGGTGCCAACGATGACCAACACCAAAGCAGGCGGAGCCCCGCGGTCCCGGCCTTGCCCAGCGATACCAGCCACATCACCGCGAGCGCGAGGGCGAGGCACCCAGCAGAGCGATTACCTGAACACGTATCACGCGGACTGGTGGTTGTGGCTCCTCTGGATGGGGTCCGCGGTGGGCGCCGGCCTCCTGTTCGGCCTTGCGGCTTGGTTCCCGTTCACGCACGTTCGGTATCTGTGGACCCGACTCCTGCTGGCCGCGCTGGCGCTTCTGCCGGTCGCGCACTTCTGGCTGGTGTGGGGATACCTGCTGCCCCGCCGTCACGAGATGCGCGGGTGGTTGATGACGAGCTGGTTCTGCGACGTCGGTGCGCAGACCGCCCTGGCGGTGCTTGGAGGCGTCGCCGTCGCTTCGGGCTTTAGGGCCAAGATGTCCGAACCCGAGGGAACTACCGGCTAGGCGCTGCCGCGCCAAACGGCGCTCGATGGGTCGCTCGCGGAAGCAGTCGCAGGGGGAGAGCTGGCTGACCTCGGGTTCCGAATGTCGCTTCGTGACTGCGATGATGCGCGAGGCGACCGCGGCCTGGGCCTGACTCCCTTTGTGACTGGCTCCGTGCCTTCCTTTCGATCTGTCGGTCCGGGTCCGCGATCGCCGAAGAGGGACCAACCGGACGAGCAGTGACCTGATAGGAGGCTGGCTCTCAAGCCCCATCGCAGTACTGTCCGCCCGCCCGGTCGGTCCGCCACCTCACTTCCCCCGGTCGGAAAGGAGCGCGATGGGGAGGCAGAGCATGGCACAGGGGCGACCGAGGCGAGTGATCGTGGGCGTCGACACCCACAAGGACCTCCACGTGGCGAGGGCCAAGGACGAGCTCGGCCGGACCCTCGGGGAGATGACGATCCCCGCCTCGGCCACGGGGTACCGGGCGCTCCTTTCCTGGTCCCGCGGGCTCGGGAAGGTCCAGGCCTTCGGGGTGGAGGGAACGGGATGCTACGGGGCGGGCCTGGCCCGTCACCTTCGTCGGGAGGGCGAGGTCGTGATCGAGGTGATCCGGCCCAACCGATCCGCCCGCAGGCTGAGGGGCAAGTCCGATCCCGCCGATGCCGACGCTGCCGCCTCAGCCGTGCTCTCCGGGGAGGCGAACGGTACCCCCAAGTCGGGCGACGGGGCGGTGGAGATGATCCGCGTGCTCCGCGTGGCCAGAACCACGGCCATTCGGGCTCGGACCCAAGCGATCAACGCCTTGCACGCCCTCGTCGTGACCGCCCCGAGGCAGCTGCGGGAGCGCCTGCAGGATCTCTCGGGTCCCCACCTGGTGCGCACCTGCGCCACGCTGCGTCCCGGTGCGCTCGCCGGTCCCACCGAGGCGACCAAGATGGCGCTCCGATCGCTCGCCCGCCGGTGCCTGGCCCTGCAGGAGGAGGTGCAGGCACTGGACCAGGAGCTCGAGCGTCTTGCCCATAAGGCCTGCCCGGCGCTGCTCGGCATCTTCGGCGCAGGGTCCGACACCGCCGGTGCGCTGCTGCTCGCCGCGGGCGACAACCCTGAGCGCCTGCGCTCGGAGGCCGCCTTCGCGAAGCTCTGCGGCGTCTCCCCGGTCGAGGCGTCTTCCGGCAAGATCACCAGGCACCGGCTGAACCGCGGAGGGGACCGTCACGCCAACGCGGCGCTTCACCGGATCGTCATGGTGAGACTCCGATGGCGCCACCAGGCCACCACCGACTACCTCGCGAGGAGGATGGCGGAGGGAAAGTCCAAGCGGGAGATCGTCCGGTGCTTGAAGCGCTACGTCGC
>DASWAT010000211.1:0-7883 GCA_036390995.1 Actinomycetota bacterium | reverse complement strand
TGGCCCACGCGGTCGCCGACCTGTTCTTCGCGCTGAGCGCGAGGGAGCCCGCCCCGGCCGACGAGCCGCAGGCGACGGGGTCGCAGGACGACATGGCGGTGCCGCAGATGGCCTCGGTCCGGGAGTGGCTGGACGGCGACTAACATAGGCCATTCGGTGGGTTGACCTGCCGCCCAGGTAGAGGTACATTTCCGGCCGGTTCGGAGTGGGCTCCGGGGCCGGGGTTGACTGCGCCCACCTTCTTGCATATACTGCTCGTTTGCCGTGCCGTCCTTCGCGTGCCCACCGTCCACGCGCGTCTATTTCCCTAGGGGGGATAGTTCTTGCCTGACTCGCTCGTGCCTGTTCGAGACCGTGTCAGTTTCGCCAAGCTTCAAGAGGTCCTTCCTCTTCCGGACCTCATCGGGATCCAGCGGGATTCCTTCAGATGGCTCCTGGAGGAGGGGATAAAGGAAGTCCTCGACGAGGTCTCCCCCATCGAGGACTTCACCGAGCAGTTCCAACTGCACTTCGGCAAGCACCAGTTCAAGGACATCAAGTACTCCGAGGAGGAGTGCAAGGACAAGGACCAGACGTACTCCGCTCCTCTGTTCGTCGAGGCCATGTTCGTGAACAAGGCCACCGGCGAGATCAAGGAGCAGGAGGTCTTCATGGGCGACTTCCCCATGATGACCGTGAACGGGACCTTCATCATCAACGGCACGGAGCGTGTCGTGGTCTCCCAGCTGGTCCGCTCGCCCGGGGTCTACTTCAGCCGTGAGCTGGACAAGACCACCGACAAGGACATCTACATCGCCAAGATCATCCCCAGCCGGGGGGCCTGGCTGGAGTTCGACGTCGACAAGAAGGACACGGTCGGCGTCCGCATCGACCGCAAGCGCCGCCAGAACGTGACGGTGCTGCTCAAGGCCATGGGCTGGACCGAGGACGACATCCTCGAGCTGTTCGACGGGGCCGAGTCCATCAAGAACACCCTGGAGAAGGACCACGTCCAGACGCCCGAGGAGGCCCTGGAGGACATCTACCGCAAGCTCCGCCCGGGCGAGCCGCCCACCGCGGAGTCCGCGCGCACCCTGCTGGAGAACCTCTTCTTCAACCACAAGCGCTACGACCTGGCCCGGGTGGGCCGCTACAAGGTCGGCAAGAAGCTCGAGGCGGCCGGGGGCAAGCTCCTTTCCCAGCTGAAGGCCCGGGCCAAGGCCATGGCCGAGCTCGACAACCCCGACAAGAAGGGCTGGGACCAGCCCCGGTTCCGGGTGTGGGGCGATCTGCAGAAGGACGAGCAGGGCGAGGGCGGCCCCAAGTACAAGGGCATCCTCACCTACGAGGACATCCTGAAGACCGTCCGCTACCTGGTGAAGCTGGCGGCCGGGGAGGAGGGCTACGAGTCCGACGACATCGACCACTTCGGGAACCGGCGGCTGCGCAGCGTCGGCGAGCTGATCCAGAACCAGATCCGGATCGGCCTGTCCCGGATGGAGCGGGTGGTCCGCGAGCGCATGACCACCCAGGACGTCGAGGCCATCACGCCCCAGACCCTCATCAACATCCGGCCGGTCGTGGCCTCCATCAAGGAGTTCTTCGGGACCAGCCAGCTGTCCCAGTTCATGGACCAGACCAACCCCCTGGCCGGCCTCACCCACAAGCGGCGGCTCTCGGCCCTTGGCCCGGGCGGTCTGTCCCGCGAGCGTGCCGGGTTCGAGGTCCGCGACGTCCACCCCTCGCACTACGGCCGGATGTGCCCCATCGAGACCCCGGAGGGCCCGAACATCGGCCTCATCGGGTCGCTGTCCACCTTCGGGCGGATCAACCAGTTCGGGTTCATCGAGACCCCGTACCGCCGGGTGGTCAAGGGCAAGGTCACCGAGAAGATCAACTACCTGTCCGCCGACGAGGAGGACCGGCACGTCATCGCCCAGGCCAACGCGGCCCTGAAGGACGACGGCTCGTTCGCCGACGCCCAGGTCCTGGTCCGGCGCAAGGGCGGCGAGGTGGAGCAGGTGCCGCCCGAGGACATCGACTACATGGACGTGTCGCCGAAGCAGATCATCTCGGTGGCGGCCGCCCTGATCCCGTTCCTCGAGCACGACGACGCGAACCGGGCCCTCATGGGCGCGAACATGCAGCGCCAGGCGGTCCCGCTGCTGCGGTCCGAGGCGCCGCTGGTGGGCACCGGGGTCGAGTTCCGGGCCGCCGTGGACGCCGGCGAGGTGGTCCTGGCTCGCGAGGCCGGCACGGTCGAGGACGTCTCGGCCGACCAGATCGTGATCCGGGAGAAGACCGGCGACCTGCGGACCTACAACCTGCAGAAGTTCCGCCGCTCGAACCAGGGCACCTGCCTCACGCAGAAGCCGTTGGTGAGGGAGGGCGACAAGATCGCGAAGAGCCAGGTCATCGCCGACGGCCCCTCCACGGAAGCCGGCGAGCTGGCCCTGGGCAAGAACCTGATCGTGGCCTACATGCCGTGGGAGGGCCACAACTACGAGGACGCCATCATCATCTCCGAGCGCCTGGTCAAGGAGGACCTGCTCACCTCGATCCACATCGAGGAGCACGAGGTGGACGCCCGGGACACCAAGCTCGGCGCCGAGGAGATCACCCGGGACATCCCCAACGTCTCCGAGGAGATCCTGAAGGACCTCGACGAGCGCGGCATCGTGCGGATCGGGGCCGAGGTCAACACCGGCGACTACCTGGTGGGCAAGGTCACGCCCAAGGGCGAGACCGAGCTCACCCCCGAGGAGCGCCTGCTCCGGGCGATCTTCGGAGAGAAGGCCCGGGAGGTCCGGGACACCTCGCTGAAGGTGCCGCACGGCGAGCAGGGCAAGGTCATCGGGGTCCGCGTGTTCACCCGCGAGGACGGCGACGAGCTGCCGCCGGGCGTGAACCAGCTGGTCCGGGTGTACGTGGCCCAGAAGCGGAAGATCTCCGACGGCGACAAGCTGGCCGGCCGCCACGGGAACAAGGGCGTCATCTCCACGATCCAGCCCGAGGAGGACATGCCGTTCCTGGCCGACGGGACGCCGGTGGACATCATCCTGAACCCCCTCGGCGTGCCGTCCCGGATGAACCTCGGCCAGATCCTCGAGGCGCACCTGGGGTGGGCCGGCCTGGTCGGCTTCACCCGGGACGGGCAGGACCACGAGGGCCAGGTGCACGTCGCCTCGCCGGTGTTCGACGGGGCCCGCGAGTTCGAGATCCTCGACGCCATCAGGAAGTCCCACCCGAACAAGGACGGGGTCCGGCTGGTCGACGAGGTCGGCAAGGCCATCCTGTTCGACGGCCGGTCCGGTGACCCCTACGAGGAGCGGGTCACGGTCGGCGTGGCCTACATCATGAAGCTGCTCCACCTGGTGGACGACAAGATCCACGCCCGGTCCACCGGCCCCTACTCGATGATCACGCAGCAGCCCCTGGGCGGGAAGGCCCAGTTCGGCGGCCAGCGGTTCGGCGAGATGGAGGTCTGGGCGCTCGAGGCCTACGGGGCCGCGTACGCCCTCCAGGAGCTGCTCACGATCAAGTCGGACGACGTGCTCGGCCGCGTGAAGGTCTACGAGGCCATCGTGAAGGGCGAGAACATCCCCGAGCCGGGGATCCCCGAGTCCTTCAAGGTCCTGATCAAGGAGATGCAGTCCCTGTGCCTGAACGTCGAGGTCCGCTCGGCCGAGGGCGAGGAGATCGAGCTCAAGGAGACCGACGAGGACGTCTTCCGGGCCGCGGAGGAGCTGGGCATCGACCTGTCCCGCCGCGAGCCCGCCGGGGCCGACTTCGAGTGATGGGCATCGGGAACACGCAAGCGTTGAACGGTATGCGGGGACGCGAGCGCGAGGAGGCGACCGCTACGTGCTGGATGTGAACTACTTCGACGAGATCCGTATCGGCCTGGCCACGGCGGACCAGATCCGTGCCTGGTCGAACGGTGAGGTCAAGAAGCCCGAGACGATCAACTACCGGACCCTCAAGCCCGAGAAGGATGGGCTGTTCTGCGAGCGGATCTTCGGTCCCACCCGGGACTGGGAGTGCCACTGCGGCAAGTACAAGCGGGTCCGGTTCAAGGGGATCATCTGCGAGCGCTGCGGCGTGGAGATCACGCGGTCGAAGGTCCGCCGGGACCGCATGGGCCACATCGAGCTCGCCGCCCCCGTCACCCACATCTGGTACTTCAAGGGCGTCCCGTCCCGCCTGGGCTACCTGCTGGACATCGCCCCCAAGGACCTCGAGCGGATCATCTACTTCGCCGCCTACGTCGTCACGCGGATCGACCTCGACCGCCGCCACAAGGACCTGCCCGAGATCGAGACGCAGATCGACGAGGAGAAGAAGGAGCTCGAGGCCGAGCGCGACGACGAGATCAAGGGTCGCCTGGCCGAGCTGGAGGACCGGCTGAAGGAGCTGGAGGGCGAGGGCGCCAAGGGCGCCCAGCTCTCGGCCGCCCGCCGGGAGGCCCAGCGCGACATCGAGCGCCTGACCGAGGCCACCAAGCGCGAGACCGACCACCTCGACGAGGTCCTCACCGCGTTCAAGAACCTTTCCATGAAGCAGCTCGTGGCCGACGACGCCGTCTACCGGTCCCTCCGGGAGCGCTTCGGCGAGTACTTCGACGGCGGCATGGGCGCCGAGGCCATCAAGCGCCTGCTCATCGACCTCAAGCTGGAGGAGGAGGGCGACAGTCTCCGCGAGCAGATCGCCACGGCGAAGGGCACGCGCCGGCTGAAGGCCATCAAGCGGCTGAAGGTCGTCACGAACTTCGTCGAGGGCACGAACTCGCCGCTGGGCATGGTCCTGGACGCCGTCCCGGTCATCCCCCCGGACCTGCGCCCCATGGTGCAGCTGGACGGCGGCCGGTTCGCCACCTCGGACCTGAACGACCTGTACCGGCGGGTCATCAACCGGAACAACCGGCTGAAGCGGCTGCTCGACCTGCAGGCGCCCGAGATCATCGTGAACAACGAGAAGCGGATGCTGCAGGAGGCAGTGGACGCCCTGTTCGACAACGGCCGCCGGGGCCGTCCGGTCACGGGACCCGGCAACCGGCCGCTGAAGTCGCTCTCGGACATGCTGAAGGGCAAGCAGGGCCGGTTCCGCCAGAACCTGCTGGGCAAGCGCGTGGACTACTCGGGCCGCTCGGTCATCGTGGTTGGCCCCCAGCTCCGCCTGCACCAGTGCGGCCTGCCCAAGCAGATGGCCCTCGAGCTGTTCAAGCCGTTCGTGATGAAGCGGCTGGTGGACCTGAACCTGGCCCAGAACATCAAGAGCGCCAAGCGCATGGTCGAGCGGGCCCGCCCGCAGGTGTGGGACGTGCTCGAAGAGGTCATCCGCGAGCACCCCGTCATGCTGAACCGGGCGCCCACGCTGCACCGCCTCGGCATCCAGGCCTTCGAGCCGGTGCTGGTGGAGGGCAAGGCCATCCAGATCCACCCGCTGGTCTGCACGGCGTTCAACGCGGACTTCGACGGCGACCAGATGGCCGTCCACGTGCCGCTGTCCTCGGAGGCGCAGGCCGAGGCCCGGGTGCTGATGCTGTCGGCCAACAACATCCTGTCGCCGGCGCACGGCCGTCCCATCGCCGTGCCCACGCAGGACATGGTCCTGGGCATCTACTACCTGACGATCGAGCCGGAGCGCCCGAAGAAGGACGAGGACATCCCGCGGTTCTCCTCGGCCGCCGAGGCGATGATGGCGCTGGACCACCGGCTGGTCAGGCTGCACACCGTGGTGAAGGTGCGGATGCCCGGCAAGACCCTGCCCGCCGACATGCTCCCCGAGACGGTGAACGTGGAGGAGAACGGCCGGGTCCCGCTGGTCGAGACCACGATCGGGCGCCTCATCTTCAACGGGTGCTTCCCCGACGAGATGGAGTACGTGAACTGGGCCCTGGTGAAGGGCGACATCGGCAAGCTCGTGGACCAGTGCGTGCACCGGTTCGACCGGGCGACGGTGGAGCAGATCCTCGACGACCTGAAGGCCGTGGGCTTCCACTACGCCACCCGCGCGGGCGTGACGCTCGGCGTGGAGGACGTCACCACGCCCTCGGACAAGGCGAAGATCCTCGACGCCTACGAGAATCGGGCCCAGAAGATCGAGAGCCAGTACCGCAAGGGCATCATCACCGACGACGAGCGCCGGCAGGAGCTCATCGAGATCTGGACCCAGGCCACCGACGACGTCAAGGACGCCATGGAGGCCCAGTTCGGCGTGACGAACCCGATCTACATGATGGCCAACTCGGGAGCCCGGGGGAACATCATGCAGATCCGCCAGATCGCGGGCATGCGAGGCCTGGTGGCCAACCCGAAGGGCGAGATCATCCCGCGGCCGATCAAGTCGAACTTCCGCGAGGGTCTGTCCGTGCTCGAGTACTTCATCTCCACGCACGGCGCCCGCAAGGGGCTGGCCGACACGGCGCTGCGGACCGCCGACTCGGGCTACCTGACCCGGCGCCTGGTGGACGTAGCCCAGGAGCTCATCGTGCGCGAGGAGGACTGCGGCACCGACCGCGGGTTCTTCGTCCCCGTCACGTACGCCACACCCAGCGGCGACCGGGTGCCGAACGCGCACCTGGACACGTCGCTGTTCGGACGGATCGTGGCCGAGGACGTGAAGGTCGAGCGGAAGAAGATCGCCTCGGCGGGCGACCTGTTCGACGACACGCTCCTGGACCGTCTGGTCGAGCAGGGCGTGGACGCGGTCCGGGTCCGAACCCCGATGTCGTGCGAGGCCGAGTACGGGGTGTGCCGGATGTGCTACGGCACGAGCCTGGCCACCGGCCGGATGGTCGACATCGGCGAGTCGGTGGGCATCATCGCCGCCCAGTCGATCGGCGAGCCGGGCACGCAGCTCACGATGCGGACGTTCCACACCGGCGGCGTGGCCGGTGAGGACATCACGCACGGTCTGCCCCGCGTGGTCGAGCTGTTCGAGGCCCGCCGGCCCAAGGGCGAGGCCCTCATCACCGAGCTGCCGGGCACCGTCGCCATCGAGGACGACGAGGACAAGAAGGAGCGGCGGATCACGGTCACGTCCGAGGACGGCGACCAGGTCCAGTACAAGGTGTCGTTCCGGGCCCGTCTGCTGGTGGGCGACGCGGACCAGGTCGAGGTCGGCCAGCAGCTCACGGAGGGTTCGGTGAACCCCCACGAGAAGCTGCGGATCGAGGGGGTCTCGGCCCTGCAGGCCCACCTGGTGGAGGAGGTCCAGCAGGTGTACCGGAGCCAGGGCGTGACGATCCACGACAAGCACATCGAGCTGATCGTCCGCCAGATGCTGCGAAAGGTGCAGATCATCGAGCCCGGAGAGACAGAGTTCCTGCCGGGCGACCTGGTGGACCGGCGCCGGTTCGAGCAGTTCAACCGGGAGACCGTGGAGAACGGTGGGCAGCCCGCCACGGCCCGTCCGCAGCTGCTGGGGATCACGAAGGCGTCGCTGGCCACGGACTCGTGGCTGTCGGCGGCGTCGTTCCAGGAGACCACGCGGGTCCTGACCGAGGCGGCCATCGCCGGCAAGTCGGACCAGCTGCTGGGCCTGAAGGAGAACGTGATCATCGGCAAGCTGATCCCGGCCGGGACCGGGATGAGCCGGTACCGCAACGTCCAGGTGCGGATCAAGCCCGAGGCGATCCCCGAGTACTGGCTGGTCCGGCAGCGCGAGCTGGCCGAGGCGGCCGAGGGCGAGCCGGTCCTTACCGGGCTCACGCGGGAGGAGGCCGAGCAGATGCTCGGCGGGTCCCTCAGCCCGGCGGAGGAGTAGGACTCCCGCGACACGGTAAGTCGAAGGGGGGCGGCGAAGAGGCCGCCCCCCTTTCTTCCGTTCCCGCCTCCGGCGACCGCGGCTCGCCGAAAAGGGTTTGACGTATCTCCCGCTCGGGGATACCTCTCTTCTGTTCT
>DASWAT010000210.1:0-6344 GCA_036390995.1 Actinomycetota bacterium | reverse complement strand
GGGGTGGCGGTATCAGAATGGCCCTCGAGGGGCGATGCCACCTGGCCCTCCCCCCGCCGGTCACCGAGATGCCCAGAGCATGCACCCTCGGGAGGTCCGATCCTTGGAGTTCCACGGAACAAGGGTGGTCCAGTAATGCCGGGTCCACCCGCCATCCTGTTCGACCTCGACGGCACGCTGGTGGACTCCGTGTACCAGCACGTGCTGGCCTGGCGCGAGGCGCTCGAGCGCGAGGGCATCCAGCTGTCGGTGTGGCGGATCCACCGGCGGATCGGGATGAGCGGCGGCCTGTTCGCGCAGGCGCTCCTGCGCGAGACGGGGGTGCCGCTATCGCCCGAGCTCCAGGAGCGACTGCTGCGCAGCCACGCCGAGGCCTACGCGCACCTCGCCGATCAGGTCCGGCCCCTGCCCGGCGCCGTGGAGCTCCTGGCCCACCTGACCGAGCTCGACGTGCCGTGGGCCATCGCCACCAGCGGACGCCTCGAGAGCGCCCGGCCCACGCTCGAGATGCTCGAGGTCCCCGGGGGCGTCCCGGTGATCACGCGGGACCTCGTCGAGCGGGCCAAGCCCGACCCCGACCTGTTCCTCGAAGCCGCGCTGCGCCTGGGGGCCGACATCACGAACTCGGTCGTCGTGGGCGACAGCGTGTGGGACCTGCTGGCCGCCCGGCGGGCCCGCGCACTGGGGGTGGGATTGCTGTCCGGCGGCTACGGGATGGAGGAGCTCGAGCGCGCCGGCGCCTATCGCGTGTACCAGGACCCCGCCGACCTGCTCCTCCACCTCGACGAGATTGGCGTGCGAACCACGATCTGAGCCTAGGTGGCGAACACATACAGGGATCGGTCGATGGATACTCGATGAGCAAGCTGGCGGGGGTCTCCGAGGGGTCCTGGCAGGCCGTCGAGTTGAGGGAGACGGCCTCCATCGAGGCGACGGCCGCCCTTGGCCTGCTCGGCAGTTCCGAAGCAGGCTTGAGCGCGGCCGAGGCGTCGGTCCGGCTTCGGGTGGGTGGGCCGAACGCCGTCCTCAGTCACGGCGCGCGACCTCTTCGGGTCTTGGTCCGACAGCTGAAGAACCCTCTCCTCGTCCTGCTCGTCGCCGCCGCCCTGGTTTCGATCCTGGTCGGGCAGGGCGTCGATGCCGCCATCATCCTCGTCATCGTCTGCCTTTCGGTCGGGCTGGGATTCATCAACGAGTACCGATCGGAGAAGGCCGTCGAGGAGCTGCACTCGACCATCCGTCACTCCGCGGTGACCACGCGGGACGGCCGAGTCGCCGCCGTCGACGTGACCGAGCTCGTGCCCGGCGACGTCGTCGACCTGGACGTCGGGGAAGTGGTTCCCGCCGACATCCGACTGCTCCAGGCGAATGCCCTGGAGTGCGACGAATCCGTACTCACTGGGGAGTCGCTTCCCGCACCGAAGACGACCGGGCCGTCGCCGATAAGCGACTCCTCCCTGGATCTGCCCTCGTGCGCCCTCATGGGCACGGTCGTTCGGGCCGGCACGGGGCGAGGCGTGGTCGTCGCGACGGGCCCGAGGACGGCGTTCGGCCGGATCGCACAGGGACTCGGCGAACGCCCGCCGGAGACCGCCTTCCAGCTCGGGCTCAGGGACTTCTCCAAGCTCCTGATCCGGGTCACGGTCGCCCTCACCGCCTCGATCTTCGTGATCAACGCCCTGCTTCGGAGGCCCCTGCTGGAGGCGGCGCTCTTCGCGCTGGCGATCGCGGTGGGGCTCACCCCGCAACTCCTGCCGGCGATCGTCACGATCAGCCTCTCGACCGGGGCCCGGCGTCTCGCGAAGAAAGAGGTGGTGGTGAAACGCCTGGTGAGCATCGAGGACCTCGGGAACATCGAGATCCTGTTCACGGACAAGACGGGCACCCTGACCGAGGGCCGGATCGTCCTCTCCGGAAGCGTCGACCCCACAGGTTCCCCCTCCGACGAGGTCTTCATGCTCGGACTCCTGTGCAACTCGGCGGAGGTGCAGGACGGTGTCGCGGTGGGCGGCAATCCCCTCGACCGGGCGCTCTGGGAAAGCGAGGACGCTCGGAACGCTCGCGTGTCCGAGTATCGGCGCGTGGCCGAAGCCCCCTTCGACTACGATCGCCGGCTCATGTCGGTCCTGGTGGATGGACCCGACGGTCGCCGCCGCGTGGTCAGCAAGGGCGCACCCGAGTCGGTGCTGGACAGATGTGCCGACGTCGGCGCCGGGGTCAGGGAGACGCTCGACGGACTGTTCGGAGCGGGCGCCCGCGTGGTGGGCGTGGCGACCAAGGAGGCAGCCGGGCTCACCGCGATCGGACCGGCGGACGAGCAGCAGCTCCAGCTGTCCGGGTTCCTCGTGTTCGCCGATCCTCCGAAGGCGGACGCCGCCGCATCGCTCGACCGACTGCGCGCCCTGGGCATCGAGGTGAAGGTGGTGACAGGAGACAACGCCCTCGTGGCTCGCAAGGTTTGCACCGATCTGCCGATGGACGTGCACGGCATCCTCACCGGCGGCGACATCGAGCGGCTGGGGGATCAGGAGCTCGCGGCCGCGCTGCCCGGCACCACGATCTTCGCGCGGGTCACGCCGGAGCAGAAGTCGCGGATCATCCGGGTCCAGCGAGGGCTGGGAACGGATGTGGCGTTCCTGGGGGACGGCGTGAACGACGCCGTCGCGCTGCACGACGCGGATGTCGGGATCTCGGTGGACTCGGCTGCCGACGTGGCGAAGGACGCCGCGGACATCGTGATGCTCGAGAAGGACCTCGGCGTGCTGGCCGAGGGGGTCGTGGAGGGCCGGCGCATCTTCTCCAACACGATCAAGTACGTGCTGATGGGGACGTCCTCGAACTTCGGCAACATGTTCAGCGCGGCCGGCGCCTCGATCTTCCTCAAGTTCCTGCCGATGCTGCCCACCCAGATCCTGCTCAACAACCTCCTCTACGACGTGAGCGAGATGACGATCCCCACGGACAACGTGGACGAGGAGATGCTCCAGCGACCCTCGTACTGGGACACCCGGTTCATCCGTCGGTTCATGGCGTTCTTCGGCCCGATCAGCTCGATCTACGACTTCCTCACCTTCGGCGTGATGCTCTTCGTGTTCCGCGCCGGCGAGTCCCTGTTCCAGACCGGGTGGTTCGTGGAGTCGCTCGCCAGCCAGTCCCTGGTGATCTTCGTGATCCGAACGAGGCGGATACCGTTCTACCGCAGCCGTGCCAGCGCACCGTTGTTCGCGACCACGCTCGCGTGTTCGCTCCTGGGTGCGGCCCTGCCGTTCACACCGCTCGCGCACCTGTTCGGGTTCTCGCCGCTGCCCGCGGCGTTCATGGGCATCCTCGCGGTGATGATCGCTACCTACCTGCTGCTGGTGGACCTGGGGAAACGCCTGTTCTTCCGGGCCGAGCGCAGGGGGGAGCCGCTCGCGGTCCACCGACCGCCTCGAGAACGTCGGATCCACCGGCTGGCCACTCGTTGGACGCATCCGGCGCCGACCGGGGCCAAGACCCGGGGATCCTTCGCTCCCTCCTGACAGCGGCGCACGTCGACGTGGCTGGTGACTTCCTCAGGATGTGAGCGCTCCACGATGACTAGTCCCCGACAGATCCCCGGGCCACGGAAAGATGGCCCGCGCCTGGTAGCCCCGTTCGATGCCGAAACGCTGAAACATCCCTGGCCGAGGGCCGATTCACAAGGTATGACGATCATCCGGACGAGGTGTCCCACGTGCGGGGAGGTGGACGTGAGCGCGGACGCCGTCCTGCTGCACGTGCTCCAGGGCGACAGCGACGGGATCTACTCGTTCATCTGTCCGGCGTGTCGGGAGGACGTCGAGAAGCGGGCCGATCGCAGGATCATCGCCCTGCTCGTCTCGGCGGGCGTCGGCGCTGAGGACCGCAGCGGGCACCCGAGCACCGCGCGCTTCGGCGATACCGAGCCGGACCCGCGCGGGCCGCTCCCGAAGAGCCCCGCCTTCACGCTGGATGACCTCATCGACTTCCACTTCCTCCTCCAGGACGATCGCTACATCGAAGAGTCGTTGGCGAGCTACCTCTGAGTCTGCGGCCCTGGCTTCGCCGTTTCGCACTCTGCTGCTGCGGGTACTCCGGTTCCAGGTCATCTGGAAGGGAGGGAGGTACGTATGGAGCTGATGCTGGCTGCCAAAGGGTGCGGCGGCGCAGTCTCGACCATCCTGTGGATCATCGCAGCGGTCCTGGTGATCGCCGGCATCGTCACGCTCGTGCGCGGCGGTATCGTTGCGGGCATCGTCTTGATCGTCGTAGGCCTGCTCATCGGGCCCGGGGGCGTTAGCATCTTCTGCTAAGTCCGCGGAGAGGGCCTGGAAGCAGTCACAGAACGCTGGAAGGCCCCGGGTACGACATGGCTCGGGGCCTTCGGCTGTCTCATCGGCGCTCGGGTCGACGGCGCTGTTCGGGTCTGCCCCTGGTTGGTTGGTGGCGTGTTCTCGAAACCCGCTGACCTGGACGAACGCGAACCCCTGAATCGAGTGTCCACAGGTTAAGGGGGCGAGCTTCCACAGTTGCTGGTAGCAGCCCCAGACGGGTCCGACGGATCCAGAATCATGCGCGTGGGGCAACGAGCGAAGACGAAAGAGATCTCAGTTCGGTCCGCTGTCGTTGACCGCCATCGCAGCCTGCCGCGCGTTGCCACCGGCCCCGAGGTGGACCTTGAGTCCCATCTGCTGGAGCGTGTGCATCATCGGGTCGCCCCCTGTGATCCAAGACGACGGCCTCGACATGGTGGTCGAGAAGGAAGCGAGCCACACGTGCGTGATGGGAGCCTTCGGTTCCCTCATCGTGGAGGGTGCCCCACCCGACGTCGAACTCTTGCCAGTCCCCGACCCCACTCGCGGTGACCTCTGCGATGGCCACCCGATCCGCGCGACCCCAACGCGGGTCGACCAAGCCGTCTCTGGTCACGGGAACGCAAACCACCATCTCGGTTAACCTCCCTTGCCTCGACGACATCGGCGAAGCCGTCAGGCCGCACCGCAAACGATAGCTGCTGATGATCCGGATCGGTCCCTGGCGGTTCCGGGACACGACCGGGGATATGCTCCGCGAGATGGGGAGCCTGGACGGCAAGGCTGCGCTCGTGACCGGAGGAACCTCCGGGCTCGGGTTCGCGATCGCGGAGCGATTCCTGGCAGAGGGTTCCTCGGTCGTCGTAACCGGCCGCGACGAGGAATTCGGAGCCCAAGCGATCGAGCGGCTCCGAGGGACCAGCGCCGAGGCGTGGTTCTACCGGGCCGACGCCGCCGATCCGGACGATGTCGAGGCTTCGGTCGCGTTCGCGGTCGAACGGCTCGGCGGACTCGACATCTTGGTCAACAACGCCGGGATCAGCCTGGACGCACGGCTGGTCGACACGCCCATCGCCGACTTCGACCGAGTGATGGCCGTGAACCTGCGTGGACCGTTCCTGTATGCGCGAGCGTGTTACCCGCATCTGGCCGCGCGAACCGGGTGCATGATCCACATCGCATCCGACGCGGGGGTGACCGGCGAACCGGAGATCGGCGCGTACTCGATCTCAAAGGCCGCGGTGATCATGCTCTCGCAGATGTTGGCGCTCGACGGGGGTCACGACGGCGTGCGCTCGAACTGCATCTGCCCCGGCGACATCGGGCCGGGCATGCGCCATTCCGCGTCGCCCGGGGGTGAGGAAGGTTGGCCGTACGACACGTCGGAGTGGCAGATACCTCCGATCGGAAGGATCGGGCAGGCGACGGACGTGGCCGATGCCGCCGCGTTCTTCGCGAGCGCGGAGTCGTCGTTCTGCACCGGGTCGGTGCTGCTCGTCGACGGTGGCATGAGGGCCGGGATCATCCGGGACTGATCCAGCCGCGTCGGGGCGCCGCCCGCCCTTCGATATCCGATCGGTGGGTCGGTCGGTGGTTGGTTGGTTGGTTGGTTGGGTGGGGTGTTCTCAGAACCCCCTGACCACGCGGTTTGCGGCCTTTCTTGCGGAGTGCCCACAGGTTAAGGAGGGTAGTACCCACAGCAGGTCAGAGGCGGTTTTCGGAGAAGCCTTGGGAGCGGGGAGGACGCCCTACGGTCCGCGCACACGATGCACCGCCGTGACGCCGGCCATCGCGTTGATCGCCGCGGTGACATCACCCGCACCAGATCCCGTGAGCACCAGTAGGGTCGCCTGCTTCCTCCGCTGCATCGGACTCCTCCCTCGCGCGTCGCTTCACCTGCCGCGATCTTCGCTGTCTCACCTGAAGGGCGGCTCGGTGCGAACTCCCAGCTGCCTTCCGATCCCCATCCGAAGGTTCACGCGCGTCCGCAGCGAACCCTGCACGGATCCTCAGGAAACCTGGAGCTTGCAG
>DASWAT010000209.1:0-3960 GCA_036390995.1 Actinomycetota bacterium | reverse complement strand
GGGGTGGCGGTATCAGAATGGCCCTCGAGGGGCGATGCCACCTGGCCCTCCCCCCGCCGGTCACCGAGATGCCCAGAGCATGCACCCTCGGGAGGTCCGATCCTTGGAGTTCCACGGAACAAGGGTGGTCCAGTAATGCCGTCCGAGGACCGCGACGAGGATCTGGTCCGCAGGTGCAAGGAGGGGGATCGGTCCGCGTTCGGGGTTCTCGTCGAGCGCCACGAGCGGAAGGTCTACAACCTCGCCCTGCGGATGACCGGGCGCGAGGAAGACGCGCGTGACGCCGCGCAGGAGGCTTTCCTGACCGCTCTGCGGAAGCTGTCCTCGTTCCGGGGCGAGGCCGCCTTCTCCACGTGGCTGCACCGGGTGACCGTGAACGCCTGCTACGACCTGCTCCGCAAGCGACAGCGGTCGCCGCTGCTCGACCGTATCCCCGACCACGAGGTTGAGCCGCCGCCCGCTCCGGATCACGCCGAGCTCACCGACCTTTCCGTGGACGTCCAGCGTGCGCTGCTGCAGGTGCCCGAGGACTACCGCGCGGCGATGATCCTCCACGACGTCCAGGACCTACCCTACGAAGAAGTCGGGGTCGTCCTCGGCATCCCGGTGGGCACCGTGAAGTCACGACTCCACCGCGGTCGAGTGATCCTGGCCCGCGCCCTCCGGGAAGCCCCGGGGGAACGGCCGGAGCCCCCGGAACCGTCAGACGAAGCGAGATCCCGATGACCCCATCCACCCATCCCGAGGACCTGCTGGCCGGGCACGTTGAGGGCGCGCTCAGGGAGGACGAACGCGCCGCCGTCGAGGCCCATCTGACGATCTGCCGGACCTGTCGGGAAGAGGTCGAGCTGGCGCGTACCGCGGTTCGGGCCCTCGGGTCCCTTCCGGAAGAACCGGTCCCGGTCGGCGTCATGAAGCCGGTCACCTCGGAGATCGACCGGCAGGTGCGCAAGCCCGCCCGGATGCCGTGGCTGGCGCGGCTGCAGTGGGCGGGTGGGCTCGCCGCGGCCGCCGCGCTGGTCGCACTGCTTGCGGTGACCCTGCCTCGCCTGGGCGGAGGGGCCGATGACCGGGCCACCGGCGGTCTCGGGGCGGGCGCCGAGGGCGGCGCGGCCTCGCCCGCCGTCCCGGCGCCGGCGGCCCTCGCCGGGCAAGTGCAGCTCGAGGACCAGCCGAACCTCAACTACGACGCCGCGAAGCTCCAGGCCCTTGCGGCCGAGGTGGCGACGCAGGCTCGTGGAGGGCAGGAGGCCTCGTTCGAGGCGCCCAAGGATCTGATCCCGGCGGCCACCTCCGTCGCCCAAGCCTGCGTTGCCGAAGCGGCGGGACCGACCGGGAACGATCGCCTGGTGCGCCTCATCAGGACGCGGTTCGAGGGAACCCCCGCCTACCTCGGCGTGTACCTCGCGGGCCCGGGTGCCGGCCAACCGCCGTCGAAGGTCGTCATCTGGGTGGCCGCACAGCAGGGTTGTCGGATCCTCTCGTTCTCGTCGCAGCGGCTGTAGCCCTCTCCGGTGATCGGAGCCGCGCCTCCACAGGTCCGACCCGCGGCCCGGATGATGATTCGAGCGAACACTCGTAGAGTGTCCGGTCGTGAGGTACCGGGTGGAACAGCTCGCCGCGGCCGGCGACGTTTCCGTCGACACCGTCCGCTACTACCAGTCGAGAGGGCTCCTACCACCGCCTGAGCGCGAGGGCCGGGTCGCCTGGTACGGACCCGAGCACGTGGAGCGCATCCACGAGGTCCGCTCGATGCAGCGCAGAGGCCTCACGCTGGCCGCCATCAAGCGCGTCATCGACGGAGAGCTCGGCAAGGCGGACGCCGACCTGGCGGTCGCGGTGGCGGCCGCCCGCGGCGAGGGCGCCGAGGACGAGCTCCTCACGCTCGAGCAGTTCGCGCAGCGGAGCGGCGTTCCCGCCTCGCTGATCCAGGCGGTGGAGCGCGAGGGCATCCGCCTGGGCCGTGTGGTCGACGGGCAGGACACGTACACGGCCACGGACACCGGGATGGTCCGTGCCGCGTTGAAGCTGCTGGAGTTCGGGCTGCCGCTCGGGGAGTTGCTCTCGCTCGCCCACGACACCCACGAGGCGATGCTCGGACTGGCCGAGCGAGCGGTCGAGCTCTTCGACGAGCACGTCCGCAAACCGATCCGCGACACCGCCGGCAGCGACGAGGAGGCAGCCGCCCAACTGGTGGAGGCGTTCCGCACGCTGCTTCCCGCCGTCACCGAGCTGGTGGCGAACCATTTCCGGCGGGTGCTGCTCGGCGTGGCCGAGGCGCACGTCGAGCGGGTGGGCGGCGCCGTCGAGGTCGAGGCGGCGCGCGCCGAGTCCATGCGGATGGACCGGGCGCGGCGGCCGTGACCGAGCTGCCGAGTGGCGTCGAGAAAGCCAGGCGCGTCCGCACGATGTTCGACTCGATCGCCGGACGCTACGACCTCGTGAATCGGGTCATGACGTTCGGCCTCGACGTGGGGTGGCGGCGGCGTGCGATCGGCGAGCTGCGGTTGCCAGGGCGGGCGCTGGTGGCCGATCTCGCGTGCGGTACCGGCGACCTCTGCCGTGACCTGCAGGCGAGCGGGTACCGGGCCGTCGGGTTCGACTTCTCGAGCGGCATGCTCGGAGCGGCGAAGACCGAGGCGCCCCTCGTCCAGGCGGACGTCCTTCGTCTTCCGCTGCGCGACGCCTCCGTGGACGGCGTCACCTCCGGGTTCGCGATGCGAAACGTCGTGGACCTCGCCGCGTTCTTCGCCGAGGTCGGCCGCGTGGTGCGCCCAGGTGGACGTGTCGCTCTCCTCGACGCGTCCCAGCCCGAGAACCCCCTGCTGAGGGCGGGCCACGCCCTGTACTTCGGGCAGATCGTCCCCCTGATCGGTGGGGCCCTGTCGGATCGAGCCGCCTACCGCTACCTCCCCCGATCGCTCGCCTACCTCCCCGGCCCCGCCGAGATGCTCGACCGGCTCCGGGCCGCAGGCTTCCCCGACGTTCGCCGGCTCCAGCTCACCGGTGGGGCCGCCCAGCTCCTCGTGGGAACCCGGGGGTGAGCGGCGAGCCCCTGCGCTCGCGCTCGGTTGGGCTGGGCCCCGCCTTCGACCTGCTGGCGAACTACGAGCCCGGAGGGTTCTTCTTCGAACGTCGAGGGCTCGGCCTCTCGGGGATGGGGGTGGCGTCGGCCCCGGGGGCCGGCGGCGCCGGCGTGGCACTCGGCGATGCCGCCGCCGTGGCCGCGAAGATGTTCCGCGAGATCACCTTCGAGACCCCGGGAGCTCCCCCGCCGGTGGCCATGGGGGCGTTCCCCTTCGCGGGGGGATCCGGCAGTCTCGTGATCCCGTCTCGCTCGGTGGTTCGCACCACCCCCGGAGAGACCCTGCAGGTCGACGCCTGGCGCGAGGGATCGGGGCCGGCCGCTCGCCATCGGGAGCGGTGGGTGGGACGGGCCGTCCCCCATGAGGCCTTCGCAGAGATGCAGCTGCGCCCGGATCCGGAACCGGATGCGTATGCAACGGCCGTTGCCGAGGCGACGCGGCGGATCCGAGGCGGCGAGCTGCGGAAGATCGTTCTCGCCCGCTCCCTGATCGTCGACGCCGAGCGGGAGCTGGACCCGAAGCAGCTCCTGTGGCGGCTTCGCGCGGTGGATCCGGACTGCTTCGCCTTCGCCGTTCCCACGGCCGCGGGGCGAACGCTCGTCGGGGCGACCCCCGAGCTCCTCGTGGCCAAGCGGGGACGCGAGGTCACGGCCGTCCCGCTTGCCGGCTCGTCGCCGCGGTTCGGCGACCCCAAGGAGGACCGGGCCTCCGCGGACCGGCTGTTCGCCTCCGCGAAGGAACGCGAGGAACATGCCGTCGTGGTGGAAGCCGTGAGCCAGACACTTTCCCTCTTCTGCGAGGACCTGCGGCACCCTCGCGAGCCGGAGCTGCTGGGCACGGCGAACGTGTGGCACCTGTCGACGCCGTTCCGCGG
>DASWAT010000208.1:0-6385 GCA_036390995.1 Actinomycetota bacterium | reverse complement strand
TGCCCACCCGTCGATCGGGATCGTGGGCGACAGCAGGACGGCGTCTGTGTCGAGCACGAGGTCCAGCGCCTTCGCGTAGTCGAACCGCCGGCGCCGGGCGCCCATGTAGTCCTCGGGTGGGATCCGCATCGCCTCCTCCATGGAGGATCGGAAGCTCGGGGCGAACCTGTCGAGGTTCACCCTGACCGTGTCGCGCCCGAGCAGGTACAGGTGCTCGAACGCGCACGTCACGAACCAGTCGGCGTACGGATCGCCGATCGGACCGAGAACCGATCCGGCCTCGAGCGGCTCGACCGGGATGCCGAGGTCCCGCTCCACCGAGCGGAGCGCCTCGTCGAACCGCGCGGCCACGCTCGACGGCAACGGACCGGCGTCCAGGAGTCGAGGCGTAGCGAACGCCCTCGACGGCAGGCCTCGGAACGCGGGCAGAGGGACCGGCAGCGCGGTCGGATCGCCCGGCGCGGAGCCGGCCATCAGTCCGAGCAACAGCCCCACGTCGACCACCGAGACGGCCAGCGGGCCGTACGTGGACAGGTCGATCCACGCGGGGATCGGCTCGCGGGCGACCACGCCGTGGGTGGGCTTCAGACCCGCCAGTCCGCAGAAGGTCGCTGGGATGCGGATCGAGCCACCGCCGTCGGTCCCGGTCGCCAGCGGAACCATCCCGGCGGCGAGGGCCGCGCCCGACCCGCCGGAAGATCCGCCCGGCGACCAGTCGCGGTTCCACGGGTTCCGCGTGACGCCGTAGAGGAGGTTGTCCGTGAACCCATCGAACGTGAACTCGGGCACGTTCGTCTTGCCCACGGGGATCGCACCCGCGGCGCGCAACCTGCCGGGGATGTAGCCGTCACGCTCCTCCGGCGGCCGGTTGCGACACAGTAGCGAGCCGTAGGTCGTCGGCAGCCCCGCGAGGTGCTCGTTGTCCTTCACCAGGAGCGGGAGCCCTGCGAGGGGTGCGTCCCGATCGACCGAGGCGGCCTCCGCGAGCGCTTCCTCTTGGTCGCGGAGCCGGATCACGGCGCCGAGGTCCGGGTTCAGCCGCTCGATCCGCTCGTATGCGCGCGCGACGAGCTCACTCGGCGAGACCCGACGGTCGCGAACGGCGGACGCGAGCTCGGCCAGCATCTACCGGCGAAGGACGTTCGCCCGGTCCACCAGGCGGTTCCGCCGGTGGTCGCGGAGGATCACGCTCGCGGCGTTGCGCCCCGGCACGCCCATGACCCCTCCGCCGGGATGGGTGCCGGATCCGCACAGGTACAGCCCTGCGACCGGCGAGCGGTAGTCGCCGTAGTACGGGATCGGCCGGAAGCTGAACATCTGGTCCGGCGTGAGCTCGCCCTGCATGATGTTGCCGCCGAGCAGGCCGAACCGCTGCTCGATGTCCCTCGGCGCGAGGACCTCCACGTGCTCCACGGCCGCCTCGAGGGTGGGCGCGAACTGGCCGAGCGTGCGGAGCACCCGCCGTCCCCACTCCTCGCGGCCGCCCTCGTCCCACGATCCCTCGCGGAGTTCGTAGGGACCGTACTGGGAGAACGCGAGCATGAGGTGCTTGCCCTTCGGGGCGAGGCCCTCCGGCTCGTGCGCGGTGGGGAACACGACCTCCACGTACGGGTGCTCCGACATCCGGCCGTACTTCGCGTCGTCCCACGCGCGCTCGAGGTACTCGACCGAGGGCGATACGGCGGCCAGGCCGCGGTGGACGTCGCCGTCCTGGTCCCACGACGGGAACTCGGGCAGCTCGGAGAGCGCGACGTTCACCTTCACCGAGCCCGAGCGGGTCCGGAACCGCCGCACGTCGGCCACCACGTCGTGCGGCAACCGCTCCTCGCCGACCAGGTCGAGATACGTCGTGATCGGGTGGGCGCTCGAGACCACACGGGCGGCGCGCACGAGCGAGCCGTCGGTGAGCTCGACCCCCACCGCGCGGCCGCCGGAGGTGATCGCCACCCGCTGGACCTCGGCGCCGGTGCGGATCTCGGCGCCGGCCGCCTCCGCGGCCCGAGCCATCGCGGCCGAGACACCGCCCATGCCGCCCTTGACCCATCCCCAGGCGCCGGCGTGCCCATCGATCTCGCCGATCCAGTGGTGCATGAGGACGTAGGCGGAGCCCGGCGTCATCGGACCACACCACGCCCCGATGATGGCCTGGGTGGCCATCGCGCCCTTCACCCGCTCGTCCTCGAACCACTCGTCGAGGAAGTCGGCCGCGCTCATCGTGAACAAGCGCACGGCCTCGTGGACGTCACGCCCGGACCAGGCGCGCATCTTCGCGGCCATCGAGATCCACCGAGGCAGCTCGCGCAGACGCACATTCGGCGGCACGACGAACAGCAGGTCCCTCAGCAGCTTCGCGACCCGGTCGAAGTACCGGTCGAACGCGAGGTACGCGTCGGCGTCCTTCGCCGAGAACCTCGCGATGTTCGCGGCGTCGCGCGCGGTGTCCCCCCACAGCGTGAGCGCGGTGCCGTCGGGGAACGGCACGAAGTAGTCGGGCGTGATGATGGAGACCTCGTAGCCGAACCGCTTCAGCCGCAGCTCGTCCACGACCTGCGTCGGCATCAGCGAGACCACGTACGAAGCGCTCGACACGCGGTAGCCAGGCCATGGCTCCTCGGTGGCCGCCGCCCCACCCAGGATGCTCCGTCGCTCGAGCACCACGACGTCGAGCCCGGCCTTCGCCAGGTACGCGGCGCAGGCCAGCCCGTTGTGGCCTCCCCCGACGATCACCACGTCACGCTCGAATGCGCCCATGCGACCAGAGCGTACCGAAGGGCGATCCGGGCCGCCGATCCTGCGACGGATCCGCCGCGTTCGAAGTAGCTTCTACCTGCCGTGGACCCCACCCAGCCGCCGTGAACCCGACCCAACGACGAGCCCTCCGCAACGGCGTCGTGGCGTTCGCCGTCACCGCCGGGATCGGATTCGGCGTGAACGCGCTGTTCGGGGGAACCGGCGGCACCAGCGGGGATCGGGCGGTCGTCACGCCGGCGGCGTCTCCCTCGCCCGTCTGCACCCGAGCATCCGAGCAGGTGGCCACGGTGGATCCGGACAAGGCCGGGAGCCAGCTCGTCGGCGCGGTCGCCCTGAGCGGCAGCGACGTCTGGGCGGTGGGATCCACCGGGAGCCCGGACCGCCCATCGAGCACCCTGATCGAGCACTGGGACGGCTCCCTGTGGGTGGACGTGGAGGCGCCGGACACCGGAACGTTGGAGAACTCCCTCGCCGCCGTCGATGCGACCGGCCCCGACGACGTCTGGGCGGTCGGATCAGCGTCCAGTGGGGCCGGGGCGCAGCCGATGATCCTGCGCTGGGACGGGACGTCGTGGAACACGGCGATCGCCCCGAACCTGCTCGGCGGCGGCGCCCTGTCAGGCGTGGTGACGGTCTCGCCCACCGACGCGTGGGCGGTCGGCTACGAGGGCGACACCGGCATCGGCTCGGAGCGGGCACTGATCCTGCACTGGGACGGCACGGCCTGGACCGTCACCGCGACGAAGGCGGGAGGGGGGAAGAGCCTCCTGCGAAGCGTCGACGCGGCCGCTCCCGACGACGTGTGGGCGGTCGGGTACCACCACCAGCGGCCGGCCGCCATGCACTTCGACGGCAACCAGTGGAGGTGGACGACGCTCGACGTTCGGGGCGACCTGTTCGGCGTCTCGGCCGGCGCCCCCGACGAGGCCTGGGCGGTCGGCACCGCGATCGTGCGATGGAACGGCACGGCCTGGAAGCCGGTGGGAACCGTCCGTCGCAAGGGCGAGCTCGACGCGGCGAGCATGCCGTCGGCCGCGGGCCTGTGGGCCGTCGGGCGCCGGCCGGCCGGCGACGGCGTCGCCGCGCTCATCCAGCTCTTCGACGGGAAGCGTTGGTCCCTCGTGGCCGGGTCGGCCGTGGTCGGGTCGGAGAGCCTTGCCGCGGTCTCCGCCCTCCCCGACGGCACGGCGTGGGCGGTTGGATACCGGGACACGAAGAACGGCCGACGTACGCTCGCGCTCCTGCTGTCCAGCAGCTGCGGCTGACTCCGCCGCTACCAGCCCCTGGCACGCCAGGCCTCGACGTACGGCCGCTCCCGGCCGATCGTCGTGTCGAGGCCGTGGCCGGGACAGACCCGCGTGTGGTCGGGCTGCTCGAACAGCCGATCCAGACTCTCCATGATCCGTGAGAACCTCGCGGGGTTGCCCATGGTGTTGCCGGGGCCGCCCGGGAAGAGGGTGTCGCCCGTGAACAGGAACCCGTCCACCAGGTGGCACGTGCTGCCGGGCGTGTGGCCTGGCGTGTGGAGCACCCGGACCTTCACCGAACCCACCCGGAGCACGTCGCCGTCGGCGAGCGGCCGCGCCGGCACCGGCATCGGATCGTCCGGGTGGGCATGGACCGGGACGTGCAGCGCCTCCGTGATCGCCGCGAGCGCTTGGACGTGGTCAGGGTGGTTGTGGGTCTGGACGATCCCGATCACGTCCAGGTCCTCGACCTCGCCGAGGATCCGCTCTGGCTCGGCCGCGCCGTCGACGATCAGCGCCAGGCCCTGGCAGGCGACCACGTAGACGTTGTTGTCGAACTCCCCCACGGCGAACTTCACCACCTGCAGCGGCCCCTCGAGCGCGTAGCGGTGGGCCGGCCCGCCCCGGACGACGTGCCCGAACGCCGGTGTGGCCGGTGGGTGGGGCGTCACGTCGCTCACGCCGGTACCACCCGGACGCCGTCCTTCCACACCTGCCGGATCCGCTCGCGGAGCGTGGCGAGCTCGAACGGGTCGCCCTCGACGACCACGAGGTCGGCCCGCTTGCCGGGTTCGATCGTGCCGAGCTCGTCCTGCAGACCCATGAGCTCGGCCGCGCTGGACGTGGCGGCGACCAGCGCCTGCGTCGGCGTGAACCCGTTCTCGGCCATGAGCTGGAGCTCGCGCAGGTTCGTGCCGTGCGGGGCCACCGGGCAGTCGGTGCCCATGGCCACCTTCACGCCGGCCTCGGCGGCCCGTCGGAACGCGTCGAGCTCGGGCCGCCCCAGACCTCGGAGCTTCTCCCGCACCGGCTCGGGCACCTTCGGGTCGTTCGCGAGCTCGTCGGTGGTGTCGCCGGCGGTGAGCGTCGGCACGAGCCACGTGCCTCGCTCGAGCATCAGCGCGATCCCCTCGTCGTCGAGGTAGGTGCCGTGATCGACCGAGCGGACGCCGGCGCGGACCGCCCGCTTGATGCCCTCGGCGCCGTGCGCGTGGGCCATGACCCAGCGCCCCATGTCGCCGGCGGTCCGCACGATCGCGTCGAGCTCGTCCTGGGAGAAGTGCGGCATGCTCGGATCGTCGAGCGGCGAGAGGAACCCACCGCTCGAGGCGATCTTGATCACGTCCGCGCCGGCACGGACGACCTCGCGCACCTTCGCGCTCACGCCGCCCGGCCCGTCGCACACACCGTCGGGCATGCCGGGGTACGGCACCCCCCACGCAGACGTCCCCCCGCTCGGGAGCCACGGATCGTTGTGCCCGCCGGTCATGCTCAGCATCGTCACCGAGACCTGCATGCGTGGACCCACGAGCATCCCGTCCTCGACGGCCATCTTCAGGCCGAGGTCGGCGCCGGAGGCATCCCGCACCGTGGTGATCCCCAGGGCCAACGTGCGGCGGAGGTTCTCGGCCACGGTGAAGAACCGGTACGAGAACGGCAGATGCATCGTCGCGGTCTCGTCGAAGTCCTCGTAGCGCATCGCGAGGTGGACGTGGCAGTCGAACAGCCCGGGCAGCAGCACCCCGTCGGAAACGTCGACGCCCTCGTCGCCATCGAGCCCCGAGCCGACCCCGACGATCCGCCCGTCCTCGATCGCCACATCGGCCTCGGCGGGGTCCGCGCCGGTCCCGTCGAACACCCGCCCACCCGTGAACACCGTCCTGGTCACACCCTCACCTCCCGCATGGGTTGCTCCTATGTCAAGCCGACGCCGCCAAGTCGACGGCGCGGACACTAGTTTGGGGCATGGCCGGTCCCTTTCGTGTCTCGATCCGAAGCAGGGTCCGGTAGACGGTTCGAGCGAGCTGACGCTTCAGACAACGAAGTGCCTCTCGTGGGTTCTGACCCTCCCGGCGCTTGCGTTCGAGGAAGGCCTGCGCCGGGGGATGGATCCGCTTCTGGGTGACGGCGATCCGGTGCAGGGCGGCGTTCAGTTGGCGGTTCCCCGAGCGGTTCAGCCGGTGGCGCTGGCGTTCACCGGAGGACACCTCGAGCGGTGAGGCCCCCGCGTGCATGGCGAAGGCGGCTTCGGAGCGGAACCGGCGTACGCCGCCGGTCTCCCCCACGAGCTTGGCGGCGCCCAGCGTGGCGCATCCGGGGACCTGGAGGAGCTCGGGGGCCACCAGGCGGACCACGATGGCGAGCTCCCGCTCGAAGCGGTTGGCCTC
>DASWAT010000207.1:0-5541 GCA_036390995.1 Actinomycetota bacterium | reverse complement strand
GCCCGTCGACCAGGAGTTGCCGATGGCGTCGGAGAAGGGTGCCGTGCCCGTGTTGTACGCGCGGGTGATGGAATCGCCGGTCGAGGCCATCGAATTCGGGTACCCGGTTAGGTTCGGCGTGGCCGCGTTCGCCGTGCTCCCCGCCAGGCACAGGATCGTGGCGAACGCGGTGGTCCTGATCACCGATCTCATGTCGCCCCCTCTCGGTCGGTGAGCCTGTCCCTTGCCGCAGATCAACGGGCGTTCTGACTCTAGATCGGCGCGGGGACAGCTAGTTTCCCCTCGTGGTGGCTGGGTAGGTTGCGTGAGCCCTCGGAGGCCCGTGAAGCCCGCAGGGACTCGCTGGTCTCCGGGGGACCATCGATCGCCCCGGTGAATGGCCCCCGGGGAGCGGCGCCCAGTGTCATGGCGCGGACTACGATTCGGCGCGTGACGGACCTCTACCCAACGGTCAGAGTTCCCGTCATCGACGGGTGGATGTTGCAGTGCTAGCCGACCGTGCTCGACAGATCGAGCGTGATCGTCACGGTCTTCCCGGGGTCCAGGTTCGTGCTCGAACTGCTCGTCGAGGGTGAATGTGTGCTCG
This sequence comes from Actinomycetota bacterium, assembly GCA_036390995.1. Classification (GTDB taxonomy): domain Bacteria; phylum Actinomycetota; class UBA4738; order UBA4738; family HRBIN12; genus DASQQQ01. The sequence goes on along the minus strand of DASWAT010000207.1, from coordinate 4,955 downwards.
GCACCGTCCTTAGTTCGTCACGGTGAGCGTCACCTTGCCGGCACCCACGGACACGGAGTCCGGAAGGAAGCAGATACAGGCATGCCCAACAGGATGTGCTACTCGGTCATCGGGCAGTCGGAGCCGACTACGATGGCCCCGTGGCGAGGGCCTTTTCCGCGGAGGAGATCGCGGCGGAAGCCGGTGTTCCCCAGGATCGAGTCACCTGGCTCGTTTCCATCGGCATCGTCAAGCCCGGACAGCCGGGGGAGTTCCGATCCGGCGACGTCTTCCGGGTAAAGCTCGTGTCAGCGCTCCTCGATGCTGGCCTTTCCGAGGCGCTTCTGGAGCGAGCTGTGGCCGAGGGCTGGCTCAACCTCGACCACGTGGACGCCTATCTACCCCTGGCGCCGGCGCCCCGCTCGAGTCGGACGTTCGCCGACTTCGTCGCCTCCGCGGGGCCGGCGGCGGTCCTCCTGCCTGCCCTGTACGAGGTCCTGGGGCTGCCCCGGCCCGATCCGGCGGCGCCGATCCACGTCCACGAGGAGGCGATGCTCGAACGATTCCTCGAGGGATGGCGCCTCGCGAGCGGTGACGACGTCTTCCTCCGGGCCGCCCGACTGCTCGGTGAGGGCACCAGGGTCGTGGCCATGGGATGGACCGAGCTGCTCGATGAGCAGATGGGGCGTCCGGCCCAGGAACGGATGTTCCGGGGAGAGATCGACCGCTTCCCTCAGGACGTGGCACTCGCCGCTGCCACCCTCGTCCGCCTGGCTCCGGAGATGTTCACGTGGCTCAGCTACCGCTACATCGAGCAGCGGTTCGTGGCCAGCATCGTCGAGGGGATCGAACGGTTCCTCGCCACGCGCGACGTGGTCCCGATGCCGCAGTCGCAGGGCCCGCCCGCGATCGTGTTCGTGGACCTCTCCGGGTTCACGAGTCTGACCGAGGAGCGCGGGGACGAGGCGGCCGTTCGAGCGGCGACGTCGCTCCAACGGCACGCGGACGCGGTCGCCACGCAGAGTGGCGGCCGCCTCGTGAAGCTCTTGGGCGACGGGGCCCTGCTGCGGTTCTCCGAGGTGAAGCGAAGCGTCGAGGCCGCGGTCGACCTGGTGGAGACCATGGGGGCGGAGGGGTCCCTGTCGGCCCATGCGGGGATCCACACCGGACCCGTGATCGAGCGGGACCTCGATGTCTTCGGGGGAACGGTGAACCTGGCCTCCCGCATCGCGGGCGTGGCAGGGCGAGGGGAGGTGCTCGTGAGCCGAGCGGTCGTGGATGCGGTTGAGGACACGTCCTTTGGCTTCGAGCACCTCGACGATCGGTCCCTGAAGGGGATCGCGGAGCCGGTCGCCCTGTTCCGCGTGACGCGCAACAAGCACTGACCCGTCCCCGCTTCAGGCTCGACTGCGCACCGGGAGGAATACCGGTCCGCCCCTCGGTCCCGAGAACGAAGTCCGGGGGCTCGTCCCGGTTCGTCCCGCCCCGCCTACCTGGCGCTACGTCGCCGGCGCCTTGGAGCGGAGGATCTGCATGAATTCCCGCATCCAGGCCGGGTGGTCGGGCCAGGCCCGAGCGGACACCATCAGGCCGTCCACGACTGCCTCCGAGTCGACGAACTGAGCCCCGGCCGCCTGCACGTCGGGCGCGAGCGCGGGATAGGCCGCCGTCTTCCGCCCCTCCAGCAGACCCACCGAGGCCAGGGCGAGCGGCGCGTGGCAGAGCTGGGCCACGGGCTTGTCGGCTTCGAAGAAGTGCTTGACCACGCGCTGGAAGTCGGGATCGTTGCGGATGTACTCCGGCGCCCGACCTCCCGGGATCACGACCGCCGCGTACTCCTCGGGCCGCACATCGGCGAAGGCGAGGTCCGCCTGCCACGTGTACCCTGGCTTCTCCGTGTAGGTGTCGTAGCCCTCCTCGAAGTCGTGCACGACGAACTGGAGCTTCTTCTTCCACGGCGCCGCGATGCGGACCTCGTATCCCTCCTCCTGCAGACGCTGGTAGGGATACATGACCTCCAGGGACTCGGCGGCGTCGCCAGTGAGGATCAGGATCTTGGTCACGATGTCACCCCACGCTCGCCCGGACTTCCGCGATCGACGCTAGCGACGACCCCACCTCACGTCAAATCGAACCCAGGGGTCTCAGGCCTTCGCGGAACACTACTCGCCGGAGATGCTCCGGAAGGTGCTGATACTGCCGATCGTGTTCCTTGGCAGCGGCACGGGCGGCCGCCAAGGGTCACCGATCGTCGCGCACGATCCGGACGACCACTTCGGCCGCGGGGCTGCGATCCGATCGCCTCGACCGGACGCGCCGGAGCACGAAGAAGGCCATGGCCGCCGTCCCGAGAAGCACGCCGACCAGGCTCTTGACCGAGCGGAGCGGGGCGGGAAGGCGGTCCTCGAGCTCCTGGAGGTCCAGCTCGAGCCGTTGCCGGGCCTCGTGGATCTCGGTCACCTTGCGAGCTGCTGCCTGGCCCATCGGGCGTCCTCCTTCAGCGTCTCCTGCGTCCGCTCCGGCGTGGTGGGGGCGGTCCGCATGGCGCGGCGGCCGGCGAGGACGAGCGCACCCGCGATCGCGACGAACACGGCCGACACGATCAGGTGGGCGGCCCACGCCGGGAGCACCAGGTCCAGCGCGGCCGATCCCGAGGCCGCCGCGAAGCCGAGCGCGAACAGACCGAGCACGGCGGCGGCGGCCATCATGCCGGCGCCCTTCGCCCGCACCGACACGGCCTCGGTCATCTCGATCCTGGCCAGCTCCACCTGCTTGCGCACCAAGGTACGGGCACCGTCGACGGCCGAGGCGATCACCGCACCGAGCGGCCGTCTCGGCCGGAACGGCGGCGGCGAGCCGGATGGACCGCCGCTAGGTGTTCCGTTCGAGGCGTTCGGTCCGACGCCTCCGTTCCCTTCGATCCGGTCGCTCACGATCTCGGTCCTCCCTTCGCGCCTTCGCCCGGCCGGCGCTCCTCGCCTCCAACGGTGATGACCACTTCAGCGCACGTCTGCAGTCTGACAAGGAAGGGTCCACCCACGATATCGAGGATCAGATCGTAGCGCGGCCCACTCTGGGCGAAGTCCTCCTGGGAAGGGCGGCCAGATGGCAGTCAGGCCTCGACCAGGTCTCTGAGACCACCGAGCACGGTCTTCCAGCCCTCCTCGGAGACCGCCTTCGCCTCTTCTGAAGGGAGGTTGACCTCGGTGACGGTGAGCTCGGTCTTGCCGTCTCGCTCGGAGAGGGCCCAGGAGACCTCCTGATGGTTCTCGGGCCTGTCCGCCAGGCCGGACACGGGGCTCCAGTGCGTGTGGACGAGCAAACGTCCAGGCTCGACCTTGACGATCGTGCCCCTGTCCTCGTAGGGCCTGCCCTGGTACTCGCCGCGGTGCGCGATCGGGCTCCCCTCCGCCCAGTCGGTCTCCGTGTCGACGCCGAAGAACCACCGCTTGATCAGGTCCGGGGTCGTCAGCGCCTCCCAGACCTTCGCGGCCGGGGCGTCGATCGCGATGGATGCCTGCGTCCTGGAGTCGTTGGGCATCGCCAACCCCTTCCGAGTCCGGGTGATCCGCATCAGGCCTCTGGGGTCGGTGCCGGGATCCAGAGATCCACGGTCGTGCCGTGTCCCGGCATGGAGTCCACCCTGAGCCGGCCGCCGGCGAGCTCGGCCCGCTCCCGCATGCTCGAGAGTCCGTAGTGGCCGAGCTTCCCCGCCTCGGCCGTGTCGAACCCGGCGCCGTCATCGCGCACGCGGACGTGCACCTCGCCCCCGGAGGGCTCGAGGAGGAGCTCGACCTTGCTCGCCTTGGCGTGCTTGTGGACGTTGCGGAGCGCCTCCTGGGCGATCCGGAAGCACGTTCCCCTTGCCGGCTCGTCAGGATCACCCGGCCCAAGGCGGTCCTCCAGGTCAACCTCCAAACCTGTCTCCTGGCCCATCTCGTGGAGAAGGGCCCTCAGGCCGGCCGAGAGGCCCTCGGTCTCGAGCACCGGTGGAACCAGCTGAAACAGCAGGTGGCGAAGCTCCTGGGTGGAGGACCGGACCATCGAAACGAGATCGTCCACGAGCTTTGCATCTACCGGATCCGGCGAGCGCTTGCGGAGCATCTGCAGCCGAAGGTCGACGGCCACCATCTTCTGCACCGGCCCGTCGTGCACATCTGCGGCGATCCGTCGCTGCTCCTCGTCTCGAGCCTGGACGAGACGCTCGAGCAGCAGGCGGCGCTCCGAATCGGTCTGGCGTAAGGCGGTGATGGTGGTGCGCAGGATCTCCTCGGACTCTTTCTGCGCGGTGATGTCCAGCATGACCCCCTGCCAGAGCTCCGGCGCCGTCGGCACGGGGACGGCCTCATCGCGGATCCACAGGACCCTCCCGTCCCGGGCCCGGACCCGGTACTCGCTGGAGAGGGACCGACCGGTTGCCTGACAGTCTCCCTCCTCGGCCAGAACCCGGTCCCGGTCATCGGGGTGAAGGCGAGCCGCCAAGGGGTCGGGCTGGGTCATCCACTCCTCGGGCGAGTAGCCAAGCAGCTGTGCGATCTTGGGGCTCACGTACAGCCATTGCCCTCCGGGCCCGAACCCCGCGACGTAGATCACGGCGGGAAGCTGCTCCACCAGGGTCCGGTACTTGGCCTCGGCGTGCTTCAGCTCCTGCTCCATGAGGCGGCGCTCGGTGATATCGATGGCGAACCCGATCGCCCCCACGATCCGGCCGTCTTCGGCGCGGAGAGGTTCTACCCGCGAGTGGAACGCGCGTCCGGCCCAGTCCAGCTCGTAGGAGGCAGGCTGACCTTGGAGCGCCCGGCGGTGCGAGGCGATCGGAGGGAAGTCCGGGTCTCTTGTGCCGAAGAACTCGAACAGGCTTCGGCCGACGTTCTCGCCCGGCTCAGCCCCCAGAGCCACCAGGCCGCCGCCCTCTGAGACGGTGAACCGGAGCTCAGGATCGACGACCCACACGACCGCCGGCATCTGGCCAAGGA
>DASWAT010000206.1:0-6505 GCA_036390995.1 Actinomycetota bacterium | reverse complement strand
GCTGCACGAACGCCACGGCGTACAGCAGCCCCGACGCGGGATCGATGGCCGGCGTGCCGGTGATGCCGGTGGGGTCGATGTTGCCGCACGGGAGGAAGGCCTGCGGCACCGGGTCGCCGAGGTTCGTCCGCCAGATCACCGTGCCGGTCCCGGCGTCGAGCGCGTAGACGGAGTCGTGCTCGGTCGCCACGAAGACGCGGTCGCCGAACACCAGCGGCTGCGCGTAGACGTCGCCGTCGAGCTGCGCCGAGGTCCACGCGAGGCGGGGCCGGCCGAGGGGCGGCGACGAGGGGTCGACCCCGCTTCGGGCCGGATCCCGGTGGTACGTGAGCCAGTCGGCGGCCCCGTCCGAGCCCGAGGGCTGGGGGGCCGGCGGGACGTGCGTGGGAGGGACGGCCGGCGTCGGGGGAGTGGCGCTCGACGACGGCGACGCCGAGGAGTCCGCCCCCGTCGTGCAGGACGCGAGGACCCCCACGAGCCCGATCGCGGCGAGAACGCGGAGACGCATGCCGACCATTCTCCGCGAGCGGCCGCCCAACCGTGTTTCCCACTCACCGGCGTACATCCCACAGACTGGATCACATGGTACGGTCTCCTCGTGACCCACACCGCCACCTACACCGTTCGCCTGGGGGATCGCGGGCGCCTGGTGCTGCCCGCGGAGCTTCGGCGGCGGGCCGGGCTCCGGCAGGGGCAGGAGCTGGTCCTGATCTACGCGCACGGCGTGGTGCGGCTGGCCACCCGGGAGGAGCTGGCCCGAGCCGGCCGCGGGATGTTCTCCCACGCAGGCGCCGGCCGCGACCTCGTCGCCGAGCTCATCCACGAGCGGCGCGAGGAGGCGCGCAAGGAGGACACCACCCCCCGGCGGCGGTCTGGGACCCGGCGCAGCACGTGACGGTCCTCGACGCGTCCGCGCTGCTGGCGTACCTCCTCGACGAGGCGGGTGCCGACGCCGTCGAGCGGGCTCTGGCCGAGGAGGCGGCGATCGGTGCCGTGAACCTGGCCGAGGTCCTGTCCAAGCTCGCCGACACCGGTGAGGACCCGGAGGGCGCGATGGACGCCATCGCCGTGCTCCCGCTCCAGGTCGTTCCGTTCGACGAGGACCTCGCGGTCGCGACCGCACGCCTGCGTCCGCTCACGTCCTCCGCGGCTCTGTCCCTCGGGGATCGATCATGCCTGGCGCTCGGCCACCGCATCGGCGGCCGGGTGCTGACCGCCGATGCGGCATGGGCTGGGCTGGTCCCCGGCGCCGACGTCCAGGTGATCCGGTAAGCCCAGCACCACCTGGACCCGCATCCGCCCCCGAGAGCCTCAGACGCCGACCGGGTGCTGGCGGGCCGGCACCTCCTCGGGAACGGCGGTCGGCCGACGGCCGGCCACCAGGGCCCACAGCCCGGCGATGAGCGCCACCGCCCCACCGGCGACGATGGTCCACACGATCGGCTCGAGCGTGACGTCCTTCATCGTGTCGTAGTCGCCCAGGTGCGCCTCGAACAGCTGGACGGTCGCGGTGAACCGGCCCATGGCGTCGGGCATCGCCTGCATCCCGGCGCCCATCGCCGGCAGGTTCTCCTGCAGGAACGTCTGGAGCGCCGCCTGGTCCATCCCGAGCTGCGTGCCGAGGGCGGGGAGCATCTGCTCCTGCATCTGCGTCCCCATCGCGCCGACCGTGGCCAGCGACGCCTTGGCGCCGGTGAGCATCTCGGCCGTGTACACGGGCTTCAGGTGCGCGTTCATCGTGTCCGCGTCGGCGGCCTTGCGGGGCAACGAGAGCGCGAGCGGCGCCGCGACCAGCAGCGCGCCCACGGCGATCGCCGCCACGGGGGCGATCCGGCCGGGGACGGTCGCGATCGCGATGCCGATCAGGATCAGGACGATCCCGGCGATCAGCAGGCCCCACGGCACGGTGGTGGCCGGCAGCGACGTGGTCGGGATCGCGTCGGCCGACGCGAACCGCTGCTGCTCGGCCTCCAGCGTTCCCACCACGCCCTGGAAGTTCGTCACGATGGCCGGCAGCTGCTGGATGCCCGTGGCCACGTCGGGGAACTGCTCTCCCATGAAGGCCGTGAACTCCTCGGGCGTCATCTGGAGCGCCGTCGACAGCATCGGCACCGCCGTGGTCCCGAACTCCTCGGTCACCGCCTGCAAGCCGGCCAGGTCGCTGTTCAGGGTCGTGATCGGCTCGGCCTGCATGGCGGGCCGGAAGCCGTCGGTCAGACGTTCGAACGCGGGGCCCACCGCGAACAGGTGGTTGACCACCGCCGACAGGACGAACACCGCGCCGACAAGCGCCACCACGACGCCGGCCGTCCTTCTCTGCACGCTGAGCATGAAGATCCCCTCCCCTTGACGGGCCCGCGGCCCGCCGACCAGCTCGACCCTCTCAGGGGGGACGTGGCGGTTGGAGGGCCGAAGGGCCGTCGGTGGCAAGGGACATCGGCCGGGGTCATCTCCCGGGGCATGACATCCGCCACGGACGGATCGGGATGGTCAACCGAGCCGAAACCGACCCGAGGTTAGAGTGACGCCGTGCGAACGGCCACCGTCTCGTCCTTGATCCGGCGCACCGGCTGAGGTGCGCTTTCACGAGTCCACGGGAGAGCACCATGAGCGCAGACGAACTCCGGTACCACAGGGCCCACGCGGGTCTGCACGGCACATTCGGGAGCGACACCTTCGGCGTCTTGGCGGAGCGCTTGGCCCGGTTCTTCGGAACGCCCCGATACATCCTGGCCCAGTCGTTCGTGGTCGTGCTCTGGCTCGCCTACAACGGCTGGGTGGCCATCCACTATCTCTCCACGAAGGCGTTCGATCCGTACCCGTTCATCCTGCTGAACCTGGCCTTCTCCACGCAGGCCGCCTACGCCGCGCCGCTGATCCTGCTGGCCCAGACCAGGCAGGCGGCTCGTGACAAGGCCTCCGAGGTCGCCGATGCCAAGCATCGGGAGGACCTATCCGAGCGAGCTCTGGTGCAGGGGAAGCAGATCGAGACCCTGCTGGTCCAGAACACCGAGCTCACGCAGGCCGTACACGACCTGACGGAGAAGATCCACGAGCTCGTGGCCAGGGGGAAGGCCTGACTCGGCCAGCCGCAGGTTCGGCCCCATCACGTGATCACCTCGACGACGTCGTCCTCGGCCAGCACGTGGTCGCGGCCGACGCGTTGGCCGGGGAAGCGAGCCGAGGAGCCCCACACGCGCGCGCCGCGGCACCCGATGCCGAGCTCGCCGTGGAGCGCCTCCGCCACCTCGGTCACGGTGGCTCCCGCCCGCACCGCGAGCGGATCCGCCTCGTCCGAGCCCGGACGGCGGGTGAAGACGCGCAGGAGCCCGGTCAGCTCCCACACCGCGTCGCGGAACGCGTCGAGGCTCGCGTCGTCGAGCACCGAGACACCGATCACGCGGAGCTCGGGCAGCGCTCGCTGCAGACGTTCGAGCGCGCCCTGCCCGGTCTCGTCCAGCTTCGTGGCCGCCAGCAGCGAGGGATGGTCGATCCCCGCGGCCGCGACCTCGGAACGAACGTCGCGGAGCGGGCCGATGGATGCCGTCGCGTCATGGCAGTACACGAGCGCATCCGCTCCCCGGAGCACGCCGAGGAGGGATCGCCCGCCGCCCCGGTCCTCGGTCGCGCCGGCGATGAGCCCGGGGATCTCCACCAGCTGCACCGGCACGCCGCGGATCTTCGTGAGTGCGGCGACCGGGCGGAGCGTCGTGAACGGGTAGTCACCGGTCTTGATCTGGATGTCCGAGAGCGCCTGCAGCAGCGAGGACTTGCCGACGTTCGGCGGTCCGACCAGCGCGATCTGCGCCACGCCCTCGCGGCGGACGGCGATCGAGTCGCGATGCACCACGCGCGAGCGCACGCGGGTCTGGTCGATCTGCCCCATGACCCACTTGCGGATGTCGGCGTACGGACCGTTCTTGTAGTCGGGCAGGTCGTCCAGGATCGCCCGGAGCTCCTTGATGCGCGCGCTGCCGTCCTTGCCGACGAGCCGGCGCTTGATGAGCTGCATCTGGACCTGATGTGGCATGGGCACGGTGTGAACCTCCTGCGGACTCGGAGCGGGAGGAGGCGAACACCCGGCCGGCAAGCGCCGGCCGCGGAAGGATGCGCCTTGTCCCGCTGCTTCCCCCGACGCGTGTTCGGGAAGCAGCGGCCTAGTGCGACTGCCTGAAGACCTCCAGGCGCCAGCGCGATTCCTTGCGGAGAGCCATAGGGGTCGAGGATACCCGATAGGCCGACGGCCCCGTCGCGCGGGGCCGTCGGTTCTCGGCGCGGTACCGGGATCGTCGCCCGGAGGCCGCCGAACGTGGGACTTAGAACACCCGGTTGGCCACCTCGGCGGGTGCCTCGAGCAGCGAGATGAGCTCGTCGTCGAGCTTCACCAGCGTCACCGAGCAGCCCGCCATGTCGAGCGAGGTGCAGTACTCGCCCACGTAGCTGCGGCCGACGTTGATCCCGCGGTCCGCGAGCTGATCGTGGGCCCGGCCGTACAGCAGGTACAGCTCGCTGATCGGCGTACCGCCGAGCCCGTTGATCATCAGGGCGACGTTGTCCCCTTTCTTGAAGGGGAGGTCGGACGCGGTGGCCTCGACGAGCTCATCGACGATCTCGTTCGCGCTCGCGAGCTTCTCCCGCCGGCGGCCCGGCTCGCCGTGGATCCCCACGCCCATCTCCATCTCGTCGTCGCCGAGCTCGAACAACGGCGATCCCTTCGCCGGCGGCGTGCAGGAGGTCAGGGCCATGCCCATCGTGCGCGTGACCGAGTTCACCCGCTGGCCCAGCTTGACCAGGTCGGCGAGCCCGGCGCCCTTCTCGGCGGCCGCGCCGACCGCCTTGATGACGAAGAAGTTGCCGGCCACACCGCGGCGCCCGACCGTGTACGTCGAGTCCTTGACCGCGACGTCGTCGTCCACGATCACGGTCCCGATCTCGACCCCTTCGGCCTCGGCCATCTCCTTGCCCATGTCGAAGGCCATCCGGTCGCCGCTGTAGTTGTTGATGAGGTGCAGCACGCCCTTCTTCGAGTTGAGCAGCTTCGTCGTCTCCAGGACGTAGTCCATGGGCGGAGCGGCGAAGACGTCGCCCGGGCACGCGGCGTCGAGCATCCCCTTGCCGACGATCATGACGTGCGCGGGCTCGTGTCCGGATCCCGAGCCCTGGACGATCGAGACCTTGTCGTCGCTGGGGGCGTCGGCCCGCATGATCAAGTTGTACTCGGGCACGTACTTCAGCTTGCCCGGGTTCGCCAGGGCGATGCCCTTCAGCATCTCCGGCACGAACTGCTTCGGGTCGTTCACGAACTTCTTCATCTCGCCTCCTATCCCTGGTCGTCGGCCGCCCACGTCGTGGGGTCCTGGGCCGCCCACACCGTGGTGAGCCGTTCGAGCATCACCGCGACGGCGACCGCTCCGGCGTCCAGCGTGCCGATGCTGCGCTCACCCGTGTAGGCCGCACGGCCCCGCTTCGCGAGCATCTCCTTGGTGGCCTCGGCTCGTTCCCGTGCGGTGATGGCCGCCCGGGCCAGCGCCTCGGTCACGTGGTTCCCCTGGTTCAGCTCCTCCTCCAACACGTCGACCGCGGGGACGAGGGCGTCCAGCAGGGTTTTGTCGCCAAGGTCGGACTGCCCCCGCTGCTTGATGCCCTCGATCGCGGCTCGCAGCATGGCGATCGTGTCCTCGGTGGTGAGCTCGGTCTTGCCCGCGGCGGAGGTCCCCGCGCGGATGAACGCGGTTCCCCAGATGGGGCCCGAGGTCCCGCCGATGCGGCCGGTGATGACGACCGCGATCTTCTTCAGGAAGGTCCCGATGTCCGAGCGGTCGAACGTGTCGAAGTCGCTCAGGACCAGCTCGAAGCCCCGGGCCATCGAATAGCCGAAGTCGCCGTCGCCGACGACCGCGTCCAGGTCACCGAAGTACTTCTCGTTCTCGACGGCCGTCTCCGCGATCGTCCGCACGACGAGCTCGACGTTCTCTAGACTGGACCCCCCCATCCGCACCTCCCCGTCCGTCGGCGTTCACCGTTGCTCGAGGCACGCCTCGAGGTCCTTCAGCGTGATGTGGTCTCCGGGCTCGGGAACGCCCCGGTTCGCGAGCACCTTGGCCGGCTCGCCAGGCTCGCCCAGGGAGCTCACGACCAGGACGGCCTCCGAGAAGTCCTGGTGCTCGGTGTAGCCGTTCACGGTGACCAGGCAGGCGAGCCCGGCGCCCACGGCGGAGAGCAGGCCGTTGCGAGAGTCTTCGATCACCAGGGTGTCCGCGGGATCGGCGCCCAGGCGGGCGACGGCCAGCTCGTAGATGTCGGGCGCCGGCTTCTTCTTCGGCACCACGTCGCCGGCGACGACGAGCCCGAACCGGGCCGCTTGTTCGGCGCCCGCGACGTGCTCGAGCACGGCGCGTACCGACGCCTCTGCGGAGGTCGATGCCACCGCCAGGACCCAGCCCGCGTCGAGCGTCTCGCCGATGATGCGCGCGACGCCGGGTCGACCGGGCAGGCGGCCGGCCGC
>DASWAT010000205.1:0-27554 GCA_036390995.1 Actinomycetota bacterium | reverse complement strand
CGATCCGCTCAAGCAACCGCTGGGAGACGACTCCGCGCAGCGCGCCGGCCAGGGAGGTGCGCACCTGCTCCTGCTGCCGCTCGGGGAACAGGTCCACCACCCGCGAGACGGTCTCGCTCGCATCGATCGTGTGCATGGTGGACAGGACGAGGTGCCCGGTCTGGGCCGCCTGGATCGCCGAGAGCGCGGAGTCCGCGTCGCGGATCTCGCCGACGAAGATCACGTCGGGGTCCTGCCGGAGGACCTGCCGGAGACCGGCTGCGTACGACTCGGTGTCAGGCCCGATCTCCCGCTGCCAGATCACCGACATGTCGTCGGTGTGGATCACCTCGACCGGGTCCTTGATCGTCACGACGTGCGCGCGACGGGTCCGGTTGATGAAGCCGATCATCGCACCCCTTTCGAGCGTGAAGGCGAAGTCGGCCTCGTTGGTCCGCAGGAACTCCGAGGTCTTGTGCGGCGGCAGCAGGAACTCGGCCGCCTCCTCAGTGTCGGTGGCGTCCATCGTCGGGAAGGCGGCGGGCAGCAGCTCGCCGTCCACCCGGATGAACGGCACGTTCCCGGCGGACAGGTGGAGATCGCTCGCGCCCCGTTCGACCGCGTAGCGGAGCAGGTCGGCTACGTCCATGGACACCTCGCGTCGGGCTCTGTACTGGTTCTCGGGCTGGGCCGGGGGCCGCTTGAGGTGCAAGATGAACCTGGAGGTGAACGCCGTGCCTGCGTCGACCGCGCATCCCACGCGGTACTGGCACCGCCTGGACGACGGGCGGGTCCAGTGCGACGTGTGCCCCCGGGAGTGCAAGCTCCACGAAGGCCAGCGGGGCTTCTGCTTCGTCCGGGGCCGCGAGGGCGGCGAGGTGGTCCTGACCACCTACGGGCGGTCCAGCGGGTTCTGCGTCGACCCCATCGAGAAGAAGCCGCTGAACCACTTCCTCCCGGGCACGCCCGTGCTGTCGTTCGGAACCGCCGGGTGCAACCTGGGCTGCCGGTTCTGCCAGAACTGGGACATCTCGAAGTCGCGCGAGGTCGACACGCTGGCCGACGCGGCCTCGCCAGAGCAGATCGCCGCGGCGGCCGAACGGCTCGGGTGTCGGAGCGTGGCGTTCACCTACAACGACCCGGTGATCTTCCTGGAGTACGCGATCGACGCGGCCGACGCGTGCCGGGCGCGCGGGATCCGAACGGTCGCCGTCACCGCCGGCTACGTGAACCCCGAGGCTCGCGAGGACTTCTTCCGGCATATGGACGCCGCGAACGTCGACCTCAAGGGGTTCACCGAGGACTTCTACCGTCGCGTGTGCCTCGGGCGGCTCGCCCCGGTGCTGGAGACGCTCGAGTACCTGAAGCACGAGACCTCGGTCTGGTTCGAGATCACGAACCTCGTGATCCCCGGCGCGAACGATTCCGACAGCGAGCTCGACGCCATGTGCCGGTGGGTGGTGGAGCACCTCGGGCCGGACGTGCCGATGCACTTCACCGCTTTCCATCCCGACTTCAAGATGCTCGACCGCCCGTCCACGCCGGCGCCCACGCTCACGCGTGCCCGGACGATCGCGTTGGCCAGCGGCATCCGGTACGCCTACACCGGCAACGTCCACGACGTCGCCGGCCAAAGCACGTCCTGTCACGCGTGCGGGTCGCTGCTGATCGAACGGGACGGGTACGAGCTCGGAGCGTGGAGCCTCACCGTCGACGGCCGGTGCCGCACGTGTGGGACGCCCTGCGCCGGGGTCTTCGGGGGCGAGCCGGGGCGCTGGGGCGCCAGACGTCGCCCGGTCCGTCTGGCGGCGCGATGAGGTCCCGGACCACCGGGGGGGTTCGCGCGACCGTCGCCGCGGGCACCTTCTATCCCTCGAACCCCGACGAGCTGACGGCCATGGTGGACGAGCTCCTCGATGGGGCCTCGACGGTCGCGGGCGGGTCGGTTCCACACGCGATCGTCGTGCCGCACGCCGGGTACGTGTACTCGGGGCCGATCGCGGCGTCGGGGTACGCCACCATCCGTCCGGCCGCGAACCGGTTCCGACGCGTGGCGCTGTTCGGGCCGGCGCACTTCGTTCCCCTCGACGGCGCCGCGGTGCCCGAGGCCGGTGCATGGCGAACGCCGCTCGGTGACGTGGGCCTTGACCCCGAGCTGCGACGGGTGGCGCTGGATGCCGGAGCGGTGGCCGACGACGCCTCCCACGCGCCCGAGCACGCGCTGGAGGTCCAGCTGCCGTTCCTTCTGAGGGTGGCGGGCCCGGACGTCGGGATCCTCCCGGTCGCCCTGGGCCGGGTCGCGTCCGGCGCCGCGGCCGATCTGATCGAGGCCGTCGGGGAGATCGCCGACCTCGTGATCGTCAGCACCGACCTCAGCCACTACCACGACCAGGAGACGGCGCGGCGGCTGGATCGCCGGACCGCCGACGCCATCCTCGCGCGCGATCCGGGCGCGATCGGCCCCGAGGACGCCTGCGGCGTGTTCGCGCTCCGCGGCATGGTGGAGCTGGCCCGGCGACGGGCGCTCGGCGTTCGCCTGCTCGATCTTCGGACCTCCGCCGACACGGCCGGCGATCCCTCGCGGGTGGTCGGCTACGGAGCGTTCGCGATCGGCAGCTGAACGCGTGGACCGGCGCCGTCAACCGGCTCCCTCGGGCGGGTCGTGTCGCCTCGCCGCGACCGGCGTCAGCGCCGGCCCCGGTCCCCGGACCGGAAGAGGAACACCAAGCCGAAGACCAGGGCGGCGGCGACGAGCACGAACAGGACCAGCCACGCCACGCCCGAACGATACCGCCGGTACGCTGGCCTGTATGGACGTCCTGGAGCTTTCGGTCGAGGAGCTCACGCAGCGATTGAGGGTATGGGGCGAACCGCCGTTCCGTGCCCGGCAGGTGTTCGCGCAGCTGTGGCGCCGGGCGGCCACGTACGACGAGATGAGCGAGCTGCCTCAGGCCCTTCGCGAGCGGCTGGCCGCCGAGCTGCCGCTCGGCGTCGAGGTGCTGGAGGTGCGGGCTGCCGACCGCGGATCCACGCGCAAGGCGCTCCTGCGGCTCGGCGGCCGTCACCTCGTCGAGGCCGTCCTGATGGGCTATCCGGATCGGGTCACCGTCTGCATCTCCACGCAGTCGGGATGCGCGATGGGCTGCACCTTCTGCGCCACCGGGCAGATGGGGCTGCAGAACAACCTCACGGCCGGTGAGATCGCGGCGCAGGTCGTATGGGCACGGCGCGAGGCGGCACGCCTGCCGGACTCGACGCCTCGCCGGCTGTCCAACGTCGTGTTCATGGGGATGGGGGAGCCCCTCGCGAACGAGCGCCACACGTTCGGCGCGATCGGGAAGCTCACGGACCCGGCGGGCATGGGGTTGGGGGACCGGCACGTCACGGTCTCGACCGTCGGCATCGCCCCGGGCATCCGTCGGCTGGCCGAACGGTTCCCGCAGGTCGGGCTGGCGGTGAGCCTGCACGCCGCCGACGACGATCTACGGAACGAGCTCGTTCCGGCGAACCGGCTGTGGCCGCTCGAGGCGCTGGAGGCCGCGGTCGCCGACTGGCGGATCCGCACCCGTCGTCGCCCCTCGATCGAGTGGGCCATGATCGACGGTGTGAACGACGCACCCGCGCAGGCCTCGAAGCTGGCGCCGATCGCCCACCGGCTGCACGCGCATGTGAACCTGATCCCGTTGAACCCGACCCCCGGGTACCCGATGCGGCCGAGCCCGCCCCGGCGGATCGGCCGCTTCGTGGAGGTGCTCGAGCGGGCCGGGGTGAACGTCACGGTCCGGGACACGCGCGGCCGGCGGATCGAGGCGGCTTGCGGCCAGCTCCGCTGGGAGCACGAGCCGGTCCCGGTCCGGGGAGGGCCTCAGTCCCGGTTGCGCAGCGCCTCCGCCGCAACGTCGAAGTAGCGGAGCAGCGCCTCCACCACCGCCGGCGGGGGACCAAGCGAGGCGGCGGCCTCGCGCATGCAGGCGAGCCAGCGGTCGCGCTCCTTCGGACCGATCTCGAACGGGGCGTGGCGCATCCGGAGCGCGGGGTGGCCGCGCTCCTGGGTGTAGGCGGCCGGCCCACCCCAGTACTGGGCCAGGAACAGCGCGAGCTTGCGACGGGCCTCCGTGAGGTCCTCCGGCTCGGGATACAGAGGAAGGAGCACGGGATCGGCCGCGACGAGTCCGTAGAAGCGGTCGACGAGCACCTGGAAGAACGGCATCCCGCCGGCCGCCTCGAACAACGTCGTCTCCTCGGGCACGCGTGGAGTGTACGGGGGGCCGGGGGGATAGCCGGCGGGCCCCGGGCGTTCGCGATAGACGATGTTAACGTAAGCGTTAAGTTCGAGCGCGCCGCGCGCGCAGACGTACCGCCCGGCCGAACGCGCGGCCGCCGGGAGGCGACCTGATGGACAGCGAGCACAGATCCCACATCCCCTACAAGTGGACGGCGCTGTCGAACACCACGCTCGGGGTGTTCATGGCGTTCCTCGATTCGTCGATCGTGATCATCTCCCTGCCTGCGATCTTCCGCGGCATCAAGCTGGACCCGCTGGACCCCGGCAACGTCGGGTACCTGCTGTGGATCCTCATGGGGTACCTCGTCGTGACGGCGGTGCTGGTCGTGACGTTCGGCCGCATCGGCGACATCTTCGGCCGGGTCCGCATGTACAACCTGGGGTTCCTCATCTTCACGCTGGGCTCGATCGCGCTCTCGCTCACGTGGAGCACCGGGCCCGCCGGCGCCACCGAGCTCATCGTGTTCCGGTTCTTCCAGGGGATCGGCGGCGCGTTGCTGTTCGCGAACTCGACGGCGATCCTGACCGATGCGTTCCCCGTCGAGCAGCGCGGCATGGCGATGGGGATCAACATGATCGCCGGCATCGTCGGCTCCTTCATCGGCCTGGTGGTCGGCGGCCTGCTCGCCGACATCGACTGGCGCCTCGTGTTCTGGATCAACGTGCCGTTCGGGCTGTTCGGGACCGTGTGGGCCTACGCGAAGCTGCGCGAGGTCGGGCAGCGCACGCCGGCGAGGATCGACTGGTGGGGGAACCTGACGTTCGGCGCAGGGCTGGTCATGGTCCTGGTCGGTATCACGTACGGGATCCAGCCGGCCGGCGGCCATACGATGGGCTGGACCAGCCCGTTCGTCCTGGGGATGATCCTTGGCGGCCTGGCGCTCCT
Organism: Actinomycetota bacterium; assembly: GCA_036390995.1. Lineage (GTDB taxonomy): Bacteria > Actinomycetota > UBA4738 > UBA4738 > HRBIN12 > DASQQQ01. The sequence continues at coordinate 22,404 of DASWAT010000205.1, read as the reverse complement.
GGCGCTGTTCTGTTGGCTCGAGTTCCGCGTCGAACAGCCGATGTTCGACCTCCGGCTGTTCCGCATCCGCCCGTTCACCGCCGGCAACGGCGCCGGGCTGCTTTCCTCGATCGGCCGCTACGGCCTGCAGTTCATGCTGGTGATCTGGCTGCAGGGCATCTGGCTGCCGCTGCACGGCTACAGCTTCGTCAGCACCCCGCTGTGGGCCGGGATCTACATGCTGCCCATCACCGGCGGCTTCCTGCTGGCCGGCCCGGCGGCGGGGTGGCTCTCCGACCGGTACGGCGCCCGGCCCTTCGCCACGGGCGGGATGGTCCTCGCGGCAGCCACGTTCGGCCTGCTGATGCTCTTGCCGGCGAACTTCTCGTACCCGGCGTTCGCGCTCCTGCTCCTGCTGAACGGGGTCGGCTTCGGCCTGTTCGCAGCGCCCAACACGACCGGGATCATGAACAGCGTGCCGTCCCGTCAGCGAGGGGCGGCCTCGGGGATGCGCGCGACGTTCATGAACAGCGGGATGCTGCTGTCGATCGGCGTGTTCTTCTCCCTCATGATCGTGGGTCTCGCCGCGGCCTTGCCGTCGACGATGCAGGCGCAGCTGGTGGCCCACCAGGTGCCGGTAGGGGTGGCCGACCGGGTGGCGAACCTCCCGCCGGTGGGCAGCTTGTTCGCGGCGTTCCTCGGTTACAACCCGATGAAGACACTGCTCGGGGCGGTGCTGCCCTTCCTGCCGAGCGGGCAGGCCGCGTACCTCACCGGCAGGACGTTCTTCCCGCAGCTGATCTCGGATCCGTTCATCCACGGACTTCGGATCGCGTTCACCGCGTCCCTCGTGATGTGCCTCGTGGCCGCGTGGGCGTCGTGGATGCGGGGGGGCAAGTACGTCCACGAGGAGGACGAGGGGGGTGCGTTCGGAACCTCGAGCAGCGAGGCCGAGCCCGGTGACGCATCCGATCCCGGCGAGCGGGTGCCGGCATGAACGGCTTCCATTACCGGATCGGCCAGATCGCGGAGCAGGCCGGCGTCACCACCCGCACGCTCCGGTACTACCAGGAGCTCGGGCTGCTGGAACCCTCGGGCCACAGCCCCGGCGGTGCGCGCCGGTACTCGGAGCAGGACCTGACGAAGGTCAAGCGGATCCGGGAGCTCCAGGAGCTCATGGGATTCGACCTGCAGGCGATCCGCACGATCGTGACCGCCGAAGCTCGGTTGCAGCAGCTCCGCGAGGAGTACCTCGCCGGCGCCGACGTCCCCCGCCGCCATGAGATCGTCCGCGAGGCCATCCGGATCAACGACGACCTCCGTGCCGAGGTCCGTGCCAGGCTCGGTCGCATCCGGGGGTTCCTCGACGACCTGAACTCCAAGGCCGCTCGCTACCGGCGGCTGCTGCGGAGCACCGAGCCGGCCGCCGCCGGGCGGTAGCGGGCCCGCCGGCCCGGGTGGGCGGCTCAGCCCGTCGGTGCGGGGCTGGGCGGGGCCGTCGCGGGAGTCTCCAGGGGGGTCGCGGTCTCGGAAGGGGTCGGCGCCGGAGGGCTCGGGGTCAGCGCGCCGAACTCGTCCTGGATCACGTGTCGGGTCACCGTGAGCGCGCCGGTCTTCGGGGACTGCTCGATCACGTCGTAGGCCAGGAACGTCGGCGGTGTGCCGGGTTGGAAGTACAGGACCTCGGCGGAGAGCGGGATGTTCGCCGAGGGCTCGAAGGTCGTGAGCGCGGAGGCCCCCGTCGTTCCGATGCGCAGGTAGAGCGTTCCGTCGACGACCCTGACCTCGGTCTCGTGGAAGTGCCCCGACAAGACCAGGGGGACACGACCGGCCACCGACTCGGCCATCCGGTCGTCGTGGACGGCCACGATGTCCACGGGCGGGAGCTGCTGGATGTCGGCCAGCACCCGTTGGCCGGCTTCCCGGGCCCGCTCGGCGAACACGTCGTCGGGGAGGTTGCGGGTGATGCTCGGAGGGACGGGGTCGCCGAGCCCGTAGATCCGGATCCCGTGAAGGAGCGTGGTGTTCCCATCGAGGACCAGCGTGTTCGGCAGCTTCGCCAGCGCATGCTGGAACGCCTTGGAGTCGTGGTTGCCACGGACCCACACGTAGGGTCGTCCGAGGTCGCGGATGTCGTTCAGGACGAAGTTCTCGGGCTTCGACCCGAACGACGTGGTGTCGCCGGTGTCGATCACGAAGTCGACGTCGAAGCCGTCGGCGATCTGCTTGGCGAACTCGAACCCGAACGGCGCCAGGTGCAGGTCGGAGATATGCAGCACGCGGATCTCGCCGGCCCGGCCGATCGGGTTCGTCTGGATCGACGTGTAGGCGTTGATCGCTCCCTGGAGGACGCGCCTCAGCTGCTCCTGGAACGCGTCGAGCGCCTGGACGGTGCGCCCCGGCGGGATCACCTGGGCCGCCAGGCCGAGCGATCCGGAGAAGGTGGGCGCCCCGAACGCCTGCGGCCGGAACGTGCCGACGGTCAGGATCTCGGTGCCGCCGACCAGCAGCAGGCAGGAGAGGATCGCCGTCAACACCCGGTGCCAGTTGCGGCGGAAGGCCAGGAGCCCGAGGGCGCCGGCCGTGAGCGCGGTGATACCGAGGACCTTCAGGGCCTCCAGCACGACGTCTCGTTTCGCGTCGGCCTCGACGGTGGCAACCAGGTCGTCGAGGCTCCCGTCGGTGATCTGCCGGGTGAGCTCGGGGATCCGCACGTCGAGCAGCGTCGCCTGGATCCGAAGGGGCGCGAGGTGGGTGTCGGCGGTGAGGCGTCCGAGGGGCGGCAGCTCGATGTCGGTCACCCCTCGCCCGAAGCCCGAGTCCAGCCGGACCTCGAACGGCCCCATCTGGACCGTCGTGCCCGCCCACACCGCCATGCCGAGCCAGGCGCCCAGGGCGCCGAGGAGGACCGGGAGCGCCAGGCGCGCATATCGACCGACCCGCGGGGGAACCGAGCGGGGGAGCGTGGGCATGACCTCTCGACCGTACCAGCGTGGACGGCGGCGGAAACGCGCGCCCGGTCCCCGGTTCCCGAACCGGCAGGGCCGGTGGGCCCTAGGGCGGGCCGGGTGCCCGCGCCAGGCTCGTGCCGTGGACCGGCGCGGCGGGCGGACCTTGCCCCCCGCTCGGCCGCGCCGGCCACCCCCGGCGCGGGTGCCGCTGCTACAGTCGCCTCGGTGCAGCGGACCACTTCGTCCACGTCCCGGACCGTGGCTCTGGCCGGGTCGGTGACCTCCGTCGCGATCGTCGCGATCGTCGCGTCGACGCCGCACTCGCCCTTCCAGCCCGTCCTGCCCGCGTCGGCGGAGGGGTTCGGTCCGTTCCGGTGGGCGGCCGGATCCGTGGGACTGGACCGGCTCGGTCCGAACGCGCTGGCCGGCGTCGGGCTGTTCTCCATGGCCTTCGCGGCGACATCCTTCCTCCTGATCCTCCGAGAGGCCTGGCGCGGAACGGTGCGCGCGAGGACGTTGCTGTGGCTCGCGGTCGCATACCACCTCGTGCTGTTCCTGCTTCCGCTGCTCTTCTCGCGCGACGTGTACTCGTACGCGTCCTACGGACGCATCGCCGGCGTTCACCACGCGAACCCCTACGTGGCGACGCCGTCGGCCTTCCCCAACGACGCGCTCCTCCCGTACGTCGGCCCGAGGTGGGTGGACACGCCCGCCGTGTACGGCCCGCTGTTCACGCTGCTGTCGTCGTGGCTCGTGCGCCTGTCCTCGAACGTCGCGACGCTGATCCTCGCGTTCAAGGCACTGGCCATCGCGGCCAGCCTGGCCACGCTCGCCGTGGTCGCAGGGCTGGTGCGGCGCGCGTGGCCCGGGCGTGAGGCGTTCGCGATCGCGGCGTTCGGGCTGAACCCGGTGGTCGTGTTCCAGTCCGTGGGCAGTGGCCACAACGACCTCCTGGTGGCGCTTTCCGTCGTCGGGGCGCTCGCGCTCGTCGCCACGCGGCGCGAGCTCGGGGCGACGATGGCGTTGTCGCTCGGGGCGCTCGTGAAGGCGACGGCGGCGCTGCCGCTCCTCCTGTTGCTGGTCGCGGTCACGGCCCGGGCCGAGCCCGGGCGCCGTCTGCGCACGCTGGCGAAGCACGGAGGGCTGGCGGCCGGGATCGGCCTCGCGTTCGCGGCACCGTTCCTGAACACGAGCGATCCGACGCTGGGGATGGCCGAGCTCGCCGGGCACGAGGGGTGGCTGGCGCCGTCACGATTCTTCCGCCGGGTGCTCGACGCGGTCTCGGGCGACGTCCTGGGGGTCGTCGCGAGGATCGTCTTCGCCCTCGCGCTGGCGGCCGTGGTCGCGCTGATCGTCCGGTGGGTGGTGCGGCGAGGCCCCGACCTGACGCCGGTGGGACACGGGGCGGCGTGGGCCTGGGGGTTGGTGCTGCTCATGCTCCTCGGACCGGTGCTCCTTCCCTGGTACGTGACCTGGGCCCTGCCGGTCGTCTGGCTGTTGCCGCGTGTCCCGCGAACGGTCTTGATCGGCACCGGCGCGGCGCTGACGCTCTCGCAGTGGACGGCCGAGCCGGCGCGGTTCGCCCGCGCCTACGACCTGAACGTCCTGTTCGGTCACTACGTGCTGGCGCCGGTCGTGGTCCTGCTGTTGGGCTGGGCCCTGGTGGACCTGTGGCGGCGGCTACGCGTGGACGCGCCGCTGCAGGATCAGCCGGACGGCGTACCCGCCGCCGCCGGCGAGCGCTGAAACGCTCGTCGGCCCGATCCATCCGGTGAGCGGGACGCCGAGCCGCTCGAGGGCCACCCCGGCCAGGATCGACGCGCCCGCCCCCGCGAGGGGCGACAGCGCCACCGCGTTCGGCAGGTCGATGCCCGCCGCGCGCGCCCAGCCGTAGCCGACGGCCGACAGCAGCCCGAGGACCCCGAGCGTGGCCACGACGACCCCGCCCGGCGAGGAGGTCCGCAGGGGGGCGACGGGCTCAGGCTCGGGTGCCGGGTGGTCGGCGCCGACCCGGACGCCGGGGGCCACCTCGACGAGCGGGCCACCGGTGGCCGAGCAGCCGAGCTGCGGACAGCCTTCGGTCGCTCCGAACCCGGGGCGGTCGAACGGAGCCAACTGGAACAACAGACCGCGACCACCGTTGCCCTGCAGGGCTCCACGTGCGTCATGCTCGTACAGGTCCACGAGCGCCCGCCGCTGCCGGGCCTCATTTGGGGAGAGCGGCTCGGCGCCCGCATACGGTGGGACGATCACGAACGCGTCGCGGATCCGGTCGGGCGGCAGCGCCGCGCGGATCACGTTCGCCGCCTGCGTGGCCAGGAAGGTAGTGGCCGCGCCGCCGGAGTCCACGCGGAACAGGAGGGGGGTGCCCGGCGCGGTGGCCGCCGCGTATCGGCCCGCCTCGGTCAGACGGGCCACCTCGGCTGCATCGATGAACGGCCGCTGCCGCGCCCACGTGAGGAGGGCGCCGCCCAGCATGGCCGCCACCAAGCCGGAGGCGAGCGCCGCGGCGACGACCGGGCGGCGTCGCGTGGCCGACCAGAGGCGGACGACGCCGATCCCGGCGAGGATCGGTACGACGTAGCCGAACGTGATGAAGCGGTCGGCCGGGAACGCCCCGGTGGCGATCCCCAGGATCGCTCCCGCCACGAACGCCACCCCCCACGCGAGGAGGAACCTGCCGACGAAGCCGAGGGTGGACAGCAGCCCGTATACCGCCAGCGGCACCGACGCCCACTGCACGTACCGGGTCCAGTGGTGCACGAATCGGTCGAGGTACGCGCTCCGAAGGTCGGCGGTCAGGCCGGCGCGACGGAGGAAGGCGTCCTTCGACGTGTCCACGGCGGGGGGCCCGGGTCCGGCCCGGAGCGCCAGCATGCCCGCGCCGAGGGCCACCACGCCGCCCAGGGCGGACGCCGACACCCGGCGGACCTCGCCCCGGTCTGCCTGCCACGCGAGGAGCGCCCCGGCCACGAGGATCAGCACGCCGAGGAGGAAGAAGAGCGGATGGGCGAACCCCGACGCCGCGAGCAGCCCGGTCGCGACCACCGCGGCTCGGTCCGTGCCCTCGGCGAGCGCCGCGGCGGCCGCCAGGAACAGTGCCGCGAACGCGAGGTTCGCCAGGTACCCGGCGGCCAGGTGCACGGCGAAGGTCCCGGCGAGGGCGCCGGCGAGGATCCACGCGGCCCGGCCCCGCCCGCCGGCGCGCAGCAGCGCGGCCGCCGACAGCCCCACGCCGATGCCGAACACGCTCTCGAGCGCCGCGGTCACGGCCACGAGCGGAAGGTGCAGGGTTCCCTGGAGGACCAGCGCCAGGGCCGGGATGCCCGGTCGCTCTACCGCCGAGAGACCCTCGGCGCCGGCGAGTCGTGTCCACCACAGGTACACCGGCGCGTCCGGCCCCACCGGGAAGCCGAACCCCCCGATCACGAAGAGCCCCGCGAACCACACCAGCAGCGCGGCGGCGAGCGCCGCGACGAGTCCGGTCTCCGTTCGGCTGGAGCGCTCCGTGGTTCCGTCCTTCCGCGTGTCGATGCCGCCCGCCTCGCGGGGCGGACTGTAGCAACCGGCCGCTTGATACGATGCGCGGTCCATGCTCGAGCGAGAACTCGTCGACGAGGTCCTGCGGGCGGCGCGCGCACACGGCGGGTCCTTCGCGGAGGTCTACGTGGAGGAGCGGTCCTCGGTCCAGGCCCGCCTGGACGACGGGAAGGTCGAGGAGCTGACCAGCGGGCTCGACCGCGGCGCCGGGGTGCGCGTGGCGCACGGCACGTCGTACGGGTACGCGTTCTCGAACCGGCTCGACCGGGAGGCGCTGCTTGAGGCGGCCGGGGCCGCCGCCGCGTCGGTCCGCGGGGACGTGGCGGGCGACGTGGTCGACCTCCGCCGGGTCGAACCGCCCGTCGTCCACGGCGTCGAGCGCCCGGCGTCCGCCGCGTCGGCCGAGGATAAGGTGGCGTTGCTCCGCGAGGTGGACGACACCGCCCGCTCGTTCAGCCCCGAGGTCCGCCAGGTCGTGGCCGGCTACGCCGACTCGCTCCAGCGGGTGCTCGTCGCAACCTCGGACGGGCGGTGGGTCGAGGAGGAGCGCCCGCGGGTCCGCCTGTACGTGACCGTGGTCGCCGGGCGCGACGGGAACATCCAGACGGGCGCCCACGGCCCCGCCGCCCTGTCCGGGCTGGAGCACTTCGACCGGCACCCCCCGGCCGAGACGGCGACGGTGGCGGCGCGCCGTGCCGTCACCATGCTCGGCGCCGGACCTGCGCCGGCCGGCGAGATGCCCGTGGTGCTGGGTCCGGGGATGGGCGGCGTCCTGTTCCACGAGGCCGTGGGCCATCCGCTCGAGGCCGACATCGTGGACAAAGAGGCCTCGGTCTACCGAGGCCGGGTCGGGCAGCAGGTTGCGTCGACGCTCCTGAACGGCGTCGACGACGCGACGGTGCCGAACGCCTGGGGCTCGTTCTCCTTCGACGACGAGGGGGCGCCCGCCCAACGGACGGTGCTGTTCGAGGACGGCGTGCTCCGCGGGTGGCTGTACGACCGGCTGCGGGCGGACAAGGACGGCGTGCCCTCGAGCGGGAACGGCCGGCGGCAGTCCTACGCGCATCCCCCGATCCCGCGGATGACGAATACCTACATCCTGAACGGATCCGCGAAGGCGGGGGACGTCCTGGCCTCCACCGAAGCCGGCGTGTACGTCACGGCGCTCGGTGGGGGCCAGACGAACCCGGCAACCGGGGACTTCGTGTTCGGCTGCTCCGAGGCGTTCCTCATCGAGGGCGGGAAGGTCGGAAGAGCGGTCCGGGGCGCGAACCTGATCGGCCGGGCCATCGAGGTCATGTCGGCCGTCGACGCGGTGGCCGACGACTTCGACACGTGGGAGGGCGTGTGCGGCAAGGACGGTCAGGGCGTGCCGGTGGGAAGCGGTTCACCGACGCTCCGGATCGCGCGGATCACCGTGGGAGGCACCGGTGCCTGATCTGCAGGACCTGTGCGCCGCCGCGATCGATGCAGCCGACGCCGGCGAGGCCGCGGAGGCCTACGCGGAGGAGTCCCGCCGGACCGAGGTCACCGCGCACAAGCGCGAGGTGGAGGGCCTCACCTTCGCCGAGTCGCGTGGGCTCGGTGTGCGGGTGATCGTGGACGGCCGGCTCGGCTACGCCTATGCGGCGGACCCGTCCCTCGACGAGGTCCGGCAGACCGTGGCCCGGGCCCGCGAGAACGCGGCGTTCGCCACGCCGGACCCGAACAACGGGCTCCCCTCGGCGCAGCTGGCGGAGCCGGTCACCTCCCTGTTCCGGGCGGACCAGGCGGCCATGGAAACCCATCGCAAGGTGACGCTGGCCCTGGATCTCGAGCGGCTCGCCACCTCGGCCGACCCCCGCGTGCAGAAGGTGGAGCAGGCCGAGTTCGGCGACTCGATCTCCCGCGTGGCCATCGCGTCCACCGAGGGCGCGGCCGCCGAGTACGCGCGAACGGACTGCTGGGCGGTGGCCGTGGTGCTGGCCGAGGAGGGCCAGGAGACGCAGACCGGGTGGTCGTTCCGCGTCGCTCACGAGGTCGGCGAGCTCGAGTGGGCCGACGTGGCGTCCGAGGCCGTACAGCGCGGGGTGCGCCTGCTCGGCGCCGCGAAGCCGCCGTCCGCCCGGGTCCCGGTCGTGCTCGACCCGTTCGCCGGCTCGGCATTCCTCGGCGTGCTGGCCGGTGCCCTGTCGGCGGAGGCCGTGCAGAAGCAGCGGTCGCTCTTCGCCGAGCTCGTCGGGCATCAGGTGGGATCCGAGGCGGTTACGATCGTCGACGATGGCCGTCTGCTGGCCGGCCCCGCCGCGGCGCCGTTCGACGACGAAGGTGTCCCCACGGGCCGGACCGAACTGATCGCGCGCGGCACGCTCATGGGGTTCCTCCACAACACGTACACGGCACGGCGTGGCGGGACGGCGTCGACCGGGAACGCGAACCGGGCCGGCTACCGCTCGGTCCCCGGCGTGGGGACGTCCAACTTCTACGTCGAGGCCGGGACCTCGAGCGTGGACGAGATCCTGTCCCGGGCCGATGGAGGTGTGCTGATCCAGGACGTGTCCGGGGTGCATTCGGGGGCGAACCCGATCAGCGGCGAGTTCTCGGTGGGAGCCACCGGACTGCGGATCTCGGGCGGCGCGCTCGGCGAGCCGCTCCGAGAGATGACGATCGCCTCCACGATCCCCGAGATGCTGAAGGGCGTCGCCGCGGTGGGGAACGACCTTCGGTTCTTCACGTCGGTGGGTGTTCCGACGATCCTGATCGGCGAGATGACGGTGGCCGGCGTCTGACGCCCTACAGCCCGGAGGCCGGCCGAACGCCGGCCAGGATGATCCCGAACACCACGGCGGCGACGGCGATCCGGTACCAGAGGAACACCATGAAGTCGTGCCGTCGCAGGTACGAGAGCAGGAACCAGATGACGAGGAACCCGCTGACGGCAGCGGAGACCATGCCCCAGACGAAAGGGCCGCCCATGCCCGGCGGGATGCCGTCCTTCGCCAGCTCGATCCCCTTGAACAATCCGGCGCCGGCGATGATCGGCAGCGACAGGAGGAACGAGAAGCGCGCCGCAGGCTCGCGGTCCAGCCCCACGGCCCTCGCGGCGGTGATGGTCACGCCGGACCGGGAAACGCCCGGCTGGAGCGCGAGCGCCTGCGCGATGCCCACGATGACACCGTCGCGGACCCCCACGTCCGTGATGGCCCGCTTCCTCGACGCGACCCGGTCCACGGCGACCAGCACGACGCCGAAGACCACGAGCATGGTGGCGATGAGCCAGGGCTGTCCCAGGCGCTCCTCGATCAGGTCGCTCGCCGCCGCGCCCACGAGGGCACCGGGGATCGTGCCGATCACCAACGCCCACGCCAGTCGTTCGTCGGCCCGCCTGACCTTCCGCGCCCGGATCGAGTCGACCCAGGCCCGGAAGTACCGGACGACGTCGTGCCGGAAGTAAAGGAGCGCCCCCAGCAGGGTCCCGATGTGCAGCGCCACGTCGAACGTCTTGTTCAGCGCGGGATCCTTGAGGATGGACCAGCCGAACGCCCAGGGCACGAGGATCAGATGCCCCGAGCTGGAGATCGGGGCGAACTCGGTCACCCCTTGGGTGATGCCGAGCACGATGGCCTGCAGGATGCTCGTGGCGCGTCTCCTCCCGGGCGATCGCCGGATCCGGTCCGACGAGCGGCGCACATGCTACCCGGGGAACGCGCTCTGTGGCGGTCCCACGGTCACCGAGATCTTCCCGAAGGCCACCGCGTAGGCCACGCGCTCGGCCTGGCCGGGATCGACGAGCACGATCAGCGTGGCGCCCTGGCCGAGGCCGGCCGTGGTGAGGCTCGTGGCCGGGGTGACTCCGGCGCCCATGACACGGAGCACCTCCACGCCCTCGGCCACCGTTTCCGTGTACGGGTGCGGCCCGCCGAAGGTCGCGAGCACGTCGACGAGATCGCCGGGTCGGACTGCACCGGGGGGCACTCCGGCCGTGATGGGGAAGGCCCGAAGGCCCGACGGGACCAGCGCCGCGACGGGCCCTGCCTCGGCTCCGGCCAGCCTGGTCCGGGTGAGCGGCTCTCCGAGCGCCAGTCCCGCGGCAAGGACCCGGCCTACGGCATCCTCCGGTGATCGAAGCACGCCGGGAGGGGCGTAGGCGGATGGGACCCTGCGAGAGGTCAGGTCGTCTGCAACGAGCACCGCGCCGCGTTCCAGCGCGCGGGCCGCGACCACGACGTCGATCGGATCGCCGGTCACCGGGCGCAGCGCCTCCACGCGCGCCGCGTAGCCGCGCACCAGGAGGAACGCCGCGCCTCCGCTGGCCACGGCCAGCAACGCGAATGCCTTCGAGGCCATCGACCATCGTCGGAACACGGCGCGAACGGTAGTGGCCCGGCCGCGGCGCCGCTGTGACGTGGTTCACACGCCGCGGGGCTTGCGCTCCACCAGCGGCATCACGCGCACCCGGAACTCCTCCAGCGCCTCCCGCCCCGCGATCATCGCGATGGACTCGCGGATGCGGTCGCCGAGCTGCTCGGCGTCGTCGGTCGTTCGGATGCGCGCCTCGATCGTGACGAGGACGGGATCGCTCATGCTCGCGATGCTACCCCGCCGGTTCAGACCTCGAACCGCGCGCCCTGCAGGGCGGTGGCGCACGTGCACGTGCGCTCCGAGGGCAGCGACGGGATCACCTCGAAGAGCAGGTCCCGGAGCTTCGCGTTGTTCTGCTCGAAGACCCGGATCACCTCCTCGTGCGTGACCGGTGGGATGCCCTCGACCCCGACGTCGTAGTCGGTGATCAGGGAGATGTTCGCGTAGCAGAGCTCGAGCTCGCGAGCCAGGACCGCCTCGGGGAACTGGCTCATGTTGATGACCTCCCACCCCTCGGACGCGAACCACGCCGACTCCGCGCGGGTGGAGAATCGGGGTCCCTCGATCACCACCACCGTGCCCCGGTCGTGCAGGGGGATCTCGAGCTTCCGCCCGACCTCGATCAGCACCTCTCGCATCGTGGGGCAGTACGGGTCGGCGAACGAGATGTGCGTCGTCTCCGGGCCGTCGTAGAACGTGTGGGGACGGGTCCGCGTGCGGTCGACGAGCTGGTCGCAGATCACGAAGTCGCCCGGCTTCACGTGCGGCTGCAGTGAGCCGCAGGCGTTGGGGCCGAGGATCCGCTGCACGCCGAGCTCCTTCATGGCCCACAGGTTCGCCCGGTAGGGGACCCGATGGGGTGGGAACTCGTGCTTCGGCCCGTGGCGGGGGATGAACGCCACGAGCCGGCCCCCGACCTCGCCCACCATCGGTGGGGCAGACGGCTTGCCGTACGGGGTGTCCACGTCGACGGTCTGGGTCCCCTCGAGGAACGCGTAGAACCCGGACCCGCCGAAGACGCCGATCTCGGCAGTGCTCAGGAGGCCTTCCCTCCGGTGCCAGCCGCGGTCTTGGAGCTGCCCTCGGGATCGCCCTTCGGCCCGGAGGCGCCGGCCGAGGACGATCCCTCCGAGCTCGAGCCACCCGAACCGCCCGAGCCACCCGAACCGGTCTTCGGCTTCGAGCGGTTGTCCGTGGCGTAGAAGCCGGACCCCTTGAACACGATGCCGGCAGGGTGGAACACCTTGCGGAGCGGACCCCCACACACGCCGCACGTCGTGAGGGGCTCTTCGGACAGGCGCTGGAAGACCTCGACGTGCTGGTCGCACTCCGTGCAGGCGTACTCGTACGTGGGCATGGCGCTTGGATTCTAGCCGACCGGGGTGTATGGACCGACGCGTCCCGCCGGACGGTGTCGCCCGAGTAGAGGACTGGAGCGGCGGTTCGCGGTCGCTGTACACTCGCGGTCCCTTCCGGAGGGAGTGCTCGCATGAACGTCAAGAAGGCCGTGATCCCGGCGGCGGGCATGGGCACCCGGTTCCTGCCGGCCACGAAGGCGCAGCCGAAGGAGATGCTCCCGATCGTCGACAAGCCGGCGATCCAGTACGTGGTCGAGGAAGCGGTGCGGGCGGGGATCACCCAGATCCTCATCATCACGGGCCGCGGGAAGCGTTCGATCGAAGATCACTTCGACCGCTCGGTCGAGCTCGAGCACTTCCTCGAGACGAGGGGCAAGTTCGACGAGCTGAAGGAGGTCCGTGAGATCTCCGACATGGCCACGATCCACTACATCCGGCAGAAGGAGGCCCTCGGCCTTGGCCACGCCGTGGCCACCGCGGAGAGCTACGTGGGCCGCGAGCCGTTCGCCGTGCTGCTCGGCGACGACATCATGACCGAGACCAACCCGCTGCTGCAGGAGATGCTCCGCGTCCACGAGCGCTACGGGCGGAGCGTGATCGCGGTGCAGGAAGTGGCCCGCGACGAGATCAGCCTGTACGGCGCGATCCAGCCCGAGTTCGTCGAGGACAACCTCGCGCGCGTCGTCTCGATCGTGGAGAAGCCGGACCCGAAGGAGGCGCCGTCGAACCTGGCCGCGATCGGCCGCTACGTCCTCACGCCCGAGATCTTCGACGCGCTCCGCGAGACGCAACCCGGCCGCGGTGGGGAGATCCAGCTCACCGACGCGATCAACCTGCTGGCGCAGGGGCAGGCCGTCTACGCGTACACGTTCGAGGACGGGCGCTTCGACGTGGGCAACAAGCTCGACTACCTGCGCGCGACGATCGAGCTCGCGTCCGAGCGGGACGATCTCGGCCAGGGCCTCCGCGAGTTCCTCGCCGGATTCGTGCAGCGCAAGAAGATCCTCTGACCGGGCGCTCGCGGCGTCGCGCTCCACGGGGTGCTGGGTAGACTGCTCGGGATGGCTCGCGAGGCGTCGCACGTGCACGATCACGACAGCGGCGAGGGCCTGCTCTCGGTCGACGATGCGAGGGAGCGGATCCTCTCGCAGATCTCCGCCCTCGCGCCGCTGGAGCTGCCGCTCCAGGAGGCCCACGGGTGCGTGTTGGCCACCGACGTCTCGGCCTCGGTGGACATCCCTGCCTTCGCGTCCTCGGCGATGGACGGCTTCGCCGTGCGTTCGACCGAGGTGGCGGACGCCGACCCGACGTCGCCCGTGGAGCTTCGCATCGTCGGTCGGGCGTTGATCGGACGCCGTCCCGAGGCAACCGTGGGGGGCGGCGAGGCCGTTCGCATCGCCACCGGCGCCCCGATCCCAGCCGGCGCGGACGCGATCGTGCCGATCGAGAACTGTGAAGTGGTTGGGGAAGACGTGCGGATCCTCGCGCCGTCCCCGGAGGGCAAGCACATCCGGCCCGCGGGCGAGGACGTCCGCGCGGGGCAGCCGCTCGTGAAGACGGGCCGTCGGGTGGGGGCGCCAGAGCTCGGCCTGCTGGCCACGGCCGGGATCTCGCATCCGCTCGTGCACCCGCGCCCGCGCGTGGTGGTGCTCTCCACCGGCGATGAGCTGATCCCGCCGAGCCAGGGCCCCGAGTTCGGACAGGTCCGGGACTCGAACGCGTACCTGCTCTTCGGGGCGCTCCGCGAGGCCGGCGCGGTGCCGGTGATGGCCGGCATCGTCCGGGACGATCCCGACGCCCTGAAGGAGACGGTCCTGAACCATCTCGTGCAGGCCGACGCGTTCGTCTCCTCCGGCGGCGTATCGGTGGGGGAGCGCGACGTGGTGAAGGCGGCCTTCTTCCGCCGAGGGGACGTGGAGTTCTTCAAGGTGGCCATGCAGCCGGGCATGCCGCAGGGATTCGGGCACATCGAGGGCAAACCGTACTTCGGACTTCCCGGGAACCCCGTGAGCGTGTTCGTCTCGTTCGAGGTCTTCATCCGGCCGGCGCTGATGAAGATGATGGGCCGGCGGCGGTTGTTCCGGCCGCAGATCCAGGCGGAGCTCGACCAAGACGTCAGCGGACCTACGGGCAAGACGCAGTTCGCGAGGGTGCTCGTGCGCCGGGACGGCGGCCGGTACGTGGCCCGTCCCACGGGCGGCCGCGGCTCGAACCTGATCGCCACGGTTTCACGGGCGAACGGCCTTGCCGTGATCCCGCAGGGCGTGGAGACGGCGCCCGCGGGCACCGAGGTCACGGTGTGGTTGTTCCGGGCCATGGAGGGCTGAGGTGGGCGACGCTCCGGCGCGCATCGTCGAGGTGGGCGGCAAGGAGGTCACCGACCGGATGGCGGTGGCCGAGTGCGTCGTTTCCACCACGTCGGACGCCGTGAGCCATCTGGTGGCCGGGACCCGCAAGGGCAACCCGATCGAGGCGGCTCGGATCGCCGGCGTGATGGGCGTGAAGCGCACGCCCGATCTCCTTCCCTTCTGCCATCCCATCGCCATCACCGGCGCCGAGGTCGAGGTGGAGCCCGACGCCGAGAACGGCCGGATCCGCGTACGGACCACCGTCCGGGCCAAGGATCGCACCGGGGCCGAGATGGAGGCCCTGACCGCAGCGGCGGTCGCCGCGCTGTCGCTGTACGACACGGCGAAGGAGTTCGACCGCGCCGCCCGCATCGACGGTCTGCGGCTGCTGGAGAAGTCCGGCGGCAAGAGCGGCCACTACGTCACCGGCTGACCACGCCCGCCTTGTCGTGCAGGAGCCGACTCGGCGGCGCTCCGGACGTTCGTGGACAAGTTGTCGTGAATCACATGGATGTGTTTGAGCACGCTAGATGTAGGTGTTAGCGTGCGGTTCCAGCCCACATGTTGTGGCGGACCGGGGATACCCGCGGACAGGGGGCTGGGGATGAGTTGGCTGATGCTCGCGGCCTTGGGCATGATATGGGCCGCCTTCTTCCTCCCAGGAACGCGTAAGAAGGCCTCGGAGAACCGAAGCGTGGAGGATTTCGAGCGAAACATGGAGCTGCTCGCGGGAACCGAAGGAACCGGCGCGGGTCGGTGGATCATCACACCGCGCAAGGGCATCGCATTCCTCGGGCCGCGGCAGCGGGCGAAGGCTCGTGCTCGCGAGCGCCGGCGCCGGGTGTTCGTCTTCCTCATGGAGAGCATCGGCCTCACGTTCCTGATCGGACTCGTGCCGCCCCTGCACGCGATGTGGTACGCGACCGCCGCGTTGCTGATGGTGCTCGGCGCGTACGTATGGCTGCTCCTTTCCCTCAAGCACCGAAGCGTGCTCCCGGTCGCCCAGGAGCGCGTTCGGCAGGCTCAGGCGCCCCGGCACGCGCCGAAGCAGGCGCGCCACCGGTACGTCGGCGACGGGCCCGTGGCCCGTCCGTCGTTCAACGGGCTCGGCGCGCTCGACCCCGACGACGTCGGGAACGTGGTGGTTCGGCCGGCCGGGCGCGTTGGCGTCGCCCGCGTCTAGACTTCGACGATGGATCTCGGCGGCATCTCCGACGGGTTCCGCCGTCGTTTCGACGAGCGCATGCAGGCGCGCGAGCGCGCGCTCCCGGCAGCGCGCCGAGCCATCCGCTCGTGCGCGAACGGGATCCGGGCGATCCACCGCCAGGAGTGGGACATCGCGCACCGGCTGATGGACGAGGCGCGGGAGGCGATCGAGGAAGGACTCGACGCCGTTCGCGACCACCCCGAGATCCGGTTCGCCGGGTACCTGCAAGACGCTCAGAAGGAGTACGCGGAGGCCCGGCTCACCGAGGCGGTCATCACCGGCGCCGCGTTGCCCACGCCCGAGCAGGTCGGCGTGGAGGACGCCCCGTACCTGAACGGGATGGCCGAGGCGATCGGCGAGGCCCGCCGCCACATCCTCGATCTGCTCCGGCACGGCGAGGTCGACCGCGGCGAGGCCGTCCTGTCGGCGATGGACGACATCTACTACGTGTTGGTGTCGATGGACTACCCGGACGCGATCACCGGGAACCTCCGCCGGTCCACCGACGTGGCCCGGAGCCTCATCGAGAGGACCCGCGGCGACCTGTCCATCGCCATCGTCCAGCGCCAGCTCCGGGACGCGATCGACCGCCACGCGAGAGACGTCCTGGGATCCTGACCCCGGGGCATCCCGGGCGACGGCGCTCTCAGTCTTGCCTGCCGACGCCCCTGCGCGCGGCGCGCACGAAACTGACCGCGGCCACGACGAAGACCACCGCCACCAGGACCGTCCCGGCGTCGACGCGGTCGAACCCCGGCACGTGGATCCCGGTGGCGAACCCGTCGCTCGGTCCGGTCGTCGCGCCGGGGAAGAGCAGCTCGGCCAGACCCCACACGCCGAAGGCAAGACCTCCGACCAGGAGCGTGCGTCCGGCAACCGAGCGCGCGACCTGGGTGATCGCAGCCTCGCCCAGTCCGCGCGTGCGCATCCACGCGCCGAACATCGCGCCGAAGGCTCCCTGCACGATCATGGTTCCCACGCCGAACACGAGTCCCGGCAGGAACGCCACCGCGGCGAAGGGCATGGCCGGAGCGAGCTTCGTGTAGACGATGAGCGCGAAGGCTCCCGTTCCCCACCCGGCGATGAACCCGTGGACGAGCGTCATCCCGATCGGGACGGGCGACTCCGGCCCCAGCTCCTCTTCCCGGCCGAGCCGCGCGAGCCGGTGGAGCAACCGCTCGAGGCCTTCGGTCAGGTGCAGATCGCGTCCGATGCGCAGCACGTACAGGCCGGACCCGGCCATGATCGCCCCGACCACGGCGTCGGTGGCCGCGTTGAACGTGCGGTTCTCCAGCACCCGCGCGAGCGCCAGGTAGGCGAGCTCGGAGGCGAGGGCTCGCTGGAGGGCGAAGGCCAGCGAGAAGGACACGGCGGCCCGCACCCTCTCCGGCCCGACGCGCCGCCGACGGCGTAGCTCAGCGTGATCGGCCAGGTGTGCTCGTCGGGCGTGACGCCGTGCAGCGCACCCAGGAGGAACGCGGTCAGGAGGATGCCTCCGACGCCCGCGGCGTGTCCGGAACCGTCCATGCGTCCATCCATCATGGAGGGGGAACCCCCGAGCGACGTGGGGGAGCGCCGACCGTCCTCTGCTACGCTGGCCCGTCCCGGGGGTGTAGCTCAGTCCGGTAGAGCACTGCCTTCGCACGGCAGGGGTCGGCGGTTCAAATCCGCTCACCTCCACTTGACCTTCCGGTGCGCGAACCAGCGCCGGGATCTTGTACGTGGGCAAGATTTCGTCCCGACTCATCACGCGAAGCTCCTTGACGAGCAGACGGAAGAGCGCCTTCCGCTGTTGCGCCGTTCCTGCACGGAGGAGTGTCCCGAGTTCCCTCGCCCATTCGGCCACGTCGACGGCGCTCGGAGTCTCCGGGGTGCCTTCTGTTTCCCGCTGCGTGAGGGAGGCCTCCTCGGCGATCAGCGCGTCGATTCGGGCTTTCAGCTTGGCGATCCGCTCCTGGCAGTCGGCGGGGGAGAGCGATCCCTCCTCGAACGCTGCGAAGTAGCGATCGAGCGATCGCTTCGCGCCGGCGAGTTCCTGCCGGATGCCGCCCAGTCGCCGGGCGGCGTCCTCGGCCGGCTCGCCGTCAGCGGCCGCATCCGCCAAGGCGTGCTCGATCAGCGAGCTGTCTCGGTACACGTCCTGCATCTGTTCGATGACCGCTTCCTCAAGCGCGTCCTTGGGCAGACGATCGCCTGGGCAGTGCTCGGTCCCGTACCGGTAGCGAGTGGAGCAGACGTAGTAGTGATACAAGCCCCGACGCCCGTGCGCGGACGTTCCGACGTAAGCGCGTCGGCACCGGCCGCACCGGATCACCCCGGACAGCAGGTACTCGGTGGGATGAGCCCGCCGAAGTGCCTGCGACTCCCCCCGTTCGCCGAGGATCCGCCTCGCCGCCTCGAACGTCGCGGAGTCCACCAAGGCCTCATGCAGGCCCGGGTGGGTAGTCCCGCGAAACTCGATCCCCGAGGGTGAACTCCTCCCGGGTCTCCACCTCGCGCGAGCACGCGAGCAGCTCCCACCCGAGCGTGGGCACGAGGCGCACCAACGCCACGTAGAGGCCGGTAATGGCCGCGGCGTGGCGAAGGAACTGCTCCTGGGGTTCCTCCCGCTCCCCTCCCCGCGGGAGCTCTCGTCCCCGGTGGAACGCGTCGGCGAGCCGGGATGGCCACCAGTGGTACGGGGCCGATACCTGGTCAGCGTACGGTTGGTGTCCCCCGCACATCCCGAGCCTCCACAGGCGATCGAGCGGGCAGTCCGCTCGGGCAATTCCACCACCGTGCTGATCTGCTGCGTCGTCGCCACGCGATGCTACGAGAGCACGGCCACGATCTCTCGGTCCGTCGAAGACAGCTGATCGAGCGCCACTCGTCTGCTGACGCTACGGACCTTCCTTGCCCTCTCACGATCCTCATGCCCCCCCGAAGGTTCGAGGGACTGCGAGGAAGATCGAAGCAGTCCTGAGGACCGTCGGCCGCGCACCGGAGGCCCGCTCGCTGCCCGTCACCTGCGGCGTTACGGCGCTCCACTCTGCCGCTGTCTTGTGGAGCCGACGGTGAGCCATCGGCAAGATCGGCGGGGGAGGGGCTCTCTCGGGGAGGAGGAACCGGGGAGGCGGACGGCCGAGCGGGGACAGCCCGGATCAGGGCGGCGAGGAGGCGGACGGCCTCGGCCGCCTCCTCATGGGCGAGGGGGATGAAGTTCGGCTCTGCCAGCTCGATCTCCTGCCCCACGTCATCACGGGGCGCCTCTCACCTTGCGGACCCGGGTTCGGCCCGGCTTCCCGCCAAATCCGCCGGAAATCCTGCCGTGTGGGGCTCCCCGGTTCCTCCCCCGATGCGGGGCTCCGGCAGTCCGGCGACGAAAGCGCGCCATGCCGCTGTTCCCGCTGAGTTCCCGCGGAGCTGGAAGCACCGGGTAAGGCTGTCCCCACCGAATTCCCGCAGAGTTCCCATACGGATCCGGTTCTGTGGATCGTCCAGGAGCGGAGTCCCCAATTCCTCCCCCGATCTTCCGGCCGTCCGGTCCTCAATGGGGGACTCGACGGGGACTCTCCACGCCCGGGAGTCCACTCCACTCCGGTGCTCGCACGAGCGCCGGGATCTTCGTACCTCGGCGGGATCTCCTCCCTTGTCCATCACGTGAAGTTCAGCCGGCAGTGGGCGCGCTTCGACGTTCATCAGCGCCGACGAGGTCCATGAGTTGATCGTGGGTCATCGCCTCGCCTTGCGCGGCGAGGTGGTCGAACCGGCTGTCGCCGAGCGCCTCTCGGCATCGCTCCTCGATCGGGCCGTAGACGTTGGGGTCGAGGCCGTAGGCGGGCATGTTGCGGCGGGAGGCGGCGAGGAGGACGGCCGCGTCTTCGCACCGACCCCGTTCGGCGGCGGCCCGCGCGAGGTTCCTCAACCCCCACCGGAACCAGTTCTCGAGTCCGGCGTCGAGGGCGACCCGAAGCGCCCGCACCGTGGCGGCCTCGGCCGCGTCGGCATCGCCCAGCTCGGTCAGCATTTCGCCGTACCAGACGAGGGCCGAGGCCTCCCATCCGGTGTCGCTCGCGAGCTCGAGGGCTTCGGTCGCGTACCGCTCCGCGGCCTGCAGGTCCTTCTGAAGGAGGGCGGTCATGGTCAGGGGTGCAAGCGCCGTGAGGACGAGGTTGCCGACGTCGCCGAGCTCGCGGTAGAGGGGGAGCGCCTCCTCGAACCGGGGGCGGGCTTCGTCCGGCGACCCGCCATAGAGAGAGGCGAAACCCAGGGCCGTGAGCGGCCCCGCACGTCCCCACCGGTCGCCGCCCCGGTCGCACGTGGCAAGAGCCTCGATCGCGTACCGCCGCATCGAGTCCAGGTTGCCGAGGGCGAAGTCGACCAGGGCCCGCGACCACAGTGCGATGACCAGGCCGTGACCGGAGCCGGCCACGCGGGCCAGTCGCACGGCCTCGTCGCCATGCCAGACGGCCGCCGGGAAGTCAGGAGCACTGATGGCCGCGGAGTAGGAGGCCGCGATGTGGACCTCGGCCAGCAGACCGGACGGCACGGACTCGACATCGCCTTCGAGCATCCGCGCCGCCCATCGCCGGGCCTCGCCTAGGTCCCCTCGCCGGTACCAGAACTCTCGAAGGGCTGGCGCGGCTCGCATGGTCACCGCCCGAGGCTGGTGCTGGAGCGACCAGTCGAGCGCCGCCCGAAGCTCGGCGTAGCTCTGCGCGAGACGGTCCATCCACTGGGTGAACTCCGGGGTGCCGAGGACGGCTCCCGCTCGAGCGGCGAGATCCAGGTGACAGTCGGCGTGGGCCCGCCGCGCCTCGTCCTCCCCGTTGCACTCCCGTAGGCGGGCCGCTCCGAACTCGCGCAAGGTCTCGAGCAGGCGGTATCGGGTCTGCTCGCCATCCCGCTCGGGGGTGAGCATCGACGCATCGACGAGCGCGGTGACGGCGGCCAGGGCACGGCTCGAGGGCTCCCGTTCGATGAAGCCCACCACGGCAGCCCCGTCGAGGTCGAAGGGCCCCACGAAGACCGAGAGCCGCTCAAAGAACGTCCGCTCGCTCTCGGACAGGAGCGCATAGCTCGCGTCGATAGCCGCTTCCAGCGTCAAGTGACGCGTGAGCCTGCCTGCCGCCGGAAGCTTCAGGAACGCGATTCGCTCATCCATGTGGCGGACGATCTCCTGCGGCGTCAAGACGGGGAGACTGGCCGCGGCCATCTCGATGGCGAGGGAGAGGCCGTCGAGCCTGCGGCACACCTCCGCCACCGCCGGCGCATTGCCGGCGTCGAGCGCGAACGAGGAGTTGACCGCGCGCCCTCGCTCGAGGAACAGGCGCACGGCGTCGGAGTCGGCAACCTCGGCGGCGGAGCTCCCTTCAGCAGGCAGACTCAGCGCGGGCACCGTCCAGAGCCGCTCGCCTTCGATGCGGATGGGCGCGCGGCTCGTTGCGAGTATCCGAGGCCCCGTGGTGGCCTCCAGGAAGCCCGCCACAAACGCTCCGACCGCCGTCGCCATATGCTCGCAGTTGTCGAACAGCAGCAGCGCCTTCCGGCGGCTGAACGCCCGAGCGACCGTCTCGTGGACTCCCGTCCCGGGCGTGGCGATCACGCCGAGGACGCCTGCCACCTCGTCAGGGACGATATCGGGATCGGTCACCCGGGCCAGATCGATCCACCACACCCCGCCGGGGAACCGCGACCGCAGCTGCTGGGCAACCTCGATCGCGAGCCGGGTCTTCCGATCCCGCCTGGGCCGGTCAGAGTCATAAGACGATTCGCGAGCAGCAGCTCGGCCACCTCTCGGACCTCGAGGGTTCGTCCCACGAACGAGGTGAGCCGGCCCGGGAGGTTGCCAGGCGGCTCTGGAGGTTCGAGGGCGAGGTGGGGAGCCTGGAGCAGGATGTCGCGATACAGATCGCGGACGTTCGAGGAGGGCTCGACCCCCAGGTCCTCCCGCAGCCTGGTCTGGAGCGCTCGGGCCGTCTCCAGCGCCTCCGCCTGCCGGCCGCACCGGTACTGCGCGAGCATGAGCTGCGCGTGCAGGGCCTCGTCGTAGGGGTGGCGCGCCACCAGGCCGGCGAGCTCGGGGATGAGCTCGCGGTGCCTGCCGAGTTGCAGGCGGACGTTGATCCAGGTCTCGCGCGCCTCCTGGTGCTGCCGCTCCAGGTACTCAGCCAGATCGCGCACCGCCGGTGGGGGCTCGGGGAGGTCGGCGAAGGGCGCGCCCCGCCACAGCCGAATCGCGCCCGCCAGGACGTGCTCGGCGGCCTCGGGGTCGCGGTCCTCAAGCTCCCGGCCCCGCGCGATCGCCGCCACGAAACGCTCGGCGTCGAGCTCCTTCGACCCGACGCGGAGCGTGTACCCGGCGCCGTCGCGGACGATGCGGGGACCGTCCGGCAGCTCCCCGAGCAGCCCACGCAGCCGGGACACGTAGACCTGAAGCTGGTGATGCGCGCTGGGTGGGGGGTCGTCACCCCACAGCTCGAGGATCAGCCGATCGTCCGAGACCGGGACGTCAGGCGAGGTCAGCAGCACCGCTAGGAGCCCGCGCTGCGCAGGAGCTCCGAGGTCGAGCACGCCCGCCTTGGAACTCACGCGGAGCGGCCCCAAGATGCCGAACCGCATGGCGTCCCTCCCGTTGACACTGTACGCCACCCCCGCCCGCCGTCCAGCCGGGTGATCCGGGCCCGACCCGTTGAGCATCC
>DASWAT010000204.1:0-7710 GCA_036390995.1 Actinomycetota bacterium | reverse complement strand
ACGCCGGACTCGCGGGAGTCCGGATCTTCGCGAGCGGCGGACTGGACGAGCTCGACGTGGATCGCCTGGTGCAGGCGGGAGCGCCCATCGACGCGTTCGGCGTGGGCACGAGGGTCGGCGTTTCCGCCGACGCCCCGTACCTGGACTCCGTCTACAAGCTGGTCGAGTTCGACGGCCGGCCCGTCCTGAAGCTGTCCGAGGCCAAGGCCACCGAGCCCGGCCGCAAGCAGGTCTTCCGAGGTGCCGGAGGCGACGTGGTGGCCCTCCGGGAGGAGCCGGTACCGGCGGGAACGGAGCCGCTCCTCGTGCCGGTCATGCTGGACGGGCACCAAGCGGGCCCGCCGCGGAGCGTCGAGACGGCCCGGCGCCTGTTCGAGTCGGACATCGTCCGGCTGCCCGAGGCCGCGGCCCGGATCCGGGATCCGCGACCCCCCCAACCCCGGTTCTCGGACGCGCTGCTTCGCCTGACCGAGCAGACACGCGCAGAGGCCCTTCGACGGGCCGGCGTCCCCCGCTGATTCCCTAACGGGGATCGGGTGTCAAGTCGAGGAGGCCATCTCCTTCTTGACCGTGGCATCCCCGTTGCCCAGGATGGGCAGAGGGGAAGGTCGCCTCGTTGTCGCGCCTCGAGCGCTGACCTGGACATGTCCCATGAGGACTTGGTGAGGGGCCTTCCCCGCTTTCTTCGAGCGGCGCCGGCGGCGGACCTCCTCGGGAACCGTCCAGCACTCGGCGATGATCGCCTTGGCCTCCGGCCGGCTCACCGGTCGGCCGTCGGTGTCGCGCAGCTCATACGGCGTCCCCCGGGCGAGCACCGCCCAGGCCCGCTCTGCAAGATGCGAAGCGACCACGCAGAGTGCCTTCAGGTGGTTCGCCCCCCGCTCCACCATCTGCGTGTAGTAGATCTGAGCGAGCTGGGGGTCGATCGTCCGGGCGGTATCGGCGGAGCGCAGCAGCTGTGTGCGAAGCAGCGAGGAGCCGGCCTTGGACATCGGCTGGCCCTTGCGATCGGTTTCCCCGGTCTCCGAGGCCTTGGGGGTGAGCCCGGTGAAGCTCTTGAACTGCGAGCCACCCCCGAACCGGTGCGCCCTGCCGACGGCGGCCTGCAGCACCGGGCCGCCCACCTCGGCGATGCCGGGGAGCGAGCGGGCCAGCTGCTCGGGATCGACCCTCTGGTAGGCCTGTTCCCTCGCCCGGGCGTGGAGGGCGAGCTCGGCCTCGACCGCGCGAAGCAGCCGGATCTCCGTCGCCACCTCGGCGGCGAGATCGGCAAAGCCCACCGCCTGATCTCCGCCGTAGAGCCTCACCGAGGCCCTCGCCGCGGCGAGCCACTGCTCGGCCCGCTCGGCGCCTAGGTGGTTGGTCGAGGCCTGGGCGATCAGGGCCGTAAGCCTGGCCTTCCCCGCTCTCAGCAGGGCCTTCGGGTCGGCGTAGCGCTCCAGCACCACAAGGTCTGCTCGTCCGAGCTCTCCGGTGAGGGGAGACATCGGCATGAGCGTGCGCACCAGGTCCTTGATCCGCCCCTTGTGCTTGGCGCCCTGGCGCGTGAGCCGATCGGCCGCCCGGACCCGCCGATCGAGCGAGGCCCGGTCCGCCCCTGGCAGCTCCACCGGCCGGAGCCCGCCCGGATCGACGAGCGCCAGGCGGGCAAGGGTCGCCGCGTCGATCGAGTTGGACTTGGCGTGGCGGGAGAGGAACCGTCGAAGGTCTGCGGCCTTGGCCGAGGGGACCCGGTAGACGCTGTGGCCACGGCGGCCGAAGTGAACCGCCACCGGCAGCCACGCCGGTCCCGTTGGCTCCACCACGATCTCCAGGCGCGTGCCCTCGGGCGCGCCCTCAAGCGCCGCGGCCTCGAGCTCGGTGAAGCTCTCCACGGTGGGTGAGCACCGCCGGCGGCACGCCTCGGTGCCGTCGGCCCGGAGCACCACCGCGGTGTGGGCGCTCGCGATCCCGAGGTCGAGCCCCACTATCCGTCGCTCGTCCATCTGATGCTCCTTCCCGGGACCGCGCGCATCCGTCCCGGTCCTTGCCGAGGGCAGGCGCGCTTGGCCACGGCCCCAAGATGGATGAGCCCGAACCGCGGCTCCCACTCATGTGCTGCAACCGGGCCCGGCCGCTGCGGGCCGGCTCACTTCCCTCAACCGGGGCCACCGTGGCCGGGCCGGAGAAGGCCATCAGCGGGGCGAGGCTCAGCGCGCGAGCGCTTCCCTCAGAGCCGGATTCGACGCCTCCCCCCGGACCAGCCGGGGTTGGCCCATCCAACCCCGGGACCTCGGACCCATCAAGGACCGGTGTCCGTTACATGAGCCGGTCCCGCTGCTAGTCCACCTCGATCCCCGCGGCGCCGGCCTGGATCTCGAGGTCCACCCGATCGGCAGCGCCGTCGAAGTCCGGCGACCGGTACTCGCCGTCCGAGCGGGGGAACCGCGACTCGTTCACCTCCACGCCGGACAGGCCTCCTCTGACCACGACGCGAGCCGCCGTCCGCGGCGGGATCTCGATCTTCACCGAGGCGGCCCCGGCCTCCACTCGCGCCCGGCACCAGCCCTTGGCGGGGATCCTGATCCGGGTCTCGCTCGCGCCGGTGTGCACCCGAAGCTCCCGAACCTCCAGATCGGACAGATCCAGGCTCGCCTGGTTCGCCCCGGCCCGCATCTCGAGCTCCAGCGGGACGATCCTGGAAAGCCCGACGCTCCAATCGAGCGGTCCGCCCCCGCTCCAGTTCCACGGCATCGCGTGCTCCATCCACGCCCCGCCCTCGTGGTCGAGGGTGACCTCCAGCCGGTCGCCGCTGCGCCGGACGCGCTTGCGCACGCGGGCGCCGAAGGTGCCGTCGACGAGAAGGGCAGGGTTCACCTGTGAGGCGACGGTGAGCCGCCCGGCGCCGTGCTTCAGCACCACGAGCGCCGAGGTCGCACCGTCGAGCGGCACGGTCTCGCGCACAGGCTCGGTCCCCCGCCGCCGCGACGGGATCGCCGACAGCACGATGGCCAGGCCGACCGCGATGAGGATCACCGGCCACACGGAGAGGTCCTCGGAGATCGCTCCGACGTCCTGGAGGAAGAACACCCCGCCGATCGCGACGAGCACGAGCGACCCGGCGAAGCTCCCCCGCCACCAGCCCCCGAACAGCAACCGCTCGAGGAACAGCCAGAGACCGATCGCCACGAGCACGATCGGCCAGATCCGCACGTCCTTCGGGATCGTGCCGGCGTTGCGCAGCAGCAGGACGACGCCGATGCCGATCAGCAGCAGCGCCCACAGGATCGACCGGTTCTTCGCCATCGCGGATCCTCCGGCGCTCGGACGAGCGCAGCCTACCCCGCGCGAGTCGTCGGCCGCGACCTCGGCTCAGGTCGCGAGCAGCAGCCCCCGGCGGGCCCGCACCCGGCGATCGATCACACCGAACGTGGCTTCCACGCCCATGCCGACCACTACGATCATCAGCATCACCGCGAAGATGTTCGAGGTCAGGAACAGCTGCCGGTTCGCATCGAGCAGGTGCCCGAGGCCCTTGTTGCCCGTGGAGATGAGCTCGCCGGCCATCAATGCCCGCCAGCCCAGCGCCCACGCGGACTGCAATCCGGCGATGTAGCCGGGGACGGCGGCCGGCAACACCACGCGCCGGTAGAGCGTCCATCTTCGCGCTCCCATCGTGCGACCGGCCCGGACGAGCAGCGGCGGAACCAGGCGGATGCTGGACGCCGCGGCGATCGCGACGGCGGGGATCGACGCGATGATGACCACGAACAGGATGGCTCGCTCCGTGAGGCCGAACCACAGGATCGCGAGCGGCAACCACGATATGGACGGCAGTGCCTGCAGCCCCGACATCAGGCTTCCCACGCTGCGCTGCACCTTGGCCGACGTTGCCATCGCCAGGCCGACCACCGTCCCGACGGTGATCCCGATCGCCAGCCCCACCACCAGGCGGATCAGGCTCGCCTGGGTGGCCGCGAGGATCGACTCGCGAGGAGGGTGCGGCTCGAAGAACGTGTCCCCGAACGCGCCGAGGACCTGTCCCGGCGACGGGAGCACGGCCCGGTTGAAGAAGCCCGTCGCGTACACGATCCACCACACGAGGACGAGGCCGGCGATGGCCGCGACCCGCGGCCAGAGCTGGCTAAGGACGGACCTCACGCGCGACAACCTTGTCCACCTCCCTGGTCAGGTGCGCGTGGATGTCCACGACCACCTTCGACAGCAGCACGTCCTCGAAGTCACGAGGCCGGGGTGCATCGATCCGGTGCTCCGTCACGAACGTCCCGGGAGGTGCGGACATCAGCACCACCCGGTCGGCCAGGAAGACGGCCTCCCGGACGTTGTGCGTGACGAACACGAACGTGTTCCTCGTCTCGGACCAGACCTCCTGCAGCTCCCGCTGCAGGATCTCGCGGGTCTGCGCATCGAGCGCCGCGAACGGCTCGTCGGCCAGCAACACCTCCGGCTGGCAGGCGAGCGCCCGTGCCAAGGCGGCTCGCTGCCGCATCCCGCCGGACAGCTCGTGCGGCTGGGCGTTCGCGGAATGACCCAGATGCACGCGGCGCAGCCACTGCATCGCGCGTTCCTCCCGTTCGGCCTTCGCCACGCCGATCATCTCCAGCGCGAACTCGACGTTGGACAGCACGCTCATCCACGGGAACAGCGCGGGATCCTGGAACAGGACGGCGCGGTCCGGACCCGGCCGAGTGATCGGTTCGCCGTCGATCCGCAGATCGCCCGCGTCCGGCGCCTCCAGGCCGGCGAACAGGTTCAGCAGGGTGGACTTGCCGCAGCCCGACGGTCCGATCAGACAGACGAACTCGCCCTGCCGGACCTCGAGGTCGATCTCGACGAGCGCCGACACCGTCCCACCGCGGGCATTACGGAACGATTTCGACACCCCCCCAGCCGAGAGCTTGGCGGGGGCCTCCCCGAGATCCGGCACGAGCGAGAGGGCGGGCTCCGCCCTCATGCCGGCAGCTCCACCGCCGGCTCTCCCAGGCTGTCCAAGATCGCGTTCAGATCGTCCAGCCGGTAGATCGCGAGGATGATGCCGGGGTCCTCGGCCAGCATCCCCAGGGCGTACGCATCCTTCGCGTCCTTCTCCAGGCTCCCCGGTACTG
The DNA here is from genome assembly GCA_036390995.1 of Actinomycetota bacterium. Taxonomy (GTDB): domain Bacteria; phylum Actinomycetota; class UBA4738; order UBA4738; family HRBIN12; genus DASQQQ01. The sequence continues at coordinate 2,605 of DASWAT010000204.1, read as the reverse complement.
GATCCCACGTGAACTCCAGCTTGCTCCAGGCGGCGTCCACGACCGCCTGGTCGAGCGAGGGGGCTCCCGCCTGGATCAGCCCCGCCTGCGCGACCTTCTTCGCCTCCTCGGGATCCTCGTGGATCGCCCGGATCGCCTCGACGTTGGCCCGCACCAGCTCCTTCACGACCTCCGGGTGCGCCTGCATGTAGACGGTGTTCACGAGTAGGTTGGCGACCACGAACCTGCCGTCGGGCCACAGGGTGGCCTCGTCCAGGAACGGCTCGGCCACGCCCTGCTCGATCAGGTAGCTCGGCCACGGCTCCGGCTCCCACGCCCCGTCCACCTGGCCCGATCGGAAGTTCTGCAGCAACTCCGGGTTGTCGATCGCCGCGACGGCCACGTCACCGCCGGCATCCTTGGCCTGCAACCCGTGCTCGTTCAGCCACGTCCGCAGCGCGACGTCCTGTGTGTTCCCGATGCCGGGCACCGCGATCTTCTTCCCGTGCAGGTCTTCGGGTGTGGAGATGCCCGACCCCTTCCGGACGACGAACGAAGCGCCTCCGGACGTGACGCCGGAGACGATCGCGACGCTTCCCTCGGACGTGAGGTACGCGGAGATCGACGGACCCGGACCGATGTACGTCGCATCGATCGCCCCCGTGGTCACGGCGGCCTGGGCGTCGCTGCCCGAATTGAAGTACGTGACCTCTACCTTCGTCGAGGCCAGCACCCGGTCGAAGATCCCCTCCCCGAGCGCCACGTACGCGGGCGCATGCGTGAGGTTCGGGAACATGCCCAGCCTCAGCACGTCGGACCGGCCTTTCGCCTTCGACGCCGAGCTCGCACATCCCGTCGCGAGCAGGGCGATCACCAGCAGGAGGACGGGCACCTTCCTCATGGGAACCTCCCCTGAAACGCGGAACGGCCGCGACGCGGATGCGTCGCGGCCTCCAGTTGACTGGTCAGCCCTTCGTTCGTGGCAACGCTACAAAGGGCACTCGCGAGGTGTCAAGGCGGGTTTTCACCGTAGCCGGAACTTCTCGGCCATCTCGATCTGCACGACCTTGCGGTCCTGGACCACGAGCAGCACCGTCCCGAAATCGATGCGGCGGAGGATCTCCGCGACCCTCAGGAGCACCTCACGCTCCTCGTCGCTGAGGGCGTCGAGGGCGTCGCGACCCCGCTTCTCCGTGGCCATGGCGTAACCGGCTCCAGCCTACCGTCGATGCCGGGCTCGTCGCCCGTGGCGGAGTCTCCGCGCTCACCGTGCCGGTCGGCCCGTTGCGCGCGGACGATCCCTCGGAACGAGGGTCGCGTCGGTATGACGCTGGTCGTACAGTTCGGCGCGTGGGCCTGGGCGATCGAGGGGAGGCCTGACGTGGTGTCCGAGGACACGAGACGTCTCGCACGTGGCCCCGGCGTCAAGATCGCGGTCGCTGCGGTGTCGCTGGCCGTAGCCGCTGCCGTCTGGTTGGCGGTGTGGCCGTGCTTCTACGTGGGGGAGACGGGGACCGTCCCGGGCGGAGGAAGCAGCGCGCGGCGGGCGTGTGCCACGCTCATCGGCGTGAACGGCGTGTGGGTCGTGTGGCTCCTCCTCATCCCCATCGCGTTCACAGGGCTCGGGTTGGCGGCTGCCTTGGTGGGGCGGCGCCGGCTGCTCTGGCTCATCGGCGGGCTCGCCGTCGGGTTCTGCGTCCTCGCCGTGTTCTCGATCGGCATCTTCTACCTGCCGTCGGCCATCGCGCTCCTCCTGGCGGCCGGGTTCACGGGGAGGTCGAAGCACGTGGAGCGGTCGACCCCGAAGCGCGCCGGGAGGGGTCCGCAACCGCAACCCTCCGATCCGTAGCCCCCGCCTTCCCGCCCCCTTGCTCGAAAGGGACACCGTCGAGGGGCTCGCCCGGCCGAACCACAGGATTGAGGGAGCGTCCGGCCGGGTACGGCTCCTCCATCTTCGGGAGGAAGGTGGAGGATGGGTTCGGGTTGGTTCGATCGGTTCGCCGAACGCTCGGCGCGGATCACGAGCAAGGCCGCATTCTTCGCGGCGTGCCTCCTGCTGGTGGTGGCCTGGGGCCTGAGCTACTGGTTCTTCGGCAACCTGAACACGTGGCAGCTCGTGATCAACACGGCGACCACGGTGATCACGTTCCTGCTCGTCGCCCTCCTGCAGAACTCGCAGCGGCGTGGTGAGCAAGCCCTCCAGGCCAAGCTCGACGCGATCGCCGACGGCGTGGCCGACCTGATGGAACAGGTCGGGTCATCCGACGCTCGATCCCATTCCGACATCCGCGACCTTCGCCACGCCGTAGGCATCGAGGAGAAGGCCGTCGCCGACTGAATCTCGGCGGTCACGTGAAGCCCAACTGCACTGACCCCAGGAATGGCGCGAGGCGCCGCACGAGGACGCGGTCTTCGAGGTCGTCTCGGACGTGATCCCCGCGATGCGAACCGAGGCGCGGGAGCGCGGCAGGACGTGAGCGCGCCGTGTCAAGTTCCGGTTGACGCTTGACGCTCTGTGTTCGGTTGATGCTTGACGTGGAGACCGTCGCTTCTGACCTTGCGAACAGGGCCTGACCTGGCCCGTGCGACGGTCTTGATCAGGTGGTTCTTGCTCCAGACCTGGATC
>DASWAT010000203.1:0-2701 GCA_036390995.1 Actinomycetota bacterium | reverse complement strand
GAAGGGGGTGAAGTCGGCCATCCCCTTCTCCGCCAGGACCTTGGTGATGGCCGCGGTGAGCGTGGTCTTGCCGTGGTCGATGTGCCCGATCGTGCCGATGTTCACGTGGGGCTTGGTCCGCTCGAACTTCTGCTTGGCCATGTCTCCTTCTTCCTGTTCCTTCTTCTTCTGCCTGACTACGCGCCTTGGTCGTAGCGGGGGCGGGACTCGAACCCGCGACACAGCGATTATGAGCCGCTTGCTCTGCCTCTGAGCTACCCCGCCGAAGCGCCAGCAAAGTGTACCGAAAGCTTCCAGGGGAACCCTGACCTGGGCTTTTCTCGCGCGGTGCCGGCCTTCCGATGAGCCTCATCCACTCGGCACCTGCGGAACGGCAGACCACGAGGGTTGTCGGAGCCGGTCCCTGGCTAGCCGAGTTCGTCGTAGGCAGCGGCCACTCGCTTGGGCACGACCATCCGCCACGCATCGAGGACGAGCTCACGCATCTCGGTCTCGTCGATCGCGGCCATCCGCACGAGCACCCACTTGTACCGGAGGTCGGCTCGGCCCGGCATCGTGAACTTCGCCGGCTCCGATCGCACGAGCGCTTCGCGCTCCTCCTTCGGGAAGGCGAAGCCCATCACGGTCTCATCGCGCGAGAAGGCCACGTAGACGATGCGGCCGATGCGGAACTTCACCTTGTCCTGCACGAGCGCCTCGGTCGTGCGTGGCAGCCCCATCGCGAACGACCGTACATCCGCGACCGTCACCACGGCTCCTGACACCTCGTCGCCGGTGAAGGCCCACCGGCCCCATCGTCCGTGGTCGAGCCGAAGCTCTCCCTCAACGGGGTCGGCGACATCGAAGACGGCACGCTCCTGTCTCTCCACGAGCACGAACGGGCCGGGCCCAACGAGGGGCCCGGCCCGTTCGGTTGCTTTTCGCCTCACGAGCACTTCGGCCTCTGCCGAGGCTCCGTCCGGTAGACCACCCGGAACTCGCGAGGTCGGTGAACTGGTTGGATTCTGCCGGTCTCCCGGCGAACGGGCGGGGCGGTGGCCCCGGCCCGCGAGGGACGGCTCAGCAGCCAGTCACCTCGGGGGTCTCCTGCTGTTCATGCAAGCTGGACCACCTCCTTTCTCCCGTGCCGCCATGGTGCGACAGAACCCGCCGGAAGGCAACAACGAGAACGGAGGTCTCGCGGTTCGCCCACAGACGCCTACGCCTTCCTCGCGACCAACCAGAGCCGGTGGGACCCGAGCTCGAACGGCTCGAGCGCGTCGTCTCGCGCCTCGAACGAGGTGAACCCCGCCTCCCGGAGCAGCTCGGTCAACTCGCGCAGGCTGTAGATCCGCATCGAGCTTCGTTCAGTGTGCCGCTCCCGGAAGTCCGGGTAGATCGACTCGAGGGAAGGCGTATCGATCAGATAGCGGCCTCCCGGCTTCAACGCCCGCGCGGCCGCCCGCGCCTGCGCGAGGTTCCCGGCCTCGTCGAAGTACCCGAAGGATCCCCACATGCAGATGACAGCATCGAACTCATCCTTTCAAGCTCGACTGCACGGTCCTGAGAACTTCAGGACAGGATGCGCCCTCCGGCGTCCCGGCGGAGCGCGACCGGTTGCGCCTCCCTCCCCTGTTCAGAGGCGGTTTCGCGGCCATCCGACCTCCGAGCCGGAGAGGGGACTCGAACCCCTGACCCCCTCCTTACCATGGAGGTGCTCTGCCGACTGAGCTACTCCGGCGGCCGACCGATGATAGCAACCCGGCCCCGCTCGCCCCGAGCGTGACACCATGGCGCCGATGCGAAGGATCCTCGCGTTCGCGCTCGTCCTGGCGGCTCTGCCGGGCTGCGGCGGCGATGGCGAGGCCAGCGCAACAACCACGAGGGCCCCTCGCCCCTCCTCCCAGCTCACCATCAACGCCTCCGGCGGCCCGGTCACGCTGTTCGTCCTGGTCGCGGACACGCCGGAGGAACGCGCACGGGGGCTCATGGGGATCGAGTCCATGCCCGCCGACCAGGCCATGGCGTTCCTGTTCGGCCGGCCCACCGACGAGCTGTTCTGGATGAAGGACACCCTGATCCCGCTCTCGGTCGCGTTCTGGGACGAGCGGGACCGCATCGTGGCCATGGTGGACATGGAGCCGTGCCGCAAGGAACCGTGCCCGACGTACGATGCCGGGGTGCCCTACGTGGGAGCGGTGGAGGCCAACCGGGGCTTCTTCGCGAGCCACGGGATCACGGTGGGCGATCGGGTGGAGCTGGTGACGAAAGCCGATGCATGACGACGACTGTCTCCTCTGCCGGGCCGAGCACGTGACGGCCTGGCACTTCGAGAACGAGGACTGCTGGGTCGCCGACTGCCTGATCTGTGCCACACCGATGGTGGTCTGGCGCGTCCACGGCCAGCCCCAGCCCGAGCAGGAGGCCAGGCTCCTCACCCATCTGGAGCGCATCGCCGCCGAGCGGTACGGGGAGCAGGGCTACTGGATCGACGGTGAGCGACGCCGGATCCCCGACCACTGGCACGCCCACGCGCGGCCGGCGGGGGGATTCGTCGATCCCACGAGTGAGCTCTACGGGAGGTTCTGACACTTCCCATGTCAACCTCACGCTGCTTCGAGACATACGGCGGCCCGATGGAGGGCCGGGCTGTACGGGGTGCGGTCTTGCCAGCACCGCCAGATGACCCGGACCCACGCCCGGGCCAGGATCCGCACCGCGT
>DASWAT010000202.1:0-2332 GCA_036390995.1 Actinomycetota bacterium | reverse complement strand
ATCTGGCTCGCCAGCACGAGACCGACCGCGGCCAACAGACCCGTGATGGTCCTTCGCATCTTCCCCACCCCATCTTGTTGGGGGGCGCGTTCCCCCACGCCGGGACAGCGTGCGCCCTCCGATGCGCAAGAACGGGCCGGTTCTGTGCGCATCCTGGGGTTGTCGCCAGAGGCAAGAGTCCTACTTGCCAGTGGGACCGTGAGCCGGACCCCTGCGACTGGACTCCCGGAGCAGATCCCAACCAGCACCGGCCGCGATGCTGAAGAGCGACGGAACGGCAACGGTTCCGGAGGATACCGCTCAGCAGCGGTGCTGACCGAGCGGTGGAAACGCGGTCAGGCGCTCCGCGAGTGTTCGCTCGGAGGGAGGGACGAAGACGTCCGGTGCCGTTCCCGCTCCCTCCACCTCTTGAAGGCCCAGCCAGAAGCGCCCCCGAGGATGGGTCCTATGAGGAGCCCATAGAATCCGCCCACCAGTCCCGAAACGAACTGCTCGATGCCATACATGGCGCCCGCCTCGGGACCGGGACCGAGGGCCACCCCCACCCCGAAGCCGACGATGCCCCCCAAGGCGGCTCCCAGAAGGATGGAACCGGCGGAAAACACCCCTCGCGCCGACATCCAAAGACCGAACGAGACGACCAGAAGAACCAAGAGGATGCCTACGATGATCATCCCGCACCCCCTTCCAGGCGCCGGTGCTCCTCCCCGTCGGAGAGCTACGCCCTCCGATGCGAACGAACAGGTTGAACTCAGGCACGGACCGAGGCTCAGCGTCAGAGGCTGGGGACCCCTGGTGGCGGGGACCGTCTCAGCGGTCCGCCTCTGGCAGCATCCAGACGAGCACCGCCCGCAGGTAGGGAACCGTCTTGCCCGGTAAGCGCTCAGAACGGTGATGGGGTGATCGACGAGAGGGTCATCCGGCGAGCTCGGTGTTACCGGACGGGCCAGGGTTGGACCGGTACCAGGAGCGGATGACGCCCTCGGCCGGCTTCCTGTAGGCCGTGAAGCTCGTGTCCGCCGGACCGCCCACGACCAGCGAGGAGCTCCAATCCCACCAGTACATCCCGGCGAACCAGGGCTGGCCCCAGACCGACTCGAGCGCGGCTCGATAGCAGTCCGCCTGTTCCTGCAGGTCCGGCAGCCCCCGCAGCTCCATATCCGCCGGGAGCCGGTTCGCGCCGTCGACGCTCCGGTAGCCGATCTCCGTGAACACGATGGGCTTGTCACCCCACGCGGCGGACAGCTCGGCGAGCTGCTCGACGTAGGGCGTCCACGCGGCCTTCAGCTCGCCCAGGGTCGGGTCATTGCCTTCCGTCAGAGGGTAGTAGGCGTCCACGCCGATGAGGTCGACCGCGTCCCACCACGGCAGGCCGGTCTCCTCGCCACCCCAGTTCGCCGAGTAGACGAGCGTTCCGGAGAAGTGGTCGCGCACGTCTCGGACGATCTCGCGCCAGCGCTCGGCCTTCCTCGTCGCGCCCTGCAGCTCGCAACCAACCGAGGACTGCTCCACCTCCTCGGCCTCGGCGATGTCGGCGAAGTGGATGATGAACCGGCGGAAGCTGGCGAACCACCGATCCCACGCAGCCGGATCGTCGTTCCACGCTGTTCCGATCTCGCCGTGCCAGTGCTCGGGGTCGTGAACGAAGCCGAGGTGCGGCTTCAGCATCACCCTCAGTCCCAGGTCGTGCGCGTGGCGGATGGCCTGGACGATCTCCTCGTCCGTGGGGACGGGCGGATCCAGAGGGTGGATCTGGGTAGAGGCGACGTCGTCCTGCCACCACTTGGGGATGATGGCCACCCACCCCGCGCCCGTATCGGCCAGGTTCGCCATCGCCTGCTCCGGACCCCGGCCCACGTAGCCGGACGTCGCCCAGGTGAGCTCCTTCGGCCCACCGACGAGCCAGGCCTCGTTCCACCAGTTCACGAAGGTGATGCCGTCCTACATCTCGATCGTTCGCGCAGTTTCGCCCGCCGGTGAGCAGGTGAGCGCGAGCACGAGGAGGACGACGGCGGGCACGACCGTCCTTCGCATCTTCCCCACCCCTTCCTGGAGAGAGTGGCGCCCCCCGATGGGGGAACGGGCGCCCTCCGATGCGTAGGAACAGACTGACTGTGAGCGCATCTACAGCGTTGTCGCCAGGGGCAAGGGACCTGAGGGCGGGCGGGACCCTAAGCACATCTCCGAACACCCCGCCCATCAGGGCGTTCCTGACCCCTGAGGGGCCTTCGCCTCTGTCCGCTGCGATACGGGGCTGCGAGATTCGTCCTGTCGCATCGGAGGGCGCGGCCTCCCCAACGGGGTGGGGCGCCTCCACGGGAGGTGGGCAAGA
>DASWAT010000201.1:0-14864 GCA_036390995.1 Actinomycetota bacterium | reverse complement strand
GGTTCCCTCCCGGTCCCGCGGGTGGGTGGAGAAGATGAGGATGCCGGCGGTGCTCCAGATCCGCACGCGAGCCACGCGCTCGTCGGAAAGGACCTCGTCCTCCACCAGGAGCAGGATCTGCTTCTCTCGCTCCCCGGCGATCGGGTTCTGGACATCTTCGGTGGTCAGGGCGTTGGAGAGGGTGGAACGCGCGAACTGGGCGGCCCGGTCTGCCGCGGCGTTCTGGCTGCTCTGGATGGCGTTCCCGCCGAGCGCGAGCGACAGCACGAGCCAGCCGGGCGGGTCACTCCCCGAGCGTGGGGAGGAACCGCGGTGGCCGCCGGTGTCCCGTGCCGTGCTCGAACGCGAACGCGTAGCGGATCAGCGCGGACTCGCTCCACGCGGGTCCGATGAAGGAGATCCCGATCGGCAGCTCGGTCACGAACCCCATGGGCACCGTGACCGAGGGGTAGCCGGCGACCGCCGCCGGCGTGGAGTTGCCGCCGACGTAGTGGTCGCCGTTCACGTGGTCGGTGAGCCACGCCGGCCCACCGGTCGGCGCGACGATCGCGTCGAGCCGGTGCTCGGCCAGCACCGCGTCCAAGCCCTCGTCGCGGGCCAGCCGTCCACACGTGGCGAGCGCCTCCAGGTACGCGGGCTCGGTCAGCGGGCCCTTCGACTCGGCCTTCTCGAACAGCTCCTGGCCGAAGAACGGCAGCTCCTCGTCGGGATGCGCCCGGTCGAACGCGATGACCTCGGCCAGGCTCCCCGGGACGTCGCCGCCGACCGACGCAAGGTACGTCTGGAGATCCTCCTTGAACTCGTACAGGAGGACCTCGAACTCGGGGTCCTCGAGCTCGGTGGCGTGGGGCACGTCGGCGGGATCGACGACCTCGGCGCCGAGGTCGCGGAGCGCCGCGAGCGCGTCCTCGAGCAGCGTGTCGACCCGCGGGTGGAAGCCGGCCATGTTCCGCGCCACGCCGATCCGCACGCCGCGGAGGCCGGCAGGATCGAACGAGAGGGACAACCCTTCTTCCACCAGCGCGGCGCCCGGGTCGGCGATCACGGTCAGCACCGCCGCGGCGTCGGCGACCGTACGAGCCATGGGACCGGCCGTGTCCTGCGTGTGCGAGATGGGCACGATGCCACGACCGTTCACCCGCCCGACGGTCGGCTTGATCCCGACGATCCCGTTGATGGACGAGGGGCACACGATCGAGCCGTCGGTCTCGGTGCCGATCGCAGCGGCGCATAGGTTCGCCGACGCGGCGACGCCCGAACCCGAGCTCGACCCGCACGGGTTGCGATCGAGCACGTACGGGTTCCGGCATTGCCCGCCGCGGGCGCTCCATCCGCTCGAGGAGCGGGGCGAGCGGAAGTTCGCCCACTCGGACAGGTTCGCCTTCCCCAGGAGCACCCCGCCGGCCTCGCGCAACCGCCGCACCACGGCCGCGTCGCGCGCGGGCCGGGACTCGAGGAGCGCGAGCGACCCCGCCGTGGTCTTCATCCGGTCCGCGGTGTCGAGGTTGTCCTTCACCACCACCGGGATGCCGTGGAGCGGGCCGCGGACGCGTCCCTCGCGACGCTCCTGGTCCATCGCGTCCGCGATCTCGAGCGCGTCGGGGTTCACCTCGATCACCGATCGAAGAACCGGACCGGTCCCGTCGAGCCCATCGATCCGCTCCAGGTAGGCCTCTGCGAGGGTGCGCGCGGTCAGCTCGCCGGCGTCCAGCATCGAGGCCAGCTCGATGATCGTCGACTCCTCGAACGCGAACGAGCGTGGCAGGCTCACGGCCGGGAACCCTAGCGCATCCTGCCGGAACGCTCTCGTTCCCCGGTGGACCACGACGAACCCGGTAGGCGAGGTACGGCGATCGGGGGTTCCCCGGGACGCGCCACGCGTCCTACCGTCGGTCTCGCGACTCGAGAGCCGCCGGCCCGAGTGCGCACCCGGCTCAGGAAGGGTGCAAGCCCCGGACGGCGCGGGTGGCCAGGACGCACGCCGGCGGTTCTCGAGTCGTCCACGCCCCGGATCTCGGCCCCGCGCCCGGACGGGGCAGCGGGGTCGAACGGTCGTGCCCACGCAGGGCTTCGGTCCCGGCGACGGTGAGACGTCAGGCCACGATGGGAAGTCGCGACAGGTCGAGGTCGCGGCCCTCGAACCCCCGCAGCCACTGGCGCACGTTCTCGCCGAGGTGGGGCACGAAGTAGCCACCTTCCTGCAGCACGACCGTTCGGCGGCCGAGCGCCGCCGTCCGCCGCCCCACCTCGTGGTACACGGGGGTCGTGAGCGCCAGATCGCAGATCGGATCGCGGCCGTACGTGTCGATGCCGAGGGAGACCACCAGGCTCGACCCGCCGAACGAGCCGATCGCCTCCAGCCCGCGGCCGAGCTCCTCGAGGTACCGCTCGTCCGAGCATCCGGCCGGGAGCGGGAGGTTCAGGTTCGCGCCCTCGCCCTCCCCCGTCCCGCGCTCGTCGGCGAAGCCCGAGAAGTACGGGTACGCGCGGTCCGGATCACCGTGCAGCGAAACGTACAGCACGTCGCCGCGTCCGAAGAAGATCTGCTGCGTGCCGTTGCCGTGGTGATAGTCCACGTCGAGGATCGCGACCGGTTCCCCGGTGCGACGCACGAGATCCTCGGCCACGATGGCGGCGTTGTTGAAGAAGCAGTAGCCGCCGAACATCCGACGGGCCGCGTGGTGTCCCGGCGGGCGGCAGAGCCCGTAGGCCGCGCGATCGCCGCCCAGGACCAGATCCCCCGCCGTGAGCGCGACGTCGACGGCCGCGCACGCGGCCGTGTACGTGCCCTCGACGATGGGCGTCGCCGTGTCGAAGCACCACGCTCCGATGCGACCGAGGGGCGTCTTCGGCGTGGGTCCGGGCCCCATACCCTCGCGCAGGGCCGGAAGCGGGAACGTGTCGGGGAAGATCTCGGGGACCTCGGCTCCCGAAGACACCCAGTCCTCCCACAGCTCATCCAGGAACGCGATCATCGCCGGGTCGTGGACGGCCTCGATCGGGGCCTGGCCGTGACCGACCGCCTCCTCCACCTCGAATCCGCCGTCGGCCTCGAGAGCGGCCCGGATCGTCTCGGCTCGCTCGGGCCTCTCGAAGAGCTCGATGGCCCGGCCGTCCGAGACCTCGTGCATGGGAGCGTGACGGAGATGCTCCGCGCTGTAGACGACTCGCATGGCGACCTCCTTCTACGGCTCGCGTTCCAGCAGCTCTCGGAGGGCGCGCAGCGCCCGGCCGCGATGGCTGATGCGGGCCTTCTCGGCGGGCTCGAGCTCGGCCATGGTCCGGTCCCATCCCGCCGGCACGAAGATCGGGTCGTACCCGAACCCTCCCCCGCCCCTCGGCTTGCCGATCAGGGTTCCCTCGCAGTGACCCTCGGCCCAGACCTCGCGGCCGTCGGGCCAGGCCACCGCGGCGACGCACCGGTACCGGGCGGTGCGGCCGGACGCCGGGACCCCCGCGAGCGCCCGGATCAGCATCTGGAGGTTCCGAACGTCGGAGGCCTCCTCCCCTGCATACCGCGCCGAGCGCGGCCCCGGCGCGCCCCCCAGCGCGTCGACCTCGATCCCCGAATCGTCGGCGAGCGCGGGAACCCCGAGGGCTCGAGCCACCCCGTGCGCCTTCAACAGCGCGTTGTCGAGGTACGTCTCGCCGGTCTCGTCGACGTCGGGCCAGTCCGCCCTCGAGGGATCGGCGGTCACCCAGGCGACCGGCCAGTCCGCGCAGATCGCCGTGATCTCCCGGATCTTCCCCGTGTTGCGCGAGGCGACGGCCAGACGGTGGGGAACGCTCACCCCCCGAGGACCTGGCGCTGCAGCTCGGTGAGCTGGGAGATCCCCGTCTCGGCCAGGTCGATCAGGGACGACAGCTCCTCGCGGGAGAACGGCGCGCCCTCGGCGGTCCCCTGGATCTCGACCAACCGTCCGCTCCCGGTCATCACGACGTTGAAGTCGACGTCGGCGCCGGCATCCTCCTCGTACGAGAGGTCCAGCACCGGCCGCCCGGCCACGATCCCAGCCGAGACCGCCGCCACGGAGTCGGTCAGCGCGTCCTTCTTCAGGGCCCCGCGTTCCCGGAGCGCACGGACCGCCAGCGCCAGCGCGAGGTACCCCGCGGTGATCGAAGCCGTGCGCGTGCCGGCATCGGCTTGCAGGACGTCGCAGTCGATCCAGATCGTGCCCTCGCCCATCGCGTCGAGGTCGGTCACGGCGCGGAGCGAGCGGCCCACCAGACGCTGAATCTCCTGTGTCCGTCCCGAGGGCCGCCCCTTGCCCACCTCGCGCGGGGTACGCTCGGCCGTGGCCCGAGGGAGCATCGAGTACTCGGCCGTCACCCAGCCCCGCCCCGTTCCCTGGAGGAACCGGGGCGCCCGGTCCTCGTACGACGCGGCCGCCAGCACCTTCGTCCTGCCCATCTCGAACAGCACCGAGCCCTCGGCCCACTCCTGGTACCCGAGCTCGACCTTCAGCGGCCGAAGATCGGCCGGACCGCGCCCGTCGGGGCGTTGACTCACGCACCCACCTCGAACGTGAGGCCCTCGACGGCCACGTCCAGCGGGCCGTCGTACGCCTCGGCCGCCTCCGCGCGGGAGCGCCCGCGGTCGTGCGACGGCAGGATGTGGGTGAGGACCAACCGCCGAACCCCGGCCTCCTTCGCGATCTCCCCGGCCTGTCGCGCAGACAGATGGAACGGCTGCAGCTGATCGCGATCCTGGTACGAGGCCTCCGAGAGGAAGAGGTCGGCGTCGCGTGCCAGCTCGGCGGCATGCGGGGTCGGCCCGGTGTCGCCCGTGTAGGCGAGCGAGGTTCCGTTCGCCTCGATGCGGAAGCCGAGCGCCGGCAGGTCCAGGTGCGACATGGCGCGCGTGGACACGCGGAACGGCCCGACCTCGAACCGCTCGTCGGGACCGACCTCGTGAACGTCGAAGCCGATGTGGAAGCCCTCCACGCTCTCGTCGGACAGCAGCCCGAGCACGCGCTTGCCGAACCCCTGGGGGATGTACAACGGCAGCCCGTTCGGGCCGAGACCCCCGTAGTAGCGGGCGTAGAAGAGCGGGTAGACATCGACGCAGTGGTCGGCGTGCTCGTGGGTGATGATCATCGCGTGAACGTCGGCGATAGAGATGTACCGCTGGAGGTTCGCCATCGTCCCCGACCCGGCGTCGACCCACAGGTTGAAGCCGTCGTGGCGCACGAGGTAGCCGCTGAGCGCGGTCCCTTTCTCGGGCCAGCTGCCGCACGCGCCCAGGACGGTCAGTTCCACGTTGCCTCCTCGATGAGCCGGGCCTCGACGGAGGCGACGGGACCGACCTCCGGGCCGAGGAAGTGGTGCGCCACGGCCCGGAACCGCTCCGGGTCGCCGGTGGTGAGGAACTCGTGCACGGGCTCCTCGTCGCCCTCACGGAGCAGGTCCCCTTCGACGAGGGTTGCGTACACGTCCTTCGCCGTCTCCTCGGCCGAGGACACGAGGACCACGTCCTCGCCCACGACCATCTGGATGAGCCCGGACAGCATCGGGTAGTGCGTGCAGCCGAGGATCAAGGTGTCGACGCCCTCCTCCCGTAGCGGCACAAGATACTCGTTCGCGGCCCGCAGCAACTGGTCGCTGGAGGTGTCGCCCCGCTCGACATGCTCCACGAACACCGGGCAGGCCCTCGAGCGCAGGGTCACCTGCGCCCCGGTGGCGGCCACGGCCCGGTCGTACGCGCCGCTCGCGACGGTGGCCTCGGTCCCGATCATGCCCACCCGATGGTTCCGCGTGGCGCGGACCGCGGCCCGGGCGCCGGGGTCGATCACGCCGACGACGGGAAGGTCGGCGTGATCAGTGACCTCGCGGATCGCCGCCACCTCGATGGAGTTGCACGCCACCACGAGCATCTTCACGTCCCGCGAGACGAGGTATCCGGCGATCTCCATCGCGAACGTCCGGATCTCCTCCAGCGGCCTCGGGCCGTACGGGAACCGGGCGTTGTCGCCCACGTACAGGATCGGCTCGCGCGGCAGCAGGTCGAGGATGGCCCGCGCCACCGTGAGGCCCCCGACCCCGGAGTCGAACACGCCGATCGGCCGGCTATCCGCCACGGGTTACCACCAGAGCGTCTCCGACACGCCCTTCTCGGCGCGTTCGATCTCGGGTGCCCAGGCCTCGGTGGACAGGTACTTCCACCCGCCGTCCGCGAGCAGGCACACCACGTCGCCCTCGTCGAGCTCCAACGCGATGCGGCGCGCCGCGTGCACGACCGCGCCCGACGAGATGCCCGCGAAGATGCCCTCGCGCTCGGTGAGCTCGCGCGTCGCGCGCAGGGAGTCGGACGAGTTGACCAGGAACTTCCGATCGAGCACGGACTCGTCGAAGATCGGCGGGATGAACCCCTCCTCGAGCGAGCGGAGCCCGTAGACGAGGTCGCCGAGCTCGGGCTCCGCGGCGACCACCTTGATGCCCGGATCGTGCTCGTGGAGCCGCAGGCCGCACCCCGTGAGGGTCCCGCCGGTTCCGAGGCCGGCCACGAAGTGCGTGATCTCCGGCAGGTCGCGGATGATCTCCTCGGCCGTTCCCTCGTAGTGGGCTCGGGGGTTCCCGGGGTTCCCGTACTGGAAGGGCATGAAGTACCGGTCGTCACGGGCCAGCGCCCGGGCCACCTCGATCGAGCCGTTCGTGCCCTTCTCGCCCGGCGAGTACACGACCTCGGCCCCGAACAGCTCGAGCAGCCGGATCCGCTCCTCGCTCGCGTTGTCGGGGATCACGACCGTGATGCGGTACCCCTTGCGGCGAGCCACCATCGCGAGCGCGATCCCCGTGTTGCCGGAGGTGGGCTCCAGGATGATCTTGTCCGGACCGAGCGTTCCCGCCATCTCCGCCGCTTCGATCATCGCCTTCGCGATGCGGTCCTTCGTGGAGCCGGTGGGGTTCTGCCCCTCGAGCTTCGCCCACAGCCGCACGCCCGGCTTCGGCGACATGCGCGGCATGCCGACGAGCGGGGTGTTGCCGATGGCGTCGAGGACGTCGGCGTAACGCACGGCCTCGATTATCCCAGCAGACACGCGGAGGACCCGGCACGCTCGGCGCCGGGTCCTTCGCTTCCCCTCCGTGTGGCTCAGGTCGAGGTGGGGATCACCACCCCCTGTCCGCCGGGCGAGTTGTTCGGGAAGATCGCGAGGATCGATGGATCGTCCCCGGCCGCGGCGGACCCCGTCGAGACCGTGACCGGGTTGCTCCCAACGCACGACCCCCCGCTCCAGAAACCGCGACACACCAGCGGGTCGATCGACAGGGCCGGAGCGGTCACGTCGATCGTGGGCCCGTAGGTCCCGGTGGCCGGCTCGATGTCCCCCACGGTCTCGCACGTGACGGCGGGGACGTCGCCCGAGAAGACCCCGGTGCACGCCGTGACCTGATAGCTCAGGACGTGATCCGCGTTGGACAGCCCGAGCGCCCCGGCGTCCGCGACGATCCCCGTGACGGTCGAGTTGTAGTTCGAGTAGTCCGGGTAGTACGTGGCGTCGCAGTCGTCGAACGTGCTCGGCAGGTCGTACAGGCAGACCACGCCGGCCGTCTCCACCAGGAGAACATCGCCGCCGATGGTACCGTCGGCGAACACGCCGTCGGCGCCGACGTCGACCACGACGTCGATCTCCTCGGTCTCCGTGGTGTTGCGCACGCCCCACGTCTGCACGGCGAACTCGACCGGTTCGGTCGGCTCGTCGTCGTTCGTGAGGAACTCCCGCCACGTGATGCCGGCGAACGGATCGGTCCCCTCCGGCACGGCCTTGGCGGTGCCGTCGATCGTGGCGCCGGTGAACGACCGGGCCCCGATCGCGCGGATGTCCGCCTCCGAGCGATCGCTCTTCCCACTCGTCGCGCCGAGCAGGTACAGGTCGGCGGACGGAACGCCCGCGCCGGCACCGGTCAGCTTCATCGTCCTGGGGCCCCCGCCGGTGAGATCGAGCGAGGACTTCGACAGCCCGCTCGCCGATGCGGCGAGCGGCACCACGTGCCACGGGACGTGCAGCCGATCGGTCCTAGCGCCCCGCTGCAGGATGTTCAGGTTCCCGTCGACGTTCGGGTTGAAGTAGTACCACCCCCACTCCTGCTGCCACTTCGGCACGCTGTCCGGATCGAGCGTCAGCTCCACCCAGACGCTGTGCGAGCGCCTCGGCGGGATCGTGAAGCTCGCCGAGTCGTGCAGCGTCTCACCATCGACGCTCACCATGACCGAGGCGAACCTCTTCGAGAAGTCCGTGTACCGGACGCTGCCGCTCACCGTGTACCGATGCGCATGGCGATCGTTGTTCGTCACCGTGACCCGCCTCACGATCGTGGTGAGCTCGGATACGCCGCGCAGCCGGAAGGAGAGGCTGCCCGGGGTCGCGAGGCTCTCGGCCACGGCCGAGTCGTAGGCCTGCACCCGGCCCGAGCCCATGACCGTGGCGGGGACCGGCGAGGACCCGTCCAGGTTCTCCAGACGCTGTGTCGCCTGGTTCATGATGAGCGCCTTGATCCTGGCCGGCGCCCACGTCGGATGGATCTGCCGCAGCAGCGTGGCCACGCCCGAGACGTGCGGCGTCGCCATCGAGGTCCCTCCGAACGTCGCGGCGCCGTCTCCTGTGCCCACCGCGGCCGACGTGATGTCGGAGCCGGGCGCGGCGACGTCCGGCTTCAGGCCGCTCGAGATCCGCGCGGGACCCTCGGAGCTGAAGTCGGTCATCCGGTCCTCGTAGCCGGGGATCACCGCTCCCGTGGACCCGATCGTCACCTTCACCGTCTCCTGGTTCCATGAGGACGGCGCGTTCGGGCTGATGGCGTCCGCGAGGACCGCGCTGTCATTCCCGGACAGGTCGACCGCCGGGATCGTCACCTGGCTCTCGTTGCCGCCGGTCCCGATCCCGCCGGGCAGACCGCCGAAGCCGTCCCAGATGATGACGGCGATGGCCCCGGCGTCCTGGGCGTTGATGACCTTGTCCTCGACGTAGCAGTCGCCCGCATCGAACGAGCCCTTGTAGATCAGCGCGATCTTGCCCTCGAACGGCATGCCCGACGGCACCGCGTCGCAGAGGATCCGGTCGGTGGGCGCCGGCGTCCCGCTGGAGCTCGCCGGCGGATCGAACGCACGCGCGTCCACCACGTCGCCCGCGATGTCCGCGGTGAACTCAGGCGACCAGTCCTGCCACACGATCGGCCCGCCGTCCGGCAGGTCGAGACCCGAGGGCGAGTTCACCGTGAGCGTCTGCGCCATGAACTGGTCGATGGAGGCGGCCACGGAGATGACCGACGGCACCGACGCGGGCGTTCCCAGGATGTACCCCGACCCGCCGTTCGGCTGGTTGCCGGAGTTGCCGGCCGCGGCCACGAACACCGTCCCCTGCTTCACGACCTCCGCGGCCGCCTTCGCCTCGATCGAGCTCGGAGGCCCGTAGTCCACGCCGCCCGAGAACGACAGCACGTCGGCGGCGTCCTGCATGTTGCCGTCCCCGTTCGGGTCCATCGCGAACTCGTAGCCGGCCACCAGGACGTCTGCGGTGGAGTTGCCCACGTCCCAGACCTTCACGGCGAGGATCCTCGCCTTAGGCGCCACGCCCTTACCGACCGAACCCGGCACGCCGTTCCCGCAGCACGTCCCGGCCACGTGCGTTCCGTGGCCGTCCTTGTCCAGCGGGTCCGGATCCGGCACCGGCAGGTCGTTGGTCGTGCTGGCGTCCAGGACGTCGTAGTTCGCACCGGTGAAGTCGTACCCCCCGGTCACCTTCTTCGTGGGGAACGTCCCCGGCTCGATCACGCTGGGGTCGTTCGACGTGTACGCCTCGACCGTGCCCGCGCCGCCGAGATCGGCGTGCGTGTAGTCGACGCCGGTGTCGACGACGGCCACCGTCATGCCCTGGCCCTTCACGCCGAGCTTCCTCCAGACCGTCGGGGCGCCGATGAACGGCACGCTCGTGTCGTTCAAGCGCGCGACCACCGGCACGGGCTCGACCAGCGCCACGTCGGGACGCTGCGCCAGGCGCGCGGCGGCCGACGCGGTCATCTGCACCGAGAACGCGTTCACCAGCCGCGCGTACCGGAACACGATGGTCCCGCCGAGCGACCGCGCCTGGCCGATGGCCGCCTCCTGCGACCCGAGCGCCGTGTCCACCGCGCGGCTCTGGGCCGCGGGAGCCAGCCTGGTCCCGCCGATCTCGGCCATGGACGGCGCCTTCATCTGGACGAAGTAGCGTGCCGGCCGATCCGCTCGCGCCACCGCCGGCACGAAGCCCTTCGGCAGCGCCCGCCGCTCGCGAAGCTGCCGGCCCCCCGGCGCCGCGCTCGCCCCGGCCGGCAGCACGAGCGCCACCGCGGCCAGGACGGCGAGCGCGGTACGTACACGAGGTCTCATCGCTCCTCCCCTTCTCGACGTTGCCGCTCCCCCAACGACCCCGGACCGATGGGTAGCCGAAGTCGCCGTCCGGCGCAACCCGAACCGTGCCGCCTTCGGCTCTGCGGGTGCACGGATGCGTTCTATCCGTGGTTCGGCCCGGTCACGAGAGCCCAACGGCCCTGGGGCGCAGGGACCGCGTGCGCTCGTCGGGCGTCTACCCGAAGACCCACCAGTAGCCGGTCTCTCCGGGGCCGCGCTCTCCGCCGGCATCCGGGTAGATCGCTCGCGCGGCTCGCGCGCCGGCGTCGGTGAACAGCCATATGCGCGTGTGACCCTTCGAGCGGGCCAGATCCGCGAACGCCTCCAGCAGGCGCCGGCCGATCCGCCGCTCCCGTACGTCCCCCGCGACACCGAGCTCGAACAGCACGATGACCCAGCGGCCCTCCGGGCGGAGGATCTCCTGGCCGAACGCCCACCCGATCACGCGCTCACCGTCCAGCGCGACGAACGCATGCGTGTGCGGGTCCCGCAGGAACAGGTCGGGCGCAGGCGAGGGCTCGCCGCGCGATGCCCGGAGGGCAGCGTCGAGCAGCGCCTCGTCGTCCGGGCCGAGCGGACGGACCTCGAAGGAGGCGCCCCCCGCCACCGGACCGCGCCCGCGCTAGCCGCCGGCGACGGCGGGGAGGATCGACACGATGTCGCCCTCCTTCACGGAGGTCTCGAGCGATCCCAGATACCGCACGTCCTCGTCGTTCACGTAGACGTTGATGAAGCGGTGCAGCCCCCCGTCCTCCGACACGATGTTCTTCGTGATGCCCGGGTACCTGCTCTCGAGGTCCGAGAGCAGCTCTCGCAGCGTCGCGCCGTCGGCGGGGACCTGCGGCTCGCCCCCGGCGTGCTTGCGCAGGATCGTGGGCAGCTTCACCTTCACGGACATCTCGGTCAGGCTCCTTCCGCGTTCGTGGACACGCCGTGCTCGGCCTCCGGCGGAGCCTGGCCCGGGGCCAGCCCGCAGAACGCCTCGTAGTCGATGAGCTCGGTGATGGTGGGCTCCTTGCCGCAGACCGGGCAGTCGGCGTCCCACCGCACGTTCACCGTGGTGAACTCCATGGCCAGGGCGTCGAAGATCAGGAGCCGCCCGATCAGCGGATCGCCGAGGCCGGTGATCAGCTTGATGGCCTCGGTGGCCTGGATGCAGCCGACGATGCCGGGCAGCACCCCGAACACGCCGCCCTCGGCGCACGAGGGTACGGTCCCCGGCGGCGGCGGCTGCGGGAACAGACACCGGTAGCACGGCGCCTCCTGGCCCGGCATGAACACGGTGGCCTGCCCGTCGAACTGGTAGATCGAGCCGTACACGAGCGGTTTGCCGAGCATCTGGGTGACGTCGTTCACGAGGTACCGCACCGGGAAGTTGTCGGTCCCGTCCACGACGATATCCCAGGGCTCGAGGATCTCGTACGCGTTCGCCGAGGACAGGATCGTGTCGTAGGGCACGATGTCGATCGTGGGATTCAGGCCCCGCAGCGTGTCCACAGCGCTGTCGACCTTCGAGCGGCCGACATCGGCAGTGGAGTGCAGGATCTGTCGCTGCAGGTTCGACTCGTCGACCGTGTCGAAGTCCAGGATGCCGAGCGTCCCCACGCCGGCGGCAGCGAGGTACATCGCCACCGGCGAGCCGAGCCCGCCGGCCCCGATGCAGAGGACCTTCGCGTCGAGGAGCTTGCGCTGCCCCTCCCCGCCGATCCCCGGCAGGATGATGTGGCGCGAGTAGCGACGGACCTGTTCCTCGGAGAACATCGGGCTCACGTGATGCTCAGCTCCTCCTCGATGACGTCGCCGTCCACGATACGGAAGGCTCGAAGGACCGGGACCTCGCGGTCCTGCAGCGACAGGACGAAGTAGAGGGAATCGGGGTAGAAAGCGAGCTTGCGGTCGGTCTCGGACGGGAAGGCCTCCGAGTGCGTGTGGGAGTGGTAGATCCCCCACAGGTCCAAGCCCTCCTCGTCCATCTGCTCGAACACCTGGAGCTGCTCCTTGGGATCGAGCCGATACGAGACCGGGCTCGCGTCGAGGTTCCGCATGGCGAAGACCTTGACCGGCAGGCCGTCCTTCGCGGCCACCAGGCCGCAGCACTCGTTCGGGAACTCGCGGAGGCCTTGCTCCACGATCTCCTTGAAGAAGACGCCGTCCAGCTCGATCGTCATCGCACCTGCAAATAACTCTATCAGCGTGGTGCTATTCCCTGAGCCGCGATTCAACCCGCATCCGGCCCGGCTCCCCCGCCTCGGTCCGGCCGATCCGCATCGCGACGACGCCCCGAGCGACCAGCGCTTCCGCGAGGCGCCGGCCATCGCTCGCGGCGATCAGCAGGCCCCCCGAGGTCTGCGCGTCGGCCAGGACCAGCTGCTCGGGCTCGGTGAGCTCGCCGGGGTCCAGGAACGGGCGCACGAAGGCCAGGTTCCGCTTCGTCCCGGAGGGCACCACGTCGGCGCGGGCGAGCTCGAGCGTTCCCGGGAGCAGCCGGACCGCCGAGGCATCCAGGACCGCGGCGACGCCGGACGCCGCCAGCAGCCTCTGCAGATGGCCCAAGAGACCGAACCCGGTGACGTCGGTGGCGGCTTCGGCATCGGCGTGAAGCATCGCCTCCGACGCGGCGGCGTTCAGCGTGGTCATGAGCGCGACCGCCGCGCGGATCTGTTCGGGCGCGGCTTCCCCCCCCTTGATCGCGGTCGAGGCGATCCCCAGGCCGAGCGGCTTCGTGAGGAAGAGCTCGGCGCCCGGCGGCGCCGTGGAGTTACGGACGATCCGCTCGGGGTCGGCGAAGCCGAGCGCGACCATCCCGTACTTCGGCTCGGGATCGGTGATCGAGTGCCCCCCGAGCACCACCACCCCCGCCTCGTTCGCCACGTCCTGGCCGCCCTGGAGGACGCGGACCAGCAGGTCGAGCGGCAGGTCGTCCACCGGCCAGCTCACGAGGTTCAGGGCGATCGCCGGCTTCGCGCCCATCGCGTACGCGTCGCTGAAGGCGTTCGCCGCCGCGATCCGGCCCCAGTCGTACGGGTCGTCGACGATGGGCGTGAAGAAGTCCACCGTCGCCACGAGCGCCCGCCCGTCGGGCAGGCGGTAGACGGCGGCGTCGTCGCCGGTCTCGGCCGAGACCAGCACCTCCTCCGGCAGCGCCGGGGCCTCGAGTCGGCTCAGGACCTGAGCCAGGTCACTCGGACCGAGCTTGCACGCTCAACCGGCGCCGTGGCTGAACTTGGTGAGACGCACCTCGTCCCGCATGCGCTCGAGGATACGCCGGGAGCGCTCGTGCCTGGCCTTCAAACGCGCGTGCCGATGGTCACAAGTGAGATGTGATGCCCGTCACCGACGGGGGCTCGGAGACTGAGCAGCATCAGTCCATGGTTGCTCGGTACGTGCAACGGTCGGCGGCAGGATCGGGAGCCCTGCGTGATCCGGAGGTCCCAGCGCCGCTTTACCACCTTCTGACCCTCTCCTCCTCGCTCGCGATCCGGTGGACCCAGCTCGACGACCAGTCGCGACTGGCGCTGATCCGCCAGCTCCAAAGCCTGACCACGGAGCTCGGCCTCAGGACCAGGGTGAACACGTTGGCCCAAACCACCACTCGGCAAGATGGAACCGTATCCGAGGGGTTGATGCGGTTGACCCCTCGGGAGCTGGACGTCCTTGGGGCCTTGGCAGAAGGGCACTCCACCGGACATGTCGCGACGTTGCTCGAGATATCGGCAAGCACCGTACGGAGCCACGTGAAGAGCCTCCTACCCAAGCTCGGGGTGCACTCCCGGCTCGAGGCTGTGGCCTTGTTGCTCAAACAGGACCCGAACGTTTCCCTCCGAAGCGCCTGAGGTCGGGCTCCCAGCCTCCCCGGGTCTGCGTCGTTCTCGCCTTCTTCAAGTACTTATCCACCACGCACCGCGTGGTGGAAGACCGGGTTACGACAATCAGGTTGGTAACCGACGCAAGGGATGTAGATGGGAAAGGGGACGCCCGATGCACCGGCCGAAGCTGGCTGTGCGCGACGGTGCGCCATCCTGGACGCGGCCACGGGACGAGGAGGTGAGGAGCGATCGACGGCTGGTGCGTGCTCGTCGCATCACGCGTCGGGAACCATCGAGGTAGAACCATCGAGATAAGGAGGTGCTCATGAGGCGACTCTCGGTAATGGTTGTTGGAGCAGTCCTGGCCATGGTGCTGCCGGCCCAGATGGCGCTGGCGGACAGCCCGCACTTCCTGTTTGCGAACTCGAGCATCAGCTCGAGCACCGGCGCGCTGAGCGTGTCCTTCAAGGAGGTCGGGCTCGGGAACACCGCGACCACCGAGCAGGTCACGCTCCATGTGGATCTAGTCACCGCCGAGTACCAGTGCTGGAACAACGGCGGCAAGCACCCGAAGGCAGGGAACAAGGAGACCGTTTCCACCTCGCTCACGACCCCGGAGACGTTCCCCGTCACGAACGGGCAGACCACCGGAACGATCTCGGCCGGGCCTCCGA
>DASWAT010000200.1:0-2211 GCA_036390995.1 Actinomycetota bacterium | reverse complement strand
TGGCCCCATCCTCAGGCAGGCCGAACGCGTAGATGCCCTCGCCGCCCGCATACACCTTGCCGCCACCCCCGGCGACCTGGACCGGTCCATACCCAGCCGCTGACGTCTCCCACAGCGGACGGCACACGGGATCGCAGTCGGACGGGTACGCCGACACGTACCCGTCCGTGGAGCCGACGTACACGACGCCGTCCACGACGACCGCCGGGTCGTAGACCTCCCACCCGGCCGGCCTCGGAGCCTCCCACACAGGGTCGCAGCCGCCCTGCGTGGTGACCGAACACGGCAGATCGTAGGCAAGGATCGTTCGATCGGTGTTGGCGCCCTGATCCACAACGTAGGCTCGATCGCCAACGGTGGTCACGAACGTGTTCCCCTCGGTGTCGAGGCTCCACAGCGGCGCGCATCCCTCGTGGTCCGCGCAGACGGTCGGCAGGGCCCACAGGTGGTTGTCGCCGAGGGTGGGTGATGGATAGCCCGTCCCGAACAGGAGCGTGTCGCCCGCGACCCCCAGCGAGGCGATGATCTGTGGACGCCCGATCGGCCACCGCCACGTCGGTTCACAGTCCGAAGCACACGACGCCGCGTAGGCGAGCACCTCGCGGTCCGTTGCGACGTAGAAGGAGGCCTGGTCCGATGCCAGCGCCAGGACCGGACCCGGCGTGTGGATCATCCGCGCCGGCCGGCACGTCTCGTTCACACGGCCGCACCCGATCGGGAACGCGTACAGACCGTCGACGGCCGGCACCACGATCAGATCGCCGGCCACCAGCGGCGGCTGGTCCCACCTCACCCCATGACCGATGCGACCGGTCCAGGCCGGACGGCACGACGGGCCCACGGCCGCGCAGTCCGTCTCGAAGGCGAGCAATCGGGCGCCGGACGCCCCCGACGCCTCGGCGACGTAGACGATCCCGTCGGACACCGCCGGGTGCGCCAGGGCCCGCCCGTTCTCGAACCTCCACATGGGCTCGCACGACCCCTCGCACGCATGCGGGTATGCGAGCAGCTGTCCCCTGTTCGTCGAGACGAACACGGCGTCCTCTCCGGCTGTCGGCGAGTACTGGTCGGTGCTCGCTCCGCTCGGAGCGGACCAACTGGGCCGAAGGTCCGAGACGCGCTGTGGCGTGATGCGCTCGTCCGCCGGCCGCTCCTCGGACGCGTGGTGGAGCATCCGGATGGCACCGCCCACCGCGAGCAAGGCAAGGAGCAGCGCCGTCACGATCGTCGCGATCCGCTGGTTGCGTCGGCGGCGCTCGACGAACCTGAGGAACCCCTCGTAGGTCCCGGGAGCCGCCGCGGCCGCGCGCACCGGCATCAGCTCGACGCCGTGCCTGATCGCACCGGCCGCGTGTCGAGCACGCTCCTCGAGCCTCATGGCTCCTCCTCCTCGGCACCCAAACGCGCCACCAAGTTCTTCCGGGCGGCGTGCAGATGGGCCTTCACGGTGCCCTCGGCCAGCCCGAGGATCTGGCCGATCTGGCTCACGGGCACGTCTTCCAGGTAGTGCAGGGCGATCACCTGCGCCTGCCGCTTGGGGAGCGAGCGAACCGTCGCCCAGAACTCGGCATCCTCCTCGGGGAGATCCGGAAGGCTCGGGTGCCGGCCGATGGCCATCTTCGCCAGCGCCCTGACCTCCAGCCCGCGGCGCCGGAAGAACGAGACCGACTTGTTCGCGACGACCCGCCGCACCCAGGCCTCCGGACGCTCGTAGACGCTCACGCGAGGCCAGATCCGATACGCCGCCAGGAAGGCCTCCTGGGCGATGTCCTCGGCTCCGGACCTGCTCCCGGACAGCGCGAACGCGAGCCCCACCACGGAGGCGAACTCCGAGCGGTAGAAGTCCTCGAAGGCCCTCGGAGGCCGGACCGCCAGCGGCGGGTCCTCGCCCACCGAGGACGCTCTCCTCACGCGACCCGATCGCTGCATCGCTCCCCCCTGCCGGTCACTCGCAGAGACGGGATGAGGGGTTTAGTGCCCGACCCACGCGAGCAGGCTCGACAGCGGTCCTAGGACACCGCCTCGACGAAGGCTCGAACCAGCGCCACCCGGTCCTCGGGTGACTCGGCCTTGACCCCGAAGACGTACTCGGAGTCCGGAGCACCCCAGGAGGCCAGGTACACATGCCTGCCGTTCCCGAACGTGTTGAAGACGACGTAGACGAGCGCCCCATCCAGGCGCTCCACCTCCATCTCGACCTCACCGGCCTTG
>DASWAT010000199.1:0-11169 GCA_036390995.1 Actinomycetota bacterium | reverse complement strand
GGCAAGTATCTTTCGAGCTCGTAGGGGGTCACGTAGGACTTGTAGGCGTCCCACTCCTCGCGCTTGTTCCGCATGAGGAACTCGTGGACGTGGTCGCCGAGGGCCTCCCGCAGGACCTTGGACTCCCCGGCCAAGCCGATCGCCTCGTACAGGTCTTCTGGCAGGCCGCGGATCCCGGCCGCCCGGCGCTCGTCCTCAGACATCTCGTAGATGTTGTTCGAGGCCTCCGGCGGGAGCTCGTAGTCGTTCTCGATCCCGGCCAGGCCGGCCCCGAGCATCGCGGCGAACGCCAGGTACGGGTTGCAGGCGGGATCGGGCGAGCGGTACTCGATCCGGGTGGCCGCCTCCTTGCCCGGTTTGTACATCGGGACTCGAACCAAGGCGCTCCGGTTCCGGCGTGCCCAGCACACGTAGACGGGTGCCTCGAACCCAGGGACCAGACGCTTGTACGAGTTCACCCACTGGTTCGTGACGAGCGTGATCTCCGGCGCGTGGGCCAGGATGCCGGCGATGTACCGCTTCGCCACACCGGACAGGTGATACTGGTCGGTGGGGTCGAAGAAGGCGTTGCGATCGCCCTCGAACAGGGACTGGTGCGTGTGCATGCCGCTGCCGTTCACGCCCTGGACGGGCTTCGGCATGAAGGTCGCGTAGATCCCGAACTCCTGTGCGACCTCCTTCACCGTGAGCCGGTACGTCATGACGTTGTCGGCCATCGTGAGTGCGTCGGTGTAGCGCAGGTCGATCTCGTGCTGGCTGGGGGCGACCTCGTGGTGCACGTACTCCACCGGGATACCCATCGACTCGAGGAACTGGACCGTCCGCTTGCGCCAGTCGGTCGCCACGTCGAGCGGCGTCTCGTCGAAGTACCCGGCGTTGTCGAGGAACGCCGGGTCCCGCTCACTGCGGAAGTAGAAGTACTCGAGCTCCGGTCCGACGTAGAACGTGTAGCCGAGATCGGTCGCCCGCTTCAGCTGCCGCTTCAGCACGTACCGCGGGTCGCCATCGAACGGGGTCCCGTCGGGATCCAAGATGTCGCAGAACATCCGGGCCACCTGGGCTTCGGTCTTCCACGGGATCAGCTGGAACGTGGAGGGGTCGGGGACCGCCACCATGTCGGACTCCTGGATCCGCGAGAAGCCGTCGATCGAGGAGCCGTCGAACCCCATCCCCTCGCCGAACGCACCCTCGAGCTCCTGCGAGGTGATCGTGAACGACTTCAGGAATCCCAGGACGTCCGTGAACCACAGGCGGACGAACCGGATGCCCCGCTCCTCGTTGGTGCGCAGGACGTACTCGGCTTCCGCGGTGAGCGTCATGTTGGGCAGGCTACCGTGCGGAGGAACCGCCGCTGTTACGCGGTCGTTAACTCTGTTCTGTCGGTGCGTCCGGCGGGGGTACGCTGGCGCCGATGGACCGGGAGAGGGAGCGTCGGATGCGCGCGATGGCCGTCTCGGGATGGATCGTGATCTTCGCCGTCCTCTTCGCCTGGCAAGGGTGGGCCATGGCGCAGGGACCGCCGTGGCTCACCTTCTCCGACATCCTGCGGGCCGCGATGCGCCCGGTGGCCGGCAGGTGGATCGTCTTCGCGCTGTGGCTGTGGCTGGGGTGGCATCTGTTCGTCCGGGGCTGGGAGTTCTTCCTGCGAGGGCGGGTGTGAGCCTCCTCGGGGGCGCCGAGATCCTTCGCCGGGTGATCGCGCCGGTCGCCGCCGCGTTCCTCGTGCTGTCCGGCATGACGCTGTTCGCCGCCCGGTTCCCGGCGCCGAGACCGCCTCGCTCGCCGGCGGTGAGGTCCGGCCGCGACCTCCGACGGCTCCTCCGCTCATTCGCCGTCACGGCGGTCGGGGGGTACCTGACGTTCCTGGCGATCATCATCGTGTTCAGCGTAGGGATCGTGGGCGACACCGACGCCCTGAGAAGCGCGGCGTGGTCCGGGCCGTTCCTGATCTGCGTGTCCCTCCCGGTGTTCGTGGCGCTGGCGGCTGGGCCGCGTCGCGCGGGGCGGCGCTGAGGGCGCGGTGTCCACCCCCGAGACACTGGGACGTTCGCTGGCCGGGGCGCCGGACCCAGAGCTCGCGCGGGTGGCGCTTTCCCGCGTGGGCGATGACCGCCGAGCCCGAGAGGTCCTCGCCCGGGAGGACGTCCTGCCGGTCGCGGTGCGCCTGCTCGGATTCTCCTCGGCGGCCGCCGACTTCCTGGTCGCGCACCCGGACGAGACGGAGATGCTCGCGAACGTCCACCCGCGGTCGGCGACCGAGCTCGGGGCAGAGCTCGCGGCCGACGTGGCGAAGCTCGGTTCGGCCGACGGGCTCCGGCGGTTCCGGCGCCGCGCCATGTTTCGCGTGGCGGCCCGCGATCTGGGCGGCGACCTGCTGGAGACCATCGTGACCGAGATCAGCGCCGTGGCCGAGGCCTGCATCGACGTCGCCTGCTACGCGCTCGCTCCCGAGGGCCTGGCGGTCATCGGCCTGGGCAAGCTCGGCGGCGCAGAGTTGAACTACGCGTCCGACGTGGACCTCCTGTTCGTGCACCGGGGCGCAGGCCAAGCGCGCGAACGGGCCGAGCGTGCCGTTGCCGAACTGATCCGCCTGCTCTCCGAGCCCACCGCCGAGGGCATCGCGCTCCGCGTGGATCCCACCCTGCGTCCCGGCGGGCGGGGCGGCGCACTGTCCCGGTCGCTCGACGCGATGCGGGAGTACTACGCGAACCAGGCCGCCACGTGGGAGCGGCAGGCGCTGATCAAGGCGCGCCCGGTGGCCGGCGATCTCGTGCTGGGAGACGCCTTCGTCCGGATGGTCGCGCCGCTCGTGTACCCGGACGAGCTTGCGCCGCAGGCCATCGATGAGGTCCGACGGGTGAAGGTCAGGCTCGAGGAGTACGTGCGGGCGCGTGGGAAGGCTGCCACCGAGGTGAAGCGGGGGTGGGGCGGCATCCGCGACGTGGAGTTCGCGGTGCAGCTGCTCCAGATCGTCCACGGCCGACGCGACGAACGGCTGCGCGAGCCGAACACCCTCCGGGCCCTGGCCGCCCTGTCCGCCGAGGGCTACGTGGCGGAGGCCGATGCCGAGGCCCTGGCGGACGCGTACCGGTTCCTCCGCACGCTCGAGCACCGTCTGCAGATCGTGCGCGACCTGCAGACGCACGACCTCCCACCGGATCGGGCGTCCCGGAACCGCCTCGCCCGCTCCCTCGGTCTCGACGGGCCGGAGGCGCTCCAGGCCGAGTACGAACGGCAGACCGCGCTCGTCCGTGGGCTGCACGAGCGGCTGTTCTACCGGCCGTTGCTCGAGGCCTTCGCCGGGCCGAGGGCGCCCCGCCCGGGCGTCGACCGCGAGGCGACGCAGGAGCTGCTGGCCGGTCTCGGATTCCGTCGCCCCTCCGAGGCGTTCGAGCTCCTGGAACGACTCGTGGACCCCGCCACGCGGCTCGGCAAGGTCCTCGCGCACGTGTTCCCGGTGATGGCGCCGGCGCTGGCCCTCGCGGCGGACCCGGATGCGGCGCTGGTCCGGCTGGAGCGCGTCGCGGCCGCGATCGGGGAGGATCGGACCGTCCCCGACGCGCTGGCCACCGACCCGGGCGCGGCCCGGCTCCTCGCGCACGCGGTCTCAGCGAGCTCGTTCGCGACCGACCTGCTGGCCGCGCGGCCGGAGCGGGTGCTGGCGCTGCACGACCGGAGCGCGCCACGCGACGTCCAGGCCGAGCTCGTTCGCGTGGTCGGACGGTACGCCGCTCGCCAGCTGCAGCCGCGCGACACGGGAAGCGCGCTCGCGCAGGTGGCCGACCGCGTGCTCCACGAGGCGGTCGAGGTCGCGGCGCCCGAGCTCCCCTTCGCGGTGGTCGGCCTCGGGAAGCTCGGCGCCGAGGAGCTGAACTTCGCGTCGGACCTCGACGTCGTGTTCGTCTACGAGGGCGACGGCTCCGAGGACTTCCGCAGGGCGGTCGACGCCGGCGAGCGCGTGCTCGCCGAGGTCCGGGACGCTGGGTGGGAGCCGGATGCAGATCTGCGTCCCGAGGGCCGCGCCGGGCCCCTGGCACGCTCGTTCGCGGCCTACCTCGAGTACTGGGAGCGGTACGCGCAGACCTGGGAGTTCCAGTCGCTGCTCCGGGCGCGGTTCGTGGCTGGGGATGGGGCGCTCGGCCGGCGGTTCTGCTCGTTCGCCCGGGATTTCGCCTATCCCGAGTACCTGCCGATCGAGCGGGTCGGGGAGGTCCGACGCATGCGGGAGCGGATCGAACGCGAGCGGGTGCGGCCGCCCGAGGCGGGCAAGTTCCACTTCAAGCTGGGCTACGGCTCGCTCGCCGACGTGCAGTTCGCCGTGGAGCTCGCGCTGATGCGCCACGGCGGCGTCCATCCGGAGGTCCGTTCGCATCGCACGCTCGAGGCGATCGAGCAACTGGCGGAGGCACGGCTGATCGAGGACAGCGTGGCCTTGGGGCTGGGGGAGGCGTTCGTGTTCCTCTCGGACGTGAAGAACGCCCTGGAGGTCGATCGCCGGGTCCATGCGGAGGCCCTCCCAGCCTCGCCCGAGGCGCAGACGGCGCTTGCCCGGCGGCTCGGATACGAGGAGTACCCGCGTCAGAGCTTCCTCGACGACTACCTGCGGATCACGCGACGGGCCCGTCGGGCCATGGAGCGCGTGTTCGCGGAGGTGTCGGAGTGACGGCGGCTGCGCTGCCCATGGCTCCCGCGTACGGCAAGGACACCCTGGCCGACCTCGGCCGGTCGCTGTTCGCGGCCTTGGGCGTGGCCGGGCTGGACGATCCGGTCGGTATCGGGCCGCTCGGGAGCGTATGTCTCCTGTTGGTGGACGGGCTGGGCTGGCGGCAGCTCCAGGCCCGGCGGGATCGGGCGCCGTTCCTCTCGACGCTCATGGATCGGCCCGATGCCCGCCGGCTGTCGGCCGGGTTCCCCGCGACCACCGCGACGAGCCTGACGTCGATCGGCACGGGACTCTCGCCCGGCGAGCACGGCATGGTCGGCTACACGTTCGCGCTCCCGGACCTGGATCGACCCATCAACGCGCTCCGGTGGGAGCCGTACGGGCGCGGACGGCGCACCGACCTGCGGTCGACCTACCCACCCGAGTGGGTCCAACCGAACTCCACGCTGTTCGAGCGGGCCGCGGCGCAGGGCGTGGACAGCGTGGTGGTGGGCTCGGTCGAGCACGTGGGGAGCGGGCTCACCCAGGCCGTGTTCCGGGGAGCGCGGATGCACCCCGGGTTCGGGATGGGGGATGTCGCGACCGCCTCCTCCGGGGTCCTGGCCGAGGGCTCGGCCCGGTTCGCCTACGCGTATCACGCGAACCTGGACACGACGGCGCACGTGCGCGGTGCAGCCTCCGAGGCCTGGAGCCTGGAGCTCGCCCACGTCGATCGGCTGGCGGCCGATCTGGCCGAGCGGCTGCCACCGGGGTCGGCCTTGGTCGTCACCGGCGATCACGGGATCGTCGACGTGGCCGAGGCCGACAGGATCGACCTCGGTGATCGTCCAGAACTCGTGGAAGGCGTGGCGATGGTGGGCGGCGAGGGCCGCGTTCGGCATCTGTACACCGAGCCGGGGGCCGAAGGCGACGTCCTCGCGACGTGGCGGGGATCGCTCGGCGATCGCATGTGGATCATTTCGCGTGAGGAGGCCGTCGAGGCGCGATGGTTCGGCCCGGCGATCGGCCCCGAGGCCCGGTTACGGATCGGCGACGTCGTCGCGGCTGCCCGCGATCGGGTTGTGGTGGTTCAACGGGAGGTCGACCCGATCCAAGCCTCGCTGGTCGGCCACCACGGCTCCTTCGATCCGGTGGAGCAACAGGTGCCGTTCCTGATCCACCGAGCGTGAGCCGCGCGGACCCTCCCAGAGCCCCGCGGGACCCGAGTTCGCCTACGAGGCGGCAGCCTCGAGCACGCCGAGGACCTGCTCGAGCGCCCAGTCGAGGTCCGACTCGGAGATCACCAGGGGTGGCGCAAGCCGGATCGTGCTCTCATGGGTGTCCTTGGCCAGGACCCCGCGGGCCATGAGTTCCTCGCAGCGCTCGCGGGCTGGCATCGCCTCGGCCGTGAGCTGGATGCCGGCCCACAGGCCGCGGCCACGCACCTCGTCCACCGCCGGCAGCGCGGCGTCGCGGAGCGTGCGGAGCATGTGCTCGCCGAGCTTCTTCGACCGCTCCTGGAGCTCGCCGGTGCGGAGGATCGCCAGCACCTCGAGGCCGATCGCGCAGGCCAGCGGGTTGCCGCCGAACGTCGAGCCGTGCGTCCCGGGCGTGAACACGCCGAGGATCTCGCGGCTCGAGACGACCGCCGACAGCGGCATGATCCCGCCGCCGAGTGCCTTCCCGAGGATGTAGACGTCGGGCACGACCCCTTCGTGCTCGCAGGCGAACGTGGACCCGGTGCGGCCCAGGCCCGACTGGATCTCGTCGGCGATCAGAAGGACGCCCCGCTCGG
The DNA here is from genome assembly GCA_036390995.1 of Actinomycetota bacterium. Classification (GTDB taxonomy): domain Bacteria; phylum Actinomycetota; class UBA4738; order UBA4738; family HRBIN12; genus DASQQQ01. The sequence goes on along the minus strand of DASWAT010000199.1, from coordinate 4,732 downwards.
TGCAGAGTTCGCGGGCTCTCCGGAGGTACCCGTCGGGGGGGACGATGACGCCGGCCTCGCCCTGGATCGGCTCGACGAGGAACCCCACCGTGTCGTCGTCGATCGCGTCGGCCAGGGCGCCGGCATCGCCGTAGGGCACCGTGACGAACCCCGGCGTGAACGGTCCGAAGCCTTCCCGAGACTCCGGGTCGGAGGAGAACCCAACGATCGTGGTGGTGCGGCCGTGGAAGTTGTGCTCGCACACGAGGATCTTCGCCCGGCCCTCGGGCACGCCCTTGCGCTCGTAACCCCACTTGCGGGCGGCCTTGATGGCGGTCTCGACGCCCTCGGCGCCGGTGTTCATGGGCAGGACCATCTCCATGCCGGCCAGGTCGGCGAGCTCCTTGGCCCACCGGCCGAACCGATCGTTGTGGAAGGCGCGGCTCGTGAGCGTGAGCCTGTCCAATTGGCGCTTCGCCGCCTCGATCAGCGCGGGGTGACGGTGGCCGAAGTTGAGCGCCGAGTACGCGGACAGCATGTCGAGGTAGCGCCGGCCGTCGACGTCGGTGACCCACGCGCCCTCGGCCTCGGAGACCACCACGGGGAGGGGATGGTAGTTGTGCGCGCTGTACCGCTCGACCAGCTCGATCTGCTCGGCGGTGCCGGTGCCGGAGGTGCGCTCGGTGTGGGTCGACATCGTGGTGACGCCTCCTTCCGCGGTGTGGCCGGATGGCCGAACCCCCGCCCGCGGCCATCATACGGGGACGTGCGGGATCCCCCCGGGCCGTCCGGCCGGCTCAGATCCGGTCGATGGACCGAGGCTCCATCCGCGGGCCGAACGCCGGGGCGCGCACGCCCGAGGCCTCCAGCAGCAGCTGCACCCGGCCACGGTGCGGGCGGTACGGTTCGAGGAGCTCGAGCATGCGCTCGTCAGTGCCGCGAGGCTCACGTGCGAGCGCCCACGCCACGACGTGCGGTACGTGGACGTCGCCGACCGAGACCGCGTCCGCGTCGCCGAGCGCGATCCGGGCCACCTCGGCCACGCTCCAGGGACCGATCCCCCGCAGCGCGCCGATCGCCCCCTTGGCATCCTCTATCGGGAGCGAAGCCGCCGCGTCGAGCCGGTCCGCCTTCGAGCAGAGCGCGCGGAGCACCTCAGCCCGCTTGCGCTCGACCCCGAACGGGTGGAACGCGAAGTAGGGGAGCTCGGCCATCCGACCGGGGTCCGGCGGGAGCGTGAGGCCGAACGGCCCTGGGGCCGGTTCTCCCAGCGCCCTGACCATCCGCGCATACGCCCGGCGCGCTTCCATCCCGGTCACCTTCTGCTCGAGCACGATCGGGATCAGCGCCTCGGTCACCAGGCCGGTCCGGGGGATCCGCAGGCCCTGGTGACGGCGCCACGCGTCCCGAACGACCCCCCGCGGCGGATCGAACCCGTCCGGATCGAGCGCGCCGCACCATCCGGGCGCGTGCTCGAGCATCCATCCCGCTCCCTGTCCCCACGCCTCCACGAGGACGCTTCCCTCCCTCGGCAGGAGGCGCACCGTGGCGGGTCCCTCCGGCGTTCGGGAGGCCCGGACGATCTCGTCGCGGCGGATGCGCATCGTCGGATCCGCCCTGCCGCGCCACAGCGGCTGGAGCGTCTCCACGAGGTCGACCGGGGGGTGGAGCGGGATGAGTCGAGTGGACACGGAGGCAGAGTAGTCCGGCGGGCGTTGACGGATCCGAGGATCGAGCCTATGGTCATTCAGGACTTTCTGAAAGGAATGAAGATTGGAGAGGGGCAAGGACATGACGCTCGCGATCCGGACCGAGGATCTGTCGAAGTCGTTCGGGAAGACCCAGGCGCTCGTCTCGTTGAACCTGGAGGTGCCCGAGGGCGAGGTGATCGGGTACCTGGGCCCGAACGGGGCTGGCAAGACGACCACCATCCGGCTGCTGCTCGGCCTGATCCAGGCGACCAGCGGCCGGGCGGAGATCTTCGGCATCGACGCCCAACGCGACCCCGTCGAGGCCCACCGGCGCGTCGCCTACGTACCCGGTGAGGCCAGCCTGTGGCCGTCGCTCACCGGGATGGAGACGCTCCATCTGCTCGGGCGCGTCCACGGACGGGTCGACACCGCCTACCGGGACCTGCTGCTCCAGCGGTTCGAGTTCGACCCGTCCAAGAAGGTTCGGGCGTACTCGAAGGGGAACCGCCAGAAGCTCATCCTGATCGCCGGGTTGATGACGAGGGCCGATCTGCTCCTGCTCGACGAGCCGACGAGCGGCCTGGACCCGTTGATGGAGCGCGCGTTCCGCGAGTGCGTGGAGGAGGCGCGCGAGCGCGGTCAGACCATCTTCCTCTCCTCGCACATCCTCGCCGAGGTCGAGGCGGTCTGCGATCGGATCGCGATCCTGCGTGCGGGCCACCTCGTCGAGGTCGGGACGCTCGCGGAGATGCGCCATCTCTCGGCGCTCTCGATCGACGCCGAGCTCGACGGCTCGGTCCCGGACCTCACGACCGTCCCGGGCGTGAGCGCGGTGGAGGTCGACGGCAACCGCGTCCGCTGCCAGGTCACCGGCCCGGTCGAGCAGCTCATCGGCGTGCTCGCCGCGGCCGGCGTTCGCCATCTGGTCAGCAAGGAGCCGTCGCTCGAGGAGCTGTTCCTGGCCCACTACGGCGCCGACGGTGACGCCGAGGGGGGAGCCTCACATGCGGCGTAGGGGGGCTTACGGGGAGCGCCGTGCCTCGAGGGTGGTGGCCGTCACCACCGGCAGGCGAGCCGGCCGGCAGGGAGTCCTGTGGGGCTTGGTCTTCGGGGCGTCGATCGCGGCATCGGCGTCTTCGTACCCGTCGCTGTTCCCCACGGCGGCCTCCCGAGCGAAGGTGGCGCTCTCGTTCCAAGGCAACGCCGCATGGGCGGCCCTGTTCGGCCCTCTCCGCCGGCTCGACACGGTGGCCGGCTACACGGCGTACAAGTCGGGGATGACCGTGATCATCCTCGGGGCGATCTGGGGTTTGCTCATCGCGACGCGGGTGCAACGCGGCGAAGAGGATGCGGGTCGGTGGGAGCTGTTCCTGTCGGGGCAGACCACCCGCGCTCGAGCGGCCGTGCAGGCGGCGATCGGGCTCGGCGCTGGATCCGTCGCGCTGTGGGTGCCGACGGCGCTCCTGACGGCGGCGGCCGGAGCCTCCTCCAAGGTGAACATCGGGATCGGCGCCTCGCTGTTCTTCGCGACATCGCTCCTTGCCGCCGCGGTGATGTTCATGGCGATCGGCATGTTCGTCGGTCAGCTCGCCGCGACCCGGCACGATGCCAACCTGATCGGCGCGGGCGTCCTCGCGGCCTCCTACCTGATCAGGATGGTCGCCGACTCCGACCCCGGGCTCGCGTGGCTCCGGTGGGCGAGCCCGCTCGGCTGGATCGAGGAGCTCCGCCCGCTCACCGGATCGGACCCGCTCGCGTTCGTCCCGATCGTGGCCCTCGTGGTGGTGCTCGTGGTCGCCGCGCTGCGCGTGGCGAAGCGGCGGGACCTTGGGGCGAGCGCGTTCGCGAGCCGGGACACGCAGCGTCCACGCACGCTCCTGCTCGGGGGCCAGGCCGGCCTGACGATCCGCCTCACGCGCCCGGTGATCGCGGCCTGGATCGCGGCGCTCGTCGTGACCGGTCTGGTCTTCGGCCTGGTCGCCCAGGCGGCGGGGACCGCGCTGCGGGGGGCGCAGGGCATCGAGCAGGCGATCCAGCGGCTCGGCGGCACCACCTCCGGGGCCGCCTCGTACCTCGGGTTCGTGTTCGTGATCGCGGCCGGCCTGATGGCGATCGCGGTGGCTGGCCAGATCACGGCCGCGCGGAACGAGGAGGCGGCCGGCCATCTGGAGAACCTGCTGGTCCGGCCCGTGGCGCGGTGGCGGTGGCTGGCGGTCCGGCTGGGCGTGGCCGCCGGGCTCGTCGTGGTCGCGAGCGTGCTCGCCGGCGTGGCCGCCTGGCTCGGTGCCATCAGCCAACACGCCGACGTCGGCTTCGGCGAGCTGGTGAAGGCAGGGCTGAACGTCGTCCCTCCGGCCGTGTTCGTGCTCGGCATCGGCGGTCTTGCCTTCGGCCTGTGGCCACGAGGGGCGATCGGCGTGGCCTACGGGCTCGTCGTGTGGTCGTTCATCGTCGAGACCTTCGCCGCGGCCTTCGACTCCAACCACTGGCTGCGCGACACGTCTCCGCTGCTCCACATCACCCCGGTGCCGGCCGCCGATCCCAACTGGACGGCTGCCGCGTGGCTCGTCGGGCTCGGCCTCCTGGCGGCCGTCGGAGGCATCGCAGCGTTCGGCCGACGGGACCTGGTGGGCGCATGAGCGCACGTGGCGGCACGACCCCCGTCGACCAGCCGGACGGGTGGGAGCTCGACTTCGTCGACCATGTCGCCGCCTTCGCCGACGTGAGCGGCGTGCCGCCGAGCGTCCTTCGCGTGTTCGGCTGGCTCGTCGTCTGCGAGCCGCCGGAACAGTCGGTCGACGACCTGCGGACGGCGCTCGGGCTGTCGGCGGGGGCTATCAGCATGGCGATGAGCACGCTCGCACGGATCGGGATCGTGGAGCGGATCTCGCGGCCCGGTGAACGCCGGCACTTCTACCGACTCCATCCGCAGGCGTGGGAGCGGATGAACCGCATCCGGCTCGAGTCCCTCACCGACGGGCGTGCGGCGATCGAGCGAGCCCTGGACCTCGCCCCAAGCCCGAATCCTCGTCTCGAACGGATGCGCGATCTCTACGCCCACT
>DASWAT010000198.1:0-2571 GCA_036390995.1 Actinomycetota bacterium | reverse complement strand
TGGGCGAACTCGCCGTGGCGCGAGGGCTACGAGCGCCTGTGGCACACGACGTTCACGGCCGGCGTCGGGGACTGGTCCATCTCGGAGGACCTGCGGCACTGGGTGAACGACGGCCTGATGGCGCTGTTCTTCCTCGTGGTCGGCCTGGAGATCAAGCGCGAGCTGTTCACGGGCGAGCTTCGGGATCGGCGCACGGCGATCCTGCCCGCCATCGCGGCGCTCGGGGGCATGGTCGTGCCGGCGCTCATCTACCTTGCCCTGAACGCGGGCGGGGAAGGCGCCAGTGGCTGGGGCATCCCGATGGCCACCGACATCGCCTTCGCGCTCGGCGTGTTGACGCTGGCGGCCCGGCATGCTCCATCGAACCTCAAGCCGTTCCTGCTCACCCTGGCGATCGTGGACGACATCGGCGCGATCATCGTCATCGCGCTCTTCTACTCGGGTGGGCTCACGTGGGGAGCGCTCGGAGTGGCGTTCGGGCTGTGCGGACTCATCGTGCTCCTCGAGCGGATCCACGTGCGGGCCGGCGCGGTGTACGTGGTGCTCGGGGTTGGGGTGTGGCTCGCGACCTTCGAGTCGGGGGTCCACCCCACGATCGCCGGCGTCGCCCTCGGGCTGCTCACGCCGGCCGTGCCGTTCCAGCGCCCGAGGGCCGTGAGCGAAGAGGCCCACCGGGTGGCCGACGAGACCGTCGACGATCCCTTCCCCCCCGACGCCGACGCGCATCTCTGGCTCCTGCTCGCCGGGCTCAGCCGGGAGGCCGTCTCGCCCCTGGCCCGCCTGGAGGAGGTGTTGCACCCCTGGACGAGCTGGGTGATCGTGCCGCTGTTCGCGCTGGCGAACGCTGGCGTCGCGCTGTCCGGCTCGGCCCTTCGCGAGGCCTCCACCAGCCCCGTGGCCGTCGGTATCCTCCTGGGGCTCGTGGTGGGCAAGGTGGCCGGTATCTCGCTGGCCAGTCTGCTCGCGGTGAAGACCGGCCTGGCCCGCCTGCCCGAGAGCGTGCGCTGGCGCGACCTCGTGGGAACGGCCGCGGTCGCCGGGATCGGGTTCACGGTGTCGCTGTTCATCGCGGAGCTGGCCTTCGATCAGGCGGCGCTGCGGGATACGGCGAAGGTCGGCATCCTCGCGGCCTCGCTCGTGGCCGGCTTGGCGGGGTTCCTCCTGCTGCGGTCCTCGCCCGAAAGCATCGAGTCGAACGAGGTGGAGCAGGCCGATGTCCCCGAGCCGGCCCCGGGAGCCGCACGCGAGCCCTGATGAGCGCCCCGACGGCCGTGGGGCAGCATCGAGCCGTCGCGGGTCCCTTCGCTCAACGGGACGGTTCCTTGCGCGAAGTTGGTTCCCCGACGACCCGGAACACCGCTCGCTTCCAGGCCGAGACCTCTCCGTGGGTCAGTCCCTCCTGCTGGAACCGGTAGTCCTGCTTGCGGATGAACTCCCGCAGCTCGCCGCGCAGCTCCCGATCGCCGTGTGTGAAGCAGGCCAGCAGGCGGTCGGCGTGCTCGTCGGATCGGACCCTGTGGAGACCGAGGAGCGTGTGGTGGAGGCACAGGCCCCGCCCCGGCTCGCGGATGCCGGTCCCGATCGGGGAATCGTCCGGCGCCGAGGCCAGCAGTCGCAGGTAGTTCTCCTCCACGTTCCGGCCGCTCGCACACACGCGGCACGGGGCAGGCCTCGGCAAGGGTGATCGCCCCGTCCTTCGGAGCCGTCGCGATCGCTCTTTCCCGCGCTTCCGGACCGCATCCTCCAGTTGCCGGTCGACCGATCGCAGGAAGTCCTCGTACAGGATCGCCATACCGAGCGCCGCCGACTGCTGCCCTGCAACGGAGATGGCCATCATCGAGTGTTCCCGGCAGAAGCCGAAGCTGGTCCTGAGCTTCGCCCGGATGTCCGGATCGTTCACGTGTTCCCACAGGAGCGAGTCGAGGTATCGCCAGGCCGCGCGGTGCGCACCATGGCAGACCGGGCACCCTTCCTTCTTCAGGTCGGCGACCAGATCGAAGTACCCGACCTCCGCCTCCAACGCCCTCGGCGTTTTCGTGCGGCGGGTCATCGCCATACGCCCACCTCCTGTAGCGCCGACCGTACCAGCAGGGGACCCGAGTCCTGGAGCGCCCGGAGCGCCGGGTGATGCGGATCGATCCGAGCCAGGGCCCGAGCGGCCTCGGCGGCCAGGTACAGGTCGTCGGTTCCCACGGCGAGCTCGGCCAGCCTCGGGACCGCAGCGGATGCTCCGAGCTCTCCCAGGATCCTCGCAGCCAGGACCCGGCGATCGGGCAGACGGTGGTCGAGGGCGCGGATCAGCTTCTCCTCGAACGAGGCTCCGACCTCGCCGAGTCGTGTTCCGCAGGCCGGGCAGCGTTCCTCGTCCTCGACCTCGCCGAAGCAGCCGGGGCAGTACCGCTGCATCAGACCTCCGTCCGGTCTTCCACCGCCAGGGCGGAGCCGTCGTGCTGGTCGCCCAGGACACGGAGCGCACGCAGGACCCTGGCCTCCGCGTCGGGCATCGACTCGCCCTCCGGGGCCTGGGCCTGCCGCGGGGAGCGGCGGAACCGTTCGTAGGGGTCGGGATCG
>DASWAT010000197.1:0-9690 GCA_036390995.1 Actinomycetota bacterium | reverse complement strand
AGCGTCCCGCCGTCCTTCGAGAAGGTTGGGTTCCGGACCTCCGAACGCCAGCTGGCACCCGCTCCTGATTGAGGCGGCGGGAAGGTCAAGCTGAACCCGATCCTTGGCGGCTCAACGCCAGCGACGCCAATTGACGGCCCCATCCTCGGACCCGGCCGTCACCTCTTGCTTCCATCCGCCGAAGGCCACCAAGACTTCCCCCTTCTCACGCTCCGGCACGTTGAAGTGATCGAGGGTGCGGCCGAGCTCCGCATCAACCTCGTCGAACACCTCCGGCGGGATCTTCAGGTCGAAATGGGCATCGCGCAGTTCCCTGGCTGTGTACTGAAAGGGCCCGCCCGCCAAGGAGGCGACCCAGAGGGTCCTCAGGAACTTGAGGCCTGGCAGCCGGCCGGCGAATGTCACTGTGTGCCATTCCTTCAGCTCGGGGTTGGCCTCGACCACCTTGGGGTTCTTGAGCAGTTGGTCGCTGAAGTGGTCCACGACAGCGGCGATCGCGTAGATGCCACCGAGGCGTTCGTACAAAGTCGGCTCGGCCATGACTTCCTCCCTCCGTCGGAGTGGCTGGCCGTCGGTCTCCAGGCCGTGCGGCCGCTCAGTCAACCCAGTGGGACCAGGGGCATCACCTCCTGAGGCAGTGCGCATCCCCTCCTACCGGCAGGTAGTCACATGAGAAGTACGACCCAGCGCACCATTTGGCTCGCTCAGCCGACAAGTGAGGCCTTCAGCGATCCGCCTCCCGAAGCATCCCACGAGCACCGCCTGGACGTACTTGTCCTCCTCGGCGTCGATCACGAGCTCCGCGAAGGTGCGCGCGTCCGGTTCGCTGAGTCCTCGCCTATCACGCCCGGCCACGAAGTGGCCGACGATGGGTCTCGCATTCTTGCGCCGTCAGTCTGCGTCGCTGAGCGGATGGTTGTGCGCCATCACAGACTCCTTCCGAGACCATGAGCCCGAAGGAACTGCACGAGTCCGCTCCTACTCCGCCGGTGCTATCGGAACAATCCCCATCTGGGGCATGCGCTCCAGGGCGGCAAGCCGGTACCGTGCCACGACGCTCTCAGTCGGAGAGTCTCAGGGAGGGGAGGCCGACCATGAGCAGGAAACGGCTGGCCGCCTTGGCGGCGGTGCTGACCGCCGTGGGGATGATCATCGGCGGGGTGCTGCCGTCGGCAGCGCAGGAAGCACCACCGCCCATCGCCACCGAGGTCTTGACCGGCCGGGCGGTGTTCCCGGATGACGTGGATCTGCTGGTCAAGGTCAAGCAGGACGGGGGTCAGACCGAGGTCGTGAGGGCGGAGGACCCCTCGCGCACGATCACCGCGAGGTTCACCGTCCAGCCGGGAGCGGTGTTCCCGTGGCACAGCCACGCAGGTCCCGTGATCGTCAACGTGGTCCAGGGGACGCTGGTCTACGTCGGAGCGGATGACTGCACCGAACGCGAGTACCCGGCCGGCACGGCCTTCGTCGATCTGGGTCACGGCGACGTCCACACCGCCTTCAACTCGAGCGGCACGGAGGTGACCGTCCTGGTCGCCACGTTCTTCGAAGCGTCGGAGTCGGGACCGCTGCTGATCCCGGCAGAGGCACCCGCGGGGTGCGTCGTCCCCTAGACCCAGATAGCAGCGTTGTACCCGCGAGAGCCCCGTCTTCGGACGGGGCTCTCTCTTATCGGCCTCCCGCGGCATCCCCACGAGCACCGCACGGACCTCGCGGCTCTCCTCGGCGTCGATCAGGAGGAGTCACCCGACAGGCGGGTTCTCCGGCATGTGGTCGAGGCTGATCCCACGTAAGCGGGCAAGTTCCTGCATGGCTTGGACCAGGCCAGGGCGCCGGTCAGACTTGGGGCGTTAACCCCTGCTTCCCACCGGACCAAGCTTGTGTGGGACACGCCGACCAGTCGGGCCAGCTCACGGACCGACAGGTGGGTCCACTCCCGCATCTTCTTGGCGTCGCCGGTCGCGAACAGGTGACGGACCGTGCTCACCGTCGCGAGCATCTCCGCCGTCACCTGGGTCCCCGCCATGCCTTCCGCACCTCCGTCAGAATCGCGATCGGACGCTCGATGTGCGCACCGTACCTGACGGCAAGGGCCTTACGGGGGATGAGGCCGGCGATGGCAGGAAGATGGGGCACGAGCCCGATGGATTCCCCCTCGGGCTCCCGCTCCTGAGCACCCACCCCCATCCGCCCCGGCGGATGAGGGAGCGGGCTCAGGGCCTCACTTCAGGTCGAACAGGGCGAACCCAATCTCGGTCCCGTCAGGAACCTGGATATTCACCCTGTACGTCCCGTCCCCCTTCTCGAACGAGGGGATCGACAGGACGTACTGGTACCTGCAATCGACGATCCGGTACTGGTTCCCGGTGTCGGCAGAGGAACCGCTGGAGGGGCCCCAGGGGACCGCCCAGCCCGGTGGGGGCGGCGGAGGTCTTGCCGTGCCGCTTGGTGTCGAGGCTCGCGCACTTCGGGCAGCGGACGCGCCGTTCGTTTTGCCATCCCAGGCCCTCCTATCCACCCGTTTACTGGATAGCTACCACGAAGACGGGCCCTGACCTGGGATTTCACCCACCCGGCGGACACACTCAACTGGACGCTCTCCAATAATGACGCCCGACCTGCCGACACCGGAGGCAACGGAGACCACCGGGGGAAGATCCCTCTCGGTGGTCTCCGTGCGGGCCGGGGCCGGAAAGTGAGGAGAATCCTCCCCGGACCCGCCGGCGCTGTGGCCTGCCGGCGGCGACAGCGCCATGCCAATTCTCCGTAGCGCTCTGGGGCTACGTCGATTGGACTTTCGGCCTATTCCCGGTGCCTTGCCGAGCCACGGGGAGGCTCCTTTCGCAGCATCCCGGTTAGGACTGCCCGGACGTATCTGTCCTCCTCGGCGTCGATCAGCAGCTCAGCGAACGTTCGGGTCTTCGGGTTGGCCCGGTACTCGCCGATGACGCCGGCCCGGTCGTGGTCGGGGAGCATGAGAACGCGGAGGAGTTCGGCCCGGGAGCAGGACCGAGGGCGTCGAGGCGCTCGCGGATTAGTCGCTCGACGTCCTCGAGGTTCACGGCGCGACCTTACTTCGAGATTCGGCGACACCGAACCGACGTGATGTTCGTCAGCCGCCCGGCTCAGCTATCGGCGCTTCGAGCACACTTGGAGCGACGGTCACCGGGTCGCTCGCTGCCTAGGGTTCCTCCCAACCGAGGAAGGGAGGAGCCATGAGCGCGAACCTGCAGGTTGCAGGGGGCCACCTGAGGCCGCGAGCGTCGCTGGCGACCGTCATGGCCCTGATCCTCAGCGTCACCGCCCTTGAGGGCGTCACGACGCTCATCGTGCAGCGGGCCAACGAGTCGGTCGCTCCTGCGCCCGCCGTGGTCGCCCCAAACCCCTGGGCGGGGGCGGACGCCTACAGGCTCGGGGGTGGGGCCACGGTCCGGAGCAGGCTCCGGGAGGCCAGGTTCGAGGCCGGCACGATCGAGGGCCCTCGCCTGGCGCACCGCCTCGATGTCGCTACCCGTCGAGGGACCGGCAGCAGCCAGGAACGTCGCCTGCCGCACGGGTTCGAGGCGGAGCACAGCCGGTGACCCACCGCCACCCGGGTACCATCGATCCGAGAGGGGGCGCCCACCCCCTCTCGGTGCGTATTGAGCGGGGCCGAACGGGCTCAGATTTCGTAGGGAAGGCTCCGGGGACTTTGGCGAACCGTGTGTCAGCCCAGGGTCGGTATCTCAGAGCGAAGCTATGACCGCCCGCCGTTCAGGCCGTACGCAGGGCGTCGATCGTCGCCGTCTCGACGAGCCGGGAGGGCGCGCGTGCCAGATCGCCGTCCGAAATGATGAGGACGTCCGCCTGTAGCTGCGAGCGCCACGAATTCGGCGTCGTACGTTGTCTCCCACCCCAGCCTGGTCCGCGACTTTCCAGGCCTTCCGCTGAAGCACCTTGTCGCCGAGGAAGCGAACATTCAGCGAGTTGATACGCGTCACCCACTGGATGCCCTCAGCAGCCGAGATATCACCCCGGCGGGCGGCCTCGTACAGCGCCGCCAGCGCCTGCGAGCGGACGAGTGTCGGCGCGACGAACTTGTGCTCGGCGGCGACCTTGGTCTCGCCAGCGACGATCCGGAGCAGCCGAACCGATGGTAGACGCGCCGAACAGGGGAGCGTAACTATCGCACAGCACTTGCATGAGCAAATTCGTGGTGCTCCGCTGCGACAATCCCAGGGTTCGCAAGGAGAAAGGGGGGAGCGGATATGCGGAGAAGGGCGTTCGTCGCGGTTGCCGTGTGCGTGCTCGTCATCGGTCTGAGTGGAAGTGCTGCGTTCGCGGGTGAGGTAACCGGAACCGGCGAGCCCACCGCCGGCCCGGAGCACGCCAACTCCATCTGCGTGTTCTCCGGCCTGAATGACGACCCGACTGCCCCGCTAAGCCTCGATTTGACCGTCGCGCCGAATGGCCCCGGCGGTGTGGCGCAGTCGTACGGACAGGACGTCAAGCTAGGTCTCGACCCGCATGTGTTGAATCCTGGAGACGCATGCCAAGGGGGTAGCAACCCCGATAACCCCCCGGACCAGTAAGGCAAGGTCGCGTGTTGGCCCCAAGCTGATTGGGGCCAACACCTGCGCGGGTTGGCCCGCACTCCGAAGGTCCTCTAGGTACATTCGCGCACGCTGTGGCACCACGGCGTCCTGTTGGTGGAGTTCAGGACCGGGATAGGATCCCAGGACCTGCTAGACGACGCCGACGCGCTCCATCCGTCTCCGCGCCCCACACCCGGCGAGGTTCACGCCGGCACGCTCCAACCGGTCCGCGCAGGGGCCCCACACTCCGGGAGCACCGGGTAAACGCTCGCCGATCGCCCTCGCCTCCTGGACCGCCGTGCCACGTCCTCGGACGACGAGGCACCGTCTACGCGTGAGTAACGTTGTCCGCGGCTTGAGATGGTGGCGGCTTGGAGATCCGCGAGCCTAGGTGCGATGGGCGATGAATTCACGGACGAAGTTCGCCCGATCCTCGATCCGGGTCGGGGGAACGGGAACCAGGATGTAGCCGGAACGCTCGTACACATCCCTCAGCGCCTCGCTGAACGACACCGTGTCGTCGAAGGACATGATCCGCTCATCGTCCGTCTGGTAGATGTCGCTCCACGGCTCGAGGAAGAGCACGTGCGGCTGATACCGGAACGCGTCGACGGCCGCGCGGATCGGCGTGGGGTCCGTTCCAGCCCGGAGCCCGTAGACGACGCAATCCGGGATCCCCCGGTCGAAGATGACCGTCTCCCCTGACCTGCATGCCGCTTCGTACTTCTCGATTGAGCGCTGCAGGAGGAGGTGCACGAACAGGGATGGGTCCTGGTCCCAGGTGCCGCGAGCGCCGCTCGCCCGTTGCTCCGCCAGCACCTCTCTCGCGGGTTCGTCCACGCACCGGAATTCACCTTTGAGTCGGTCCAGGATTGCGGTCTTCCCCGACCCTGGTGCGCCCGTAAGGATGAAGAGCCTCGTCGCCGAGGTGCGACTCATGGTGGGGAGCGTAACCAACACCTCGGCCTACCCACCCGAAGGGCGGGCGCTAGTCGATCGGCCAAGGTCTACGCGTAAGGAACGTTGTCGGCGGATCGAGAGGGTGGTCGGTCGCCCGGTCCGGACCGAATCTTGCCTTCGATTAGAACCCGTTTGGGTTCCTCTTAAAGGCTTCCTTGCTCGAATACCCAAGACACGGTGGGCGTCTGCGCATCGACAAGGAGGCGGATATGCCAGACCGACGCATACTGCTGGTGGCAGACCGAACCGCGGCGGGACGACACGTACGCGACGCGATCCTGACTCGCGCGACCGAGAGACGCTGTTCCGTGACGCTACTCGTCCCCGCCGCGCCTGCGAGAAGGGCTTGGACGTGGGACGAGATCGAGGTCAAGGACCACGCCCGACGACGCATGGCCGCGGCGGTGGCCTATCTCCGGCACAGCGGTATAGACGTTCGGGGCGTCTTGGGCGATTTCAGTCCGATGCAGGCGATCCGCGATGCGATCCAACGGGATCGATACGACGAGATCATCGTTTCCACGCTCCCTGCGAGGGTCTCGCGATGGCTCAAACAGGATCTGCCGGCGCGCGCCGCTCGCGAGTTCGAAATCCCCGTGACCCACATCGTCGCCGATGTCGACGGCGATGTATGGGATCGCGGCCGTGCAGAGCCTGCGGCGTAGAGCGCGCGCGACTTCCAGACGGCAGTCGGGTGCAGACTCAAGCCCCCAGGGCGAGTCGCCCTTCTGCGGCGAAACGAGGGAGAGCGCCGCGATTCCGTCGCCTATGCGATCGCCCGCGAGGACCAGGCTCCTAACAGCCACGCGGTGACCGGGGATGATGGCGGCCACGCGCCCCGGCGCAGGCAGCCGACGCTCTCGACTTCACCGAAGCGGGGTCGCGCAGTGGACCGCGGTAGGCTGGCCCTGCGTTCACGGGAAGGAGGTGAATCGCCCATGGCACCGCAGCCCACCAACGACCGCATCGTCGCGCTGCTTGAGGGTCTGGTCCGAGAGGTCCGTGAGCTGAGGAAGCTCCAGGACCGGATGGCCGCCGACCTGAGGAAGGCAGCAGGGGCGAGGGGTTAGTCGGAGCGCGCTCCGTGGAGGAGGAGGAGGAGCGCGCGCGAGGCCTCCTTGGTGCATTCCTGGTGTACGCAGAAGGAACGTTGTCCGCGGCTCGAGAGGGTGGGGGCGACTTCACCCCGGGCCGTGCCCACCGAGCGGCGGGCGCACGGGCTAGCCTCGCTTCGAGGAAGGGAGCATGGCGTTGACCTTCGAGGTTCTGATGCGCAGCCGGAGCGCCGCAGAGTACGCGGACTTCGTGCTCCCGTGGATCGGCGGTGGGGATCGGGTCATCGACGTGGGGTGCGGGCCCGGTTCGATCACCGTCGGTCTCGCACAGGTCGCTGGGCATGTGACCGGTGTCGATCTCGACGAGGCCGAGTTCACCGATGCTCGCGCGTACGCCGCCGAGCATGCCATCGACAACGTGGAGTTCCTCCAAGGGAGCATCCACCAGATCGACTTCCCCGATTCGTCGTTCGACGTGTGCACGCTCTTCTCGATGATGGAGACGCTGGACGACCCGCTCGCGGGTCTGGCCGAGGTCCGTCGCGTGGTGAAGCCAGGCGGACTGGTCGGCGCTTCATCGATCGAGTACGGGGGGCTGATCCTCCACGGCCCCGACGAGCCGCTGCTGCGCCGCTTCTACGAGCTGCGGCTGCAGATCTGGGAGGCTCAGGGCGACGTGCACTTCTACCGCGGGCGCGAGCTCCGTGGACTGCTGCTGGCGGCGGGGTTCGAGCAGGTCGAGGCGGTCACCACGTACTTCAGCTACGGGACCGAGGAACGCGTCCGGACGTTCGGCTTGGGCCGCGCTGCGGACTGCCGGGACGAGTGGTACGTGGGCGGCCTCGCGGAGCACGGCCTCGCGGACCAGGGCGAGATCGATGCCTTGGAGCAAGCCTGGATCCGCTGGGCGGAGTCCCCCGATTCGTTCGCCGCCTTCGCGTGGGGCCGGGCGATCGGACGCCGACCCTAACCGCAGTCGTGGTCGCGCTGGAGGTGTCCGCGCAGGCGGCGAGCACGGTGTACGTCTATGGCGCGTTATCCGCGGACCGAGATGGTGGCAGGCCAGAGCTGACGACACAGTCTTACTGTGATCACGAGGTATTGTGCGGCAATGGCGGAACCGTTCGACAGCGATGCCATCGCAAGGATCTTCGATGAGTACGGCGACGCGGAGTGGTCCCGCCACGAGACGAGTCCGTTCGCTCGAGTGAGTTTCCACGTCCACCGCCACTATCTCGAGCGGTTCGTGCGACCCGGGGATCGGGTGCTCGAGGTCGGTGCCGGAAGCGGGCGGTTCACCGTCGACCTCGCACGGCTCGGCACGCGTGTCACCGTGGTGGACATCTCGCCTGAGCAACTACGGCTGAACGAGGAGCACCTCGTTGAGGCGGGCCTCGATGGAGTGGTCGATGCGCGCCTTCTCGCGGACGTGCTCGACCTGTCGAGGTTCGAGGACCGCGCCTTCGACGCTGCCGTGTGCTACGGCGGTCCGCTGAGCTGGGTGCTCGATGGGGCGGATCGCGCCCTCGACGAGCTCCTCCGCGTGACGAGAACTGGAGGGCACGTGCTCCTCGGCGTCATGTCGAGGTTGGGCACGCTACAGGCGTTCCTGGCCGCGGCCGCGGAGGAGATCCAAGAGTACGGCCTCCAGGAGATGCAGGACATCGTCGACACTGGCTACCTGCCCGACAACCACTCGACCCTCGGGCCCCTGCACCTCTACACGTGGGCGGAGCTGCGGGCGCTGCTTGGGCGCCATCCGTGCGACCTCGTCGTCGCCTCGGCGGCCAACCTCCTCTCGATCGGAAACGACGAGACGTGTGAGCGCTGGATCCGGGACGACCCTGCGATGTGGGAGCGGTTCCTCGCCTGGGAGGTCGCCTCGTGCTCTGAGCCCGGAGCGATCGACGGCGGGACGCACATCGTCGCGGTCGTCGCGGCTCACTGAACCCACGGGTCAAAGGGGCGTTGTCCGCAGCCCGAGACGGTGGCGGACGGTCTGCTTGAGGGGGAGGAGGCTCTCCTCCGTCGGGGGCGCCCTTCAGCTCGTGCTCGCCCGCATCTTCGAAGGTGAGGCCGGAGCCGGCCGTGAGGTCCGTCCCGGCCGCGATGGGGCATTCGGCTCTGTGGCCTCCGATCCCGCTGCCGGATGCTCAGACGGAAGGTGTGGCCTTTTGACTAGGCGGGGCGTGTCCGTGCCGCGGATGGCCCCCGGGAGGGTCCTTCAGCCCTCGACCGGGCGTGCCGGTGGAGCGGACCTCGCCGTCCGGCCCTCGGTCGTCGGCGAGCGTCTCGCGTACCTGGACAACCTCAAGACGCTGTTGATCGCGGGCATCATCGCGTCGCATGCCGTGATGGGGTACGCGACCTTCGGCAGTTGGACCTACCAGGATGTCCAGGAGGTGACGCTCTCCGACGTCGCCGAGACGATCTGCGCGGTCCTGGTCTTCACCCTCGGCGGGCTCTTCCTCATGGCGCTGTTCTTCCTGATCTCGGGTCTGTTGACCGAGGACTCGCTCGTGCGGAAGGGTCCCTCCCGCTTCGTCTCGGATCGGCTCCTGCGGCTGGGCCTTCCCTTCGCCGTCTACACCCTGGTGGTCTGGCCACTCCTGGAGTTCGCTTTGCTCGAGCCGCTGCTGCATCGCGGCACGTACTGGGATTCGTTCACGGACACCGACCCGGTGCTCGACAACGGCCCGATGTGGTTCGTCGGCGTGCTCCTGCTCTACTCGCTCGCCCTCGTCGCGTGGCGGAGGCTGTTCCCGCCGCCGCCGCCGCCGTCGTCGGAGGGGCCGCTGCGCTGGCGTCACCTGGTCGTGCTCTCCCTGGCCGTCGGCGTCGCGTCGTTCGCCGTCCGGATCGTCCTGCCCGTGGACTCGAACCAGCCCCTGAACCTGAAGCTGTGGGGGTGGCCGGAGTACCTGGCGATGTTCGGCCTCGGCGTCGTTGCCGCTCGGCGCGGGTGGCTCCGGCCCGTGCCGGGTGCGCTCGCGCGACGGTGCGGGATCGCTACGCTCGTGGTCATCCTCCTGATCCCGGCCATGGTCCTGTCCGCCGAGCCGCTTGGCCTGGACGAGAACGCGTACTTCGGGGGGTGGCGC
>DASWAT010000196.1:0-41265 GCA_036390995.1 Actinomycetota bacterium | reverse complement strand
ATTCGAAGTTGGTGCCCTGCCATGCCCTCGATCTCGCGGGCAAGGTCAACCGTCGCTAGTACCTTCACCGCGACACCTCTCGTCTCAGGTGCCACCTGCTCGTTGCTCATCGTGCTCTCCTCTCTGTACGCCCAGGTGGGCCGTTGTGCTGTCCCTCGAACCCACTGATTCTGGCCTGATTGAGAACGGAGCGTCCGGATGTGGACCTCCCAGACACGTCAGCACTAGAGGGTCTAACTGGCTACGCGCCCGGCGCGCGAGGCCCCCGTCGTTTCTGACTCGGCCCCTCCCAGGTCTACGCAGAAGGAACCTTGTCCGTGGCTCGGGAGGGTGGGCACCGAGGCGAAGATCCGCCGGCTCCTCCGGTCGATGCTGGAGCGCGACGGGTTGGGGGTGCTCACGATGTCCACAGGCGCCGAGGGATCTCGCTGGCGTCCGAGGCAGCTCCCGACCTCCTGCTCCTCGATCTCCGCCTCCCCGACGTGCCCGGCAGGAGGTGGGCCGGGAGCTGCGACGTCGGTCCAACGTTCCGATCGTGATCCTCACCGCGAAGGCGGCCGAGGAGGATCGGATCCGAGGGCTCGAGCTTGGTGGGGACGACTACGTGACGAAGCCGTTCAAGGCCCCGCGAGCTCCTCCTCCGAGTCCGGGCGGTGCTGCGCAGGGCCGTCGCCGTCGAGCAGGGCAAGCGGTCGATCCAGGGGCCGATGTCGGCCGGGGTCGCTACGCTCGATCCGTGCGGATCACTTCGGAGCTCGACGACCTTCCGGTCGACCGCGTTCGAAACGCGCTGGCCGGGCTGCCGCCGGCGAACGGTTACCGTGTGCTCGTGCGCCCGCTCCGGTACCGGGAGCGGCCGCACCTGTCCGCTTACACCGAGTTCGACGCTCGTCGGATCGTGCTCCAGGTGCCCGAGCCGTTCTTCGCGTTCGGGGAGGTGGTTCCCTACGGCGCGAAGCGCCGGCCAGGCAAGGGCATGCGGTTCATCTGGCTTACCGAGGGAGTCACCTTCCGGACGCCCCGCGAGGTCCTGCGATTCCTGTACCTGCACGAGTGGATGCACTGGTACCTGAAGGAGCGGTTGGGGAAGAAGTCCGCGGCCGAGACCGCGTGCGACCGGTTCGCTCTGCGCAACTACCGGCGGCGGGTGGTGTCCGTCGAGGCCGCGGACGCCGCGCTCCGCCGGGACTCCTGATCGGCGGGCGCCGAGCCCTCCCCGGTCGAGACATCCGCTCCCGGCGCCTCCCGTTCCGTCGCGCCCATGCCGATGGCGCTCCGCAGCAGCTGGACGAACTGCCGGATGCGCAGGCCCTGCCGATCGGGCTGGTTCGGATGCCGATGGAAGAGCCCGGGATCGAGCTCCTCGGTCACGAGGGCGTCCTGGAACCGCTCGGCGAGCCAGTCCACCATCGAGGCGATCATCTCGGCGTCCACGTCGCCCCGCACCTCGCCACGCGCCACACCGGACTCCACGAACTCCAGCGTCCCGTAGGGATCCTCGGACAGCAGGAACCGGTTGATCTCCCGCTTCAGCTTGAGGTCCGTACCGTAGTTGCCGATCAGCGCCACGCGGTTCGGGATCCAATCCTCACGGATCAGGTGCTCGGTCCGCTGGAGCCAGTAGTCGAGCACCGCCCAGAAGCCCTTCGTCACGATCTCGTCCGGCGCGTCGAGCCAGGCGGGCAGCGACGTCACGGCCTTCTTGTACGCGGCCAGGAAGAGTCCCGCCTTGCTGCCGAAGTGCTGGAAGATGGAGCCCTTCGCGATGCCGAGCTCCACGGCCACGTCCTCGACCCTGGCTCCCTGATAGCCGTGCTCGGCGAAGTGGCGCATGGCCACCTCGACGATCCGTTCGCGCTTGGCGGCCGATCTCGGCCGAGCCCGTGACCCCAGGTCACCGTTCACGTACGGGTTCGGCCTCCATCTCCATTGTGCGTGCGGCCCGGGCAGCGTCTGCGGGCGCGTGACCGAGGGTCAAAGCGTATACGAGAGCACGGGGGGACGTGAAACCGTCCAGCCAGCCCTCAGGCGCCGCGGCGCTGGGGCGAGACCAGGGTCCGGTCGACCACCTCGACGGCCTCCACGAGGTCGTCGCCGAGGTAGATGCCCGGAACGCCCCTGCGCGAGGACGGAGCCGAGAACGCATCGCCGGCGAAGAACGCCGTGATCCTGGGGACCGCGGCCACGGCCGTGATCGTCTCCACCGCCGACCTCCGGGTCACGTTGCGCTGGGACGTGACGACGGCGGCGATGGCCTCCGACGCGCGGACGGCGCTGATCACCGAGTCGGACGGGGTCAGGGCGCCCAGCAGCCGGCGCCCCCATCCTCGCCGCGCAAGGAGCAGCCCGAACGCCTCGAGTCCGATCGAGTGGAGGTCCTTCGGCCCGCACGCCAGCACGATGGGCCGAGGGTGGAAGGGTGGAGGGGCCACCGCGGTCAGGCGGGCGAGCCAGCTCCGGACGACTTCCGTCGCCAGGTGCTCGTTCGCCACCTCGCACGTCCCCGTCCGCCACCGCGTGCCGATCTCCCGCATCGCGGGCAGGGCCACGTCCTGCACGGCGGCCTCGACCCCGAGGGTCTCGGCGGCGGCGTCGAGAGCTGCGCGGAGCCGGGTGGGATCCAGCCCCATCGTCGAGGCGAGGAAGTCCTCCAGGTGCTTCGCCCTCGGTGAGCCGCCGGCGGGCGCGCGACGGACCAGTGCCACCGCCTCGCGCGCAGGGTGTCCCCGGGTGATCTGGTCGCGCAGCATCCGGAGCAGCTCGATCTCGTGGAGCGCGTATCGACGGTGTCTCCCGGCGGTCCTTCCTGGCGAGGGGAATCCGTACCGCCGCTCCCACGAGCGGATCGTGGGCACGGGGATGCCGAGCATGCTCGAGACGGCCGAGATCGTGAGTGAGGAGCCCTCGTCCGGCCGGCGCATGCACGCAGGATATCGCGGCGAAACCACGAGAACCCATGCGCCTTTGCATGGGTTCTCGTGGCCGCGCAGTGCGGAGGCTTCCCCGCCTCCCGGGCCGGTGCCGAGGCTTCGGAGAGGATAGGCTCGCCCCGGCATGATCCGAGAGGTTCGGGTGTTCCGCGAAGACGACGTCCGTGCGGCGCTCGACATGCCATCGTTGATCGACGCGGTGGAGCGTGCCTTCGCCGCGTACTCGACCGGGCGAGCCGAGCTGCCCGGGGTCATCCATCTCGAGGTACCCGAGTCGTCCGGTGAGATCCACGTGAAGGCCGGCCACCTGCATGACGCTTCGCACTATGCCGTGAAGGTCGCGTCCGGCTTCTACGGCCGCGAGCCGCCGGCCATCGACGGCGCGGTGATGGTGTTCGACGCCAGAGACGGGTCCCTCGCGGCGCTGCTGCTCGACAACGGCTACCTCACCGACGCCCGGACCGGGGCGGCCGGTGGCGTAGCCGCCAGGCACCTGGCGCCTCGATCCACGCACCTGGTGGCCGTGATCGGAACCGGGACGCAGGTCCGGTTCCAGCTGGAGGCGCTGGCATGCGAGCGTCGCTTCGGCGAGATCCGGGTCTGGGGGCGGAGCGCGGAGCACGCGGCTCGCTCCGTCGAGGACCTGCGGGGCCGTCCCACGTTGCCCCCCGGCTGTTCGGTGGGAGTCGCGGACACGGTGGAGGAGGCCGTGGCCGGGGCGGACGTCGTGGTCACCTGCACGGCGAGCCGTGAACCGCTCGTCCGGGCGGCGTGGCTGAAACCTGGGGCGCACGTCACGGCGCTCGGGTCCGACGGTGCGGACAAGCAGGAGCTCGACGTCGACGTGTTGGCTCGCGCCGACCTGTTGGTGGTGGACAGCCGGAGCCAGTGCGCTCGCCTGGGCGAGCTCCACCACGCGCTCGACGCCGAGATCGTCCTGTCGCCGGACGATGCCACCGAGCTCGGCGAGATCGCCGCGGGGACGCGGCCGGGCCGGACGGCCGAAGAACAGATCACGGTATGCGACCTCACCGGCGTGGGGGTGCAGGACGTCGCGGCGGCGGCGCTCGTGCTGCAGCAGGCCCGCCCGGACGTGCAGCGACTGTCGTTGTGAGGGTCGGGTCAGCCCGGGTTCGCGTCGCGGGCGAGCCGGGCCACCAGCTCCTCGTGCAGGATGCCGTTCGTGGTCAAGACCGAGCCGCCGTGCCGCACCGGTGTGCCGTCGAACTGCGTGACCTTGCCGCCCGACTCCTCAACGACGATCCGGCACGCGGCGTAGTCCCACGTGGCGAGCGACAGCTCGAACATGACGTCGGCCGCGCCCCTGGCGACCAGGCAGTGACCCCAGAAGTCCCCGAACCCCCGGTTCCGGCGGGCGCCGCGGACGATCTGGAGCAAGGCCGGACCGTACGGCCCGTCGAGCCACTCGTGGACGTCCGCGTAGCAGACGAAGGCCCGGGAGATCCGGTCGGCCCGCGAGACGTGGATCGGCGAACCGTTCAGGCGGGCTCCCTCCCCGCGCACGGCCTCGTACCGCTCGCCGAGCGCCGGGGCGCTCACCACGCCGAGGGCGAGGTCGCCGTCGATCTCGAGGGCCAGCAGCGTCCCCCACACCTGGATCCCGTCGGCGAAGTTCTTCGTGCCGTCGATCGGGTCCAAGATCCAGCGCCGCGAGCCCTCGCCTTCGGCCCCTCCCTCCTCACCGAGGATCGCGTCGCCGGGGAAGCGTGCGGCCAGGCGGTCCCGGACCATGGCTTCGATCCGCTCGTCCGCCTGGGTGACGGGGGTGTGGTCCGGCTTCAGCCGGACCTCGAGGTCGGAGCCGAAGTAGGCGAGGGCGATCTCGGCCGCCTCGTCGGCTGCCTCGTTCGCGAACGCGAGCTCCGGCTCCAGCACCGGCACACGGTACCCCACGCTCGTGCGCTTGCGTCCGCGCGATCTGCAGGTCTCCCGATTTCCGTTACCCTTCGATCCCCGATGCAGACCACCGTCGAAGAGACCGACAAGCACACGGTCAAGCTCACCGTCGAGATCCCCGCCGACCGGTTCGGCGAGGACCTCGATCGCGCCTACCGCAAGGTCGCGCAGCAGGTGCGCATCCCCGGGTTCCGGAAGGGGAAGGTGCCCCGGCAGATCATCGACGCCCAGATCGGCAGGGAGGCGGTCCTCGGCGAGTTCCTCGAGGACGCGGTGCCCGCGTACTACCGGGAGGCGGTTCGCGACAACGAGCTCGCGCCGATCACCGACCCGGACATCCAGCTCGAGCAGGTGGAGGAGGGCAAGTCGCTCGTCTTCACCGCGACCATGGAGATCCGCCCCCGCCTCAAGCTGGACGAGCGCGACTACAAGGGGCTGCGCGTGGAACGCCCCTCGGTCGAGGTGACCGATCCCGAGGTCGACGAGATGGTCGACCGCCTCCGGGAGCGCTTCGCCGAGCTCGAGCCCGCGGCCCACGCCGCTCGCAACGGCGACTACGTCGTCATCGACCTCCGCGCGACGGTCCACGACCAAGAGGTTCCCGAGGCCACCCGACCCGACTACCTCTACGAGGTGGGGGCGGGGGAGTTCACCGGCAAGCTCGACGAGGAGCTCGAGGGCAAGCGGGCCGGCGAGATCCTGAAGTTCAACGCGACGCTCGACGAGCGCTCCGGCGAGCGGGCCGGGCAGGAGGTCTCCTTCCAGGTGCTCCTGAAGGAGGTCAAGGCGAAGAAGCTGCCCGCCGCGGACGACGGGTTCGCGAAGACGGCGTCCGAGTTCGACACCCTCGATGAGCTGAAGCACAGTCTCCGCGAGCAGATCGCGGCGAACAAGGAGCGGGCCGCCGACGCCGAGGTCCGCGACCGGGTGCTGCAGGCCCTCGTGGACTCGGTCGACGTGGAACTTCCCGACACGCTCGTGGACGACGAGACCGAGCACCGCATCCAGCACGCGAAGGAGCGAGCGGAGCGCCTGGGGATGACCCTGGAGCAGCTGCTCGAGGCACAGGGCTTCGACGAGCTGCAGTTCCGAGCAGACGCGCGCGCCCACGCGCTGCGGGCGATCAAGGCCGACCTCGCGCTCGAGGCCGTTGCCCGTTCGGAGCAGCTGGAGGTCACGGCGGAGGAGCTCGGACGCGAGATCTCCTCGCTCGCGGAGGCGCTCGGCCGCGAGCCGAAAGAGGTGGCGAAAACGCTCGACCGCAGTGGTCAGGTCGTAACACTGGCCGGTGATATCATCCGGTCGAAGGCGCTCGATCTCCTCGTCGAGCATGCCGAGGTAGAGGGCCGCGCTCCGGCGCCGGCCGAGGCCGAGGAACCGTCCCAGCCTCCCGAGCAGGAACCAGCGGAGGAAAAGGCATGAGCGAACTCAAGGATTACCTCGTCCCCGTCGTGGTCGAGCAGACCAGCCGCGGCGAGCGCTCCTTCGACATCTACTCCCGGCTGCTGAAGGAGCGCATCGTGTTCCTCGGCACGCCGATCGACGACAACGTCGGCAACCTCATCATGGCGCAGCTCCTGCACCTGGAGAGCGAGGACCCCGAGAAGGACATCAACCTGTACATCAACTCCCCGGGCGGCGACATCACCGCGCTGTTCGCCATCTACGACACCATGCAGTACATCAAGCCCGACGTGTCCACCATCGTGATGGGCCAGGCTGCGTCGGCCGCTGCCGTCCTGCTCCTGGCGGGCACCAAGGGGAAGCGGTACGCCCTCCCCCACTCGCGCGTGCTGCTCCACCAGCCGCACGGCGGCGCGCAGGGCCAGGCCGTCGACATCGAGATCCAGGCCAAGGAGATGACTCGGTACCGCAAGCTGCTGGAGGAGCTCATCGCCGAGCACACGGGGCAGCCCCTCGAGAAGGTGGCCAAGGACACGGACCGTGACTTCATCCTCACGGCCGAAGAGGCCGTGGAATACGGCGTCGTGGACGAGGTCATCTCCAGCCGCAAAGCCCACCCCGAACTTGCAGCGGCGGCGGCGGGAGGCTCGTAGAATCAGACCGGAGACGGGCCGGGTAGTCACCCGGCCGCTTCGGTTCGAAGGGAGCTTGGGGGCACATGGGGCGTCTCGGCGACTCGGACCTGCTGAAATGTTCCTTCTGCGGGAAGAGTCAGAAGCAGGTGAAGAAGCTCATCGCCGGTCCCGGCGTGTACATCTGCGACGAGTGCATCGACCTGTGCAACGAGATCATCGAGGAGGAGCTCTCCGAGACCTCGGAGCTGAAGCTCGAGGAGCTGCCGAAGCCGCAGGAGATCTACGCGTTCCTCGACGACTACGTGATCGGGCAGGAGCAGGCGAAGAAGGTCCTGTCGGTCGCCGTCTACAACCACTACAAGCGCATCCAGGTCGGCGCCAAGGACGGCGAGGTCGAGCTCCAGAAGTCGAACATCCTGATCCTCGGCCCCACGGGCTGCGGCAAGACGCTGCTCGCGCAGACCCTCGCGAAGATGCTGAACGTGCCGTTCGCCATAGCCGACGCCACGGCGCTCACCGAGGCCGGCTACGTCGGTGAGGATGTCGAGAACATCCTGCTGAAGCTCATCCAGGCGGCCGACTACGACGTGAAGAAGGCCGAGACCGGGATCATCTACATCGACGAGGTCGACAAGATCGCGCGCAAGTCGGAGAACCCCTCGATCACCCGCGACGTGTCGGGCGAGGGCGTGCAGCAGGCGCTGTTGAAGATCCTCGAGGGCACGACCGCCTCCGTTCCACCGCAGGGCGGCCGCAAGCATCCGCACCAGGAGTTCATCCAGATCGACACGACGAACATCCTGTTCATCTGCGGTGGTGCGTTCGCCGGCCTGGAGAAGATCATCGAGAGCCGCGTGGGCAGCCGTGGGGTCGGCTTCGGCGCCGACGTGCGCCGGGTGGACGAGAAGGACCTCGGGCAGATCCTCGGCAGGGTGCTGCCGGAGGACCTGCTGAAGTACGGGCTCATCCCCGAGTTCGTCGGACGCTTGCCGGTCATCACGAACGTTCACAACCTGGACAAGCAGGCGCTCATCGACATCCTCACGAAGCCCAAGAACGCGCTGGTGAAGCAGTACCGCCGGTTCTTCGAGTTCGACGGGGTCGAGCTCGAGTTCGACGACGACGCCCTTCAGGCCATCGCGGATCAGGCGATCCTGCGCGGCACGGGTGCGCGCGGGTTGCGGGCGATCATGGAGGAGGTCCTCCTGAACGTGATGTACGAGCTGCCGTCCACGCAGGGTGTCGCCAGATGCGTGATCGACCGCGAGGTCGTGCTCTCCGGCGTGAACCCCACGCTCGTGCCTCGGCAGGAGGCCCCTCGCGTCCGCAAGGAACGCTCGGCCTAGCCGAGACGCTCCCACAGGGCGCCGGAGCGTCGCAGTTCCCACAACGAACCCACCCGCTCGAACTCCCGCTGGGCTCCGTCCAGGCGTTCGCGCGCGTCCGCCGGCCGCTCCTTGGCAAGTCCCTCCGCGAGCGACAGATCCGCCCGGGCGACCTCCCAGGTGGCGCCGAGGCGGTCGAACCCGTCGCGGGCGCGGAGCAGGAGCTCCTCGCCCCGGACGAGCTGGCCCGCGGCGACCGCCCCCCGTCCCTCGAGGGCGTCGAGATGCACGTCGAGCGCTCGCAAGCCGCCGGCCTCTGCGAAGGTCCGGGCGGTCTGCAGGAAGCCCGGGAGTCCCTCGAAGCGCCCGCCGTCGGCCATCGCCTCGGCCCAGAGCTGGATCGTCAGCGGTCGGGACGGGCTGGCCGGGGCCCGGTCGATCCGGGCGAGCTCCTCCAGCGGCCCGTCGACCTCCCCACGCCGCACACGGATCCAGGCCCGCCAAGCGGCCAGCGCGACCGAGCGGTTGTGGGCCCGCCCGCCCATGCGCCCGATCAGCTCCTCGAGCCCGTCCGCGTCGGAGTCTCCTCGGGCCGCCTTCACGAACGCCGCCGGACCGAGCAGCGGGGCAGTGAAGTACGGTGGCTCGTCGGCGCGCTCGCCGAGCAGCCGCCGGACCCGCGGCAAGAGCTCATCGGTGACCGCGCTCCAGTCTCCCAGGGCGAACCGGGCGAAGGCGACCCAACACAGGCTGTGGATCATGAGGCCGATCGCCTCGGCCCCCTCCGTGCGGCGCACGCCCTCGCTCCCGAGCTCGATCGCGCGCGGGAAGTCGCCCAGGTAGCCGGCCGTCCAGGCGCCCATCGCGAAGATGTCGCCGACCTCCCACGGGTTGTCCAGGTCGTCGGCGAGCTCGAGACGCCGCTGGACGAACTCGATCTCCCCACCGTAGAAGCCGAGCGAGATGCCGGCCGAGGTGGTGGCATCGAGGGCCGCCGAGGCCAGGTCCGGCCGGCCGATCCGCACGGCCATCTCGGTGGCCCGCCGCCCGTCCTCTCGGGCCGCCTCGTACTCGCCGGGACGCAGCGAGCGCCCCGGCCCGAACGAGAACGGCCCGAACGCCCGAGCGCTGAGCAGTCGGACGAGCGACTCGCCGTCCCGGTCGCCGGCGTTCTCGAACCCGATCCGGATGTACCTGGTGATCTCGTCCTCCGAAGGCACCTCGCGCATCGAGCCGGGCCACCGGCTCGGCGTCTCCACCGCGCGAGCGCAGACCCGGGCGAGCGCCTCGTGATCGTCGGGCGCGTGCTCCAGGCGGAGATCCGCGGCCTCGCGGAGGCAGCGCCAGGCCAGGTCGCCCCGGTAGTCGCTGATGGCGGTCACGCCGATCTGTTCCAGGGCGGTGGCCCGCTCCAGAGGGTCATCGGCGATGCGCTCGGCCTTCTCGGCCAGCTTCAGGGCCTTCTCGATGGCGAACCGCCGGTGGGCCTGCTCGGCGGCCTCCAGGAGTGACGCGAACGCCCTCGCCCGGAGAGATCCCGCGGACGAGGGATCCGCGGTCGGGTCCTCCATCGCTCCCTGGTAGGCCTGGAGGTAGTGGTAGGCGAGGAGCTCGACGAACTCCCGGGAGCGTTCGGCAGCGATCCCCTCGATCCAGCCGGCCACCGCGGCGTGGGCCTGCGCTCGCTCACGTCGGGGGAGGCTCTCGTAGGCGACCTCGCGGGTGAGGATGTGCTTGAACGCGAACTCCGGCTCGCCGGCGAACGCCGAGCCCATGCGCGAGAGGACGAGCTCGCGCTCCGCCAGGCGCTCCAGGGTGTCGTGGACGCGGTCGCCATCGCCGTTCAGCAGCCGTCGCACGGGCCCCGGCCAGAAGGTCCGACCCACCACGGCGGCGCGCTGGAGGGTCCGCTTCTCCTCGGCTCCGAGCAGGTCGATCCTGGCGGCCAGCACCGCCTGCACGGTGTCGGGGATCTGCACCTCGCCGACCCGCTCGGTCGCGCGCCACCGGTCGCCGTCCCGGACGATCCGACCTTCGTCGATCAGGTGGCGCACGATCTCCTCGAGGAAGAAGGGGTTGCCCTCGGCGCGCTCGAGGATCCTGGCGCGCAGCCCGGCCGGCAGCGCGTTCACCGTCAGAAGGTGGCCCACCAGCCGCCCCGCGTCCCCGGCCGTGAGCGGCTCGAGCGAGACCGAGGAGAAGTTGCGGCGCCCGCCGCCCCAGCCCGATCGTGCGTCCAGGAGCTCGGGACGCGCCGGGCACACCAGCACGACGGGGCCGAGCACCCGGTCGGCGAGGTCCTCGAGGAGGTCGAGCATCGCGTCGTCGGCCCAGTGGATGTCCTCGATCACGGCGATCACCGGCGCCGAGGTCGACAGGGCCGAGAAGAAGGAGCGCCAGGCCGCGTGCATCTCGGCGCGGATCTGGCGGGGCTCGCGGCCGGCCATCGGCGAGCCCGGGAACTCCAGGCCTGCCGTGTACGCGATCGCCCGGCAGGTGCGGCCGGCGTCGATCGAGGGGTCGGCCTCCAGGACGGCGTCGCAGGCCGTCCCGATCTTCTCCAGCACGGCCTCGGTCGGGTCCGAGTCCTGGACCCCCGCGTGCCGCTTGAGGATCTCGGCGAGTGGCCAGTACGTGATCCCTTCCCCGTACGGCAGGCATCGACCGAACGTGACGTAGGGCGCCGGCGTCTGCGCCTCGGCCCAGGCCAGGAACTCGCGGACCAGGCGGCTCTTGCCCACACCCGGATCGCCGTAGATCGTCACGAGGTTCGGATGGCCCTCGGCCACGGCCCGTCCATACAGGGTCCGGAGCAGGGCGAGCTCCTGGTCCCGGCCGACCATCGGGGCTCGGAGGCCGGGAACCCCGCGCTCCACCGGCTCGGCCGTCTGGGCCTCCAGGAGCACCGCCGCGACCGCGCCCTGCTTGCCCCGGAGCTCACGCGGGCCGAGCTCCCGGTAGCCGAATCCGCGGGCGGCGCGCGCCGTACGCTCCGCGACCACGATCGACCCGGGCTCGGCGGCCTGCTCGAGACGCGCCGCGACGTTCACGGCATCGCCCGTCACCATCGGCTCGACGGGCTTCGGAGAGACCGCCGCGAGCACCTCGCCGGTGTTCACGCCCGTGCGGATCTGCAGGGTCACCCCGTACCGGCGCTCGAGCTCGTGGTTGAGCTCGGTCAGGCGCCGGCGCATCCGGAGCGCCGCTCGGAGGGCTCGCGCCGGGTCGTCCTCGTGCGCGGCGGGCACGCCGAAGGCGGCCATGACGGCGTCGCCGATGAACTTCTCGACCGTGCCCCCTTCGGCCTCGATCTCCTCGCGCATCGCGGAGAAGTAGGTTGCCATGAGTTCCTGGAGGCGCTCGGGGTCCAGGCGCTCACCGAGGCCCGTCGAGCCGGTCACGTCGGCGAACAGGACCGTGACGAGCTTGCGCTCGGAGCCGGTTGGGACGGGGACGTCGTCCGGCACGGGGGTCCCGCAGGAGGGGCAGAAGCGCGCGCCGGGGGGAAGCTCCGCGCCGCACTGCCCGCACGCCGGCACGAGCGAAGCGCCGCACGACGCACAGAACCGGGCGCCGTCCGGGTTGGGGCTCCCGCAGCTCGGACACTCCCGCACGGGGGGAGTGTAGCCGGGGGGTACGTCAGGGGGAGACGTGAGACCGTGTGGGGCGGTCCCGTAGACTCGGCGTCATGAACGTTCCGGACAAGCCGTCCCTCGACGGCCTGGAGGCCAAGTGGGGCGAGTGGTGGGAGGCTACCGGCACCTACCGCTTCGACCGTTCGAAGCCCCGGCAGGAGGTGTACGCGATCGACACGCCGCCGCCCACGGCGAGTGGCTCCCTGCACGTCGGTCACGTCATGTCGTACACACACACGGACCTGGTGGCCAGGTACCAGCGGATGCGCGGGCTCGAGGTGTTCTATCCGATGGGCTGGGACGACAACGGCCTTCCCACCGAACGCCGGGTCCAGAACTACTTCGGCGTCCGGTGTGACCCGTCGTTGCCGTACGACCCCAGCTTCGATCTCACGACGCTCGAGCGCCCGGATGAGGCCGAGCCCGTGCCGGTGTCCCGCGGCAACTTCATCGAGCTGTGTGAGCGTCTCACCGTAGAGGACGAGAAGGCGTTCGAGGACTGCTTCCGTCAGGTCGGCCTGTCCGTGGACTGGACCCACACCTACACGACGATCGACGAACGCTCCCGTCGTGCATCGCAGCGCTCGTTCCTCCGGCTGTTGCTCCGCGGGCTGGCGTACAAGGTCGAGGCGCCGACGATGTGGGACGTCGACTTCCAAACCGCGGTCGCCCAGGCTGAGATCGAGGATCGTGAGGTGGCGGGAACGTACCACCGCGTTCGGTTCGACCTCGCCGACGGTTCCGGCTCGGTCGAGATCGAGACCTCGCGTCCGGAGCTGATCCCGGCCTGCGTCGCCTTGGTGGTCAACCCCGGAGACGAGCGGTTCCGGGGCCTGATCGGCCGGTCGGCGGTCACGCCGCTGTTCGGTGCGGAGGTGCCGATCGTCGCCCACGAGCTCGCCGATCCCGAGAAGGGAACCGGCGTCGCGATGATCTGTACGTTCGGCGACATCACCGATGTGACATGGTGGCGAGAGCTTCGGCTACCGGCTCGCGTGGTCGTCGGGCGAGACGGGTCGATCGCGCCGGCGAGGTGGGGTGAGCCCGGATGGGACGCGCGCGACGCGGACGCCGCACGCCGTGCCCACGACGAGCTCGCCGGCCTGCCGACGAAGCGGGCTCGCAAGCGGATCGCCGAGCTCCTCGCCGGGTCGGGCCACCTGCGCGGCGAGCCCCAGCCCGTCCGGCACGTCGTGAAGTTCTACGAACGAGGGGAGCGGCCGCTGGAGGTCGTTTCCAGCCGGCAGTGGTTCGTGAAGACGATCGAGTTCCGGGAGCAGCTGCTCGAGCGTGGACGGCAGATCCGATGGCATCCCGAGCACATGGGGGCCCGATACGCCTCCTGGGTCGAGGGCCTGAACGGCGACTGGTGCATCAGCCGCCAGCGGTTCTTCGGCGTGCCGTTCCCCGTCTGGTACCGCCTCGATGAGCACGGCGTCCCCGACCACGATCATCCGCTCGTGCCCAACGAGGAACGGTTGCCGGTCGATCCGTCGAGCGACGTCCCGGACGGCTACGCGCCGGAACACCGCGGCCAGCCGGGCGGATTCGCCGGCGACCCCGACATCATGGACACATGGGCGACGTCCTCCCTGACCCCGCAGATCGCCGGTGGCTGGGAGGAGGACCCCGATCTGTTCCCGCGTGTGTTCCCGATGGACCTTCGGCCCCAGGCGCACGAGATCATCCGCACCTGGCTCTTCTACACCGTCCTGAAGGCCCATCTCGAGCACGACTCGCTCCCGTGGATGAACGCCGCCATCAGCGGCTTCGTCATGGACCCCGAGCGCAAGAAGATGTCGAAGTCCAAGGGCAACGTGGTCACGCCGGTCGAGATGTTCGAGCGTCATAGTGCGGACGCCGTCCGCTACTGGGCAGGGAGCGCCCGGCTCGGCGTGGACGCCACGTTCGACGAGCAGCAGATGAAGGTCGGCCGCCGCCTGGCCATCAAGATCCTCAACGCATCGAGGTTCGCGCTGACGATGGAGGCGCAGGAGGGTCCCGTGGCCGAGCCCGTGGACCGGGCCATGCTGGCCGGACTGCGGACGTCGGTCGAGCAGGCCACGGCGGCGTTCGAGGACTACGATCACGCACGCGCACTCGAGGTGGCCGAGCGGTTCTTCTGGGACTTCTGCGACGACTATCTCGAGCTCGTGAAGCAGCGCGCCTACGGGGCGCACGGGCCGGAGAAGGCTGCCTCGGCGGTCTCGTCCCTCCGGCTGGCGCTCGGCGTCCAGCTCCGGCTGCTCGCGCCGTTCCTGCCCTTCGTCACCGAGGAGGTGTGGTCCTGGTGGCGGTCCGGCTCGATCCACCGTGCCGCCTGGCCGAAGCCGGACGAGCTGAACCCCCACGTCGCGGGTGACGCCGCCGTCTACCGCGTCGCCGCGGAGGTGCTCACGGCCGTTCGCAAGGCGAAGGCGATGGCGAAGGTGTCGCTGCGCACACCCGCCGAGCTCGTGACGGTGCACGATTCGGTCGAGCGCCTTCGAGCGCTCTCGGAGGCCGAGGCGGATCTCAAGGAGGCGGGCGGCATCGTGAAGCTCGAGACGGTGGAGGCGGAGGCCCTCGCAGTCGAGACCATCCTGGCCACGCCCTAGCCATCGTGCGGTTCGCCGAGGCCCTCGCCGATCTCGAGTCCCGCCAGCCGGAGCGGATGGTGCCGGACCTGTCCCGGATCACGGGGATCGTCGAGCTGCTCGACGATCCCCAGCTCACGTACCCGACGATCCACGTCACGGGGACGAACGGGAAGACCACGACGGCGCGGCTGATCGTGTCGCTGGCCTGTGCGCACGGGGTCACGGCCGGGCTGTACACCTCGCCGCATCTGCTGTCGGTGACGGAGCGGATCGCGGTGTGCGGCGAACCGATCTCGGAAGAGGAGTTCGCGGAGACCTACGAGTACCTCATGCCCTCCTTGCGTCTGATCGACGATCGGGGGGAGCAGGTCACGTACTTCGAGACGCTGACCGCGCTCGCGTTCCTGTGGTTCGCGGACAAGCCGGTGTCGCTCGGCGTGTTCGAGGTGGGGATGGGGGGGACGTGGGACGCCACGAACCTCGTGGCCGGCGACGTCGCCGTCCTGTGCCCGATCGCGCTGGACCATCCCGAGCTCGGCTCTACGGTCACGGAGGTGGCCACCGAGAAGGCCGGCATCGTGAAGCCCGGCAAGATCGTGGTGTGTCGCGAACAGCCCCCCGAGGCCTTCGCGGTCGTGCGGGACCGGTGCGAGGAGTACGAGGCCCGGCTCCTCGTCGAGGGCCGGGACTTCGCCCTCCTGGAACGTCGGCAGGCGGTGGGCGGGCAGCAGCTCTCGGTGCAGGGGCTTCAGGCCGAGTACGACGAGCTGGTGCTTCCGCTCTTCGGCGAGCACGCGGCCCGCAACGCGATCGCAGCGATCGTTGCGCTGGAGGCGTTCCTGGAGCGACCCCTCTCCGAGGACCTCACGCGTGCCGCCCTCGCCGCCGCCTCGTCACCCGGGAGACTGGAGGTGGTCGGTCGCCACCCGCTGTTGGTACTGGACGGCGCGCACAACCCCGCAGGGGCTCAGGCCTTGGCGGCCGCGCTGCAGGAAGCCTTCACGTGGGAGCGGCTGCACCTGGTGATCGCCGTGTCGGCGAACAAGGACGTCGGAGGGATCGTGGCGGCCCTGGCACCGATCGCCGACCGGGCGTACGCCACACGCAACACGAGCGCACGATCCGGAGGAGCCGAACCGCTGCGTGGGGTTCTCCACGAGGCCGGAGTTGCCACCGAGGTGTTCGGTTCGGTGGCCGGCGCGATCGAGGAAGCGAAGGCGAGCGCCGCCCCCGCGGACCTGATCCTCGTGACCGGCTCTCTCTATACTGTGGCCGACGCCCGCCGGACGCTCCTGGAGGAACCCTGAAGCATGGCCGTCGAATCGACCCTGCTCATCGTGAAGCCGGACGGCGTGCGTCGCGGCCTCGTCGGTGAGGTCCTGCGCCGCGTCGAGACGAAGGGCCTGCGCATCGCCGAGATGCGCATGACCACGATCGACCGCGAGCTGGCCGACCGCCACTACGCCGAGCACCGGGAGAAGCCGTTCTTCGGCGAGCTGGTGGCGTTCATCACGTCGGGGCCGGTGGTGATCGCTCGGGTGGAGGGCGAACAGGCGATCGGCGTGCTGCGAACCTTGATGGGCCCGACCGATCCCGCCGGCGCACCTCCCGGGACGATCCGCGGCGACCTCGCCACGGTCATCACCGAGAACATCGTGCACGGCAGCGACTCCCCGTCCTCGGCCGAGCGCGAGCTCGCCCTGTTCTTCCCCGCCCGGCCGTGACCGGGCTGGCCGAAGCCTTCGACCGGATCGGTTCGTTCCTCGAGGAGCGCCTGCCGCTCATGCATGCGGCGGGCGCCGCGGTGGCCGTCACCGACCGCGACGAGATCCTCGGCGTCGCGGTCCGAGGCTTCGCCGACGCGGCCTCGGGCACGCCGGTGCGGCCGGACACGCGGTTCCAGATCGGGTCCATCAGCAAGTCCTTCGCGGCGATCGTGGCGGTGCAGGAGGCGGCTGCGGGCCGGTTGGATCTGCACGCCCCGGTCTCCGAGCTCCTCCCATGGGTGGAGATCCCCCAGCCCTTCGGCCCGATCACGCCGCACCATCTGCTCACCCACACGTCGGGTCTCCCCACGGGGACGGAGGACGCGCCGGGTGAGCTGGCGGCGGTATGGAACCTGCGGGAGGCGATCCCGGGGTTCGCCCCCGGCGAGCGGTTCTGGTACTCGAACGATGCGTACAAGCTGCTGGGACTCATCTTGGAGCACCGTACGGGGCAAAGGATCCCGGAGCTCATCCGGGAGCGCGTCCTGGGTCCGCTCGGGATGCGGCACACGAGCCCGGCCATCACGAACGACGTCAGGACGGACCTGGCCACGGGCTACGCGACGATGTACGACGACCGGCCGCCGAACCGCGAGCATCCGCTGGTTCCGGCCGTCTGGATCGTGAGCGACTCGGCCGACGGCAGCATCGTCTCGAGCGTCGTGGACATGACGGCGTACGCCCGGATGCTCCTCTCCGGCGGCGTGCCGGTGTTGCAGCCGTCCGGGTTCGACGTGCTCACGACCCCGGCGAGCGAGGGCGGGGACCCCGACGCTCCGGAGTTCGGCTACGCGTACGGGCTGTACGTGGGCCTGCAGGACGGCCGGCGCAGGTTGTTCCACACGGGCGGGATGATCGGCTTCACGGCGCTCCTCATGGTGGATCCCGACGACGGGCTGGGCGTGGTGATGCTCCTGAACGGCTCGGGAGCGCGCAGGCCGACCGGGCGGTTCGCGCTCGCGTGCGTCCGGCGCGCCCTGGCCGGCCAGGACCTGCCCGAGGTCGAGCACCACGACCCCGCCGTGGTCGTGAACGCAGCGGACTTCGCCGGCACGTACGCGGGGGAGGGGCGCGCGTTCGAGGTCGTCGCGCTCGACGAGCAGCTGCTGCTGCGCGAGGGCGAGACGGAGGCGGCGTTGGAGCCCGACGCCGTGGAGGGTGATCCCCCGGGCGACGTGTTCCTCGCGCTCCATCCTGCGCTCGACCGCTTCCGGGTGAGCTTCGGTCGCGACGGCGCAGGCCGCGTGGCGGAGGCGTTCCACGGCGCCGATCGGCTCGTGCGAGAGGGTGCGGCCGCCCAGCCGCCTCCCGCCCAGCCGCCCCCGGAGTGGCACGGGTTCACGGGCGCGTACCGGAGCAACGATCCCTGGTACCCGTTCTTCCGCGTGGTGCTGCGAAGCGGGCAGCTGTGGATGCTGGCCGGCGCGGCGGACGAGCCCGAGTTGCCGCTCGTGCCGCTCGGCGACGGGACCTTCCGGGTCGGCCGGGAGTCGTGGCGGCCCGAGCGCATCCGGTTCGACCGCGTCGTCGACGGGAAGACGATCCGGGCCGTGTACGACCGAGGGTCGTGGTACCGCTCGTTCGAGGAGTAGCTCGGGCAGGCGCCGCGTGGCTCAGGCCGGCGCGGCGAGGGCAACCACCGCGTTCTGGCCGCCGAATCCGAACGAGTTCGAGATGGCCAGGCGGACCGTGGCCCGCCGTGCCTCGTTCGGCACGTAGTCGAGGTCGCACCCCGGGTCCGGGGTGGCGTAGTGGACCGTGGGCGGGATCACGCCCGTGCGGATGGCCAGCGCGCAGACGGCGGCCTCCACGGCACCGGCCGCCCCGAGCATGTGCCCGGTCATCGACTTCGTGGACGAGACGGCGACCCGGTGGGCGGCGTCCTCGCCGAAGGCCGCCTTCAGCGCGGCCGTCTCGGAGGCGTCGTTCAGCTGGGTGGAGGTCCCGTGGGCGTTCACGTAGTCGACGTCGGAGGGCTGCACACCCGCGTCCTCGAGGGCCCGACCGATGGCGAGCGCCGCGCCGGAGCCCTTGGGGTCGGGCGCCGTGATGTGGAACGCATCGTCCGACGCGCCGTACCCGACGACCTGCGCGTAGGCCCGAGCGCCGCGTGCCCTCGCCCCCTCCTCGGTCTCGAGGATCAGCGTGCATGCCCCTTCGGACAGGACGAACCCGTTGCGCTCTGCGTCGAACGGACGGCTCGCCGTCTGGGGGTCCGGGTTCTTCGTGAGCGCGGTCATCTGCGCGAAGGCGGCTACCGTGAGCGGAAGCGTGGCCGCCTCCGAGCCGCCGACGACGGCCACGTCGGCCAGGCCGTCGCGGATCATGCGGTACCCCTCGCCCACGGCGTGCGCTCCCGAGGCACATGCGGAGACCGTGCAGAAGTTCGGACCCGTGAAGCCGAACCGCATCGCGATGTGACCGGCCGCGGCGTTGGCCATGAGCGCCGGGACCATGAACGGGCTGACCCGGCCCGGGCCCCGCTCCAGCAGCACCGAGTGCTGGTTCAGCAGCCACTCGATCCCGCCGATCCCCGTGGCGAAGATCACCGCGACCCGCTCGCCGGGGACCTCGGGCTTCCCGGCGTCCCTCCAGCCGAGGTCGGCAGAAGCCACCGCGAAGTGGACGAACCGGTCGGTGCGGCGGGCCTCCTTCGTGTCGAGCCACTGCGACACGTCGAACCCGTCGACCTCGCCGGCCAGCTTCACGGGCAGGTCGGAGGCGTCGAACCGGCTGATCGGCCGGATGCCGTTGCGCCCGCCGGTGGCGCCCGCCCAGAACTCGTCCACGCCGATCCCGATCGGCGTGACCGGTCCGATGCCGGTAACGACGACCCTGCGGCTAACCGACACCGAGCTTGGACGCGACGAGCTCGACGGCCTGGCCCACGGTCTTGACCCCGTCCATCTCCTCCTCGGGGATCTCGATGTTCCACTCCTCTTCGAGGGCCAGGACGGCCTCGACCAGGTCCAGCGAGTCCGCGTTCAGGTCCTCGGCGAACCGGGCGTCCGGGACTACCTGCACCTCGTCCACCGCGAGCTGTTCCGCCAGGACCTTCCGGACCCGGGATTCGATCTCCGCCTTGTCCATCCTTCCCGTCCTCCTGTTCGTTCCCTCGCTCCGGCGTTCCCGGAGACTCTAGGGGGTGTCCAGCCCGGCGACTACGCGGTCAGTCCGCCGTCCACGGGGATCGCGGCGCCGTTCACGAACGACGCCTCGTCCGACATCAGGAACCGGACGACCGCCGCGACCTCGACGAGGTGGGCGGTGCGACCCAGCGGCGTCTGGTCCAAGTAGACCGCCCGCGCATCCTCCGTGAGGTGCGAGGTCATCTCGGTGTCCACCAGGCCGGGGCAGACGGCGTTCACGGTGACCCCCTTGCCCCCCACCTCCCGGGCCAAAGATCTCGTGAGGCCGACCAGTGCGGTCTTCGACGCGGCATAGGCCGTCTGCCCGGCGTTGCCGCGCACGGCGATCACCGAGGACATGTTCACGATCCGCCCCCACCGAGCGCGGAGCATGGTGCGCAGTGCCGCCTGCGTGCAGAGGAATGCGCCGCGGACGTTCGTGTCCATCGTCCGGTCGAACATCTCCATCGAGTACTTGAGCAGCAGCCCGTCGCGGGAGAACCCCGCGTTGTTCACGAGCCCGGTGACCGGGCCGAGGGACTCCGAGACTCCCCGGAAGGCGTCGGCGACCGACGGCTCATCGAGCGTGTCCAACCGCACGACCGTGCCGGCCCCACCCGCGTGCTCGATAGCCTCGAGCGCCTCCTTCGCGTCCGTGTCACTGCTGCGGTAGCCCACGGCCACCTTCCAGCCGCCGGCTGCGAGGGCCTCGGCACAGGCGCGGCCGATCCCCCGGGAGCCACCGGTCACCACGGCGACCTTCACGACGTCGGTTCCGGCGCCGTCCATCGGATCAGGTTCGCCCCCCATGCCAGTCCGGCGCCGAAGGAAGTGATCAGTACGAGCGCGTCCTGCCGGATGCGGCCCGCCCGCCACGCGCGGTCGAGCGCGATGGGGATCGAGGCGGCCGACGTGTTGCCGACCTCCGCCACGTCGATGACCGCGCGATCCCGACCGATCCCCAGGCGCTCGGCCACCGCGAGCATGATCCGCGCGTTCGCCTGGTGGGGGATCAGCAGGTCCACGTCGTCGGGGGTGTATCCGGACTTGTCGAGGAGCTGCCGGCTGGCGTTCGCCATCTCGACGACGGCGCGCTTGAACACCTCTCGACCGGAGGGCATCTTGATGGTGTGCTCGTGCGCGGCGAGCGTCTCGTGCGACGCGGGCCGGGCCGAGCCGCCGGCGGGGATGATCAGGATCTCGGCCGCCTGCCCGTCTGCGCCGAGCACCGAGCCGAGGACCCCGGGACGCTCGGAGGGTCGCAGGACCGCGGCCCCGGCTCCGTCGCCGAACAACACGCACGTGCCGCGATCGGACAGGTCGAGGACGCGGGACAGGATCTCGGCCCCCATGACCACCACCGTGTCGGCTGCGCCGGATTCGATGAAGGCCGTGCCGGTCGATATCCCGTACGAGAATCCTGCACAAGCGGCGTTCAGGTCGAACGCCGGGCAGGCGATGCCGAGCTTGCGCTGCACCCACACGGAAGCCGCGGGGATCGGCGTGTCGGGGGTGAGGGTCGCGCAGATCAACAGGTCCACCTGCTCCGGGGTGATGCCGGCGGCGTCGAGCGCCTGCCGGGCCGCCTCCACGGCGAGGTCCGAGGTGGTCTGGGTCTCGGCGGCGAACCGCCGCTCGCGGATGCCCGTGCGATCGCGGATCCACTCGTCGCTGGTCTCCACGAACGATTCGAACCACGCGTTCGGAACCACCCGCTCGGGCAGCGCAGATCCCAGTCCGGCGACGGCCGCGTAGCGTCGTGACGTCATGGCCTCCCCCACGCTCCGCGCATGGGGGCGAGGATAGCGTCCGCGGACCCGCGATGCTCGTGCATCACGAGGGCACCTCCTCCCGGGCCGATGCGGCAGACGGCCCCGCAAGAGATGCGATGTCGGCGGGCGATCCCACCGCGACGGCGCGGACCCCCGGGAGGGCTCGCCTCGCGAGCTTGCTCAGCACCTGGCCGGGTCCGGCCTCCACGAAGGTCTCGAAGCCGGCCTCGGCGAGGACCCGCGTCGAGCGATCCCATCGAACCGGCGAGACGACGTGGCGCGACAGCAGCTCGCGGATCGACGCCGGTTCGCGCACGAAGTCCGCCGTCACGTTCGCCACGACCGGGAACCCGGGCTCGCGGATCTCCGTCCGCGCGAGGACCTCCCGGATCGGCCCGAGCGCCGGCTCCATGAGCGGCGAGTGGAAAGCCCCTGCGACCTTCAGCCTGATAGCGCGTGCCCCTCTGCGCCTCGCCTCGTCCTCGGCACGCAGCACGGCGTCGACCGAGCCGGACAACACCTGTTGGTTCGCAGCGTTCTCGTTCGCGACGGCGAGGACGCTGCCGTCGCGGGTCGCGTCGCACACCTCGATCGCCTCCTCGAGCGTCAGCCCGATCAGCGCCGTCATCGTGCCGGGGGCTCGGTTCGAGGCCTCCTGCATCGCCCGCCCCCTGATCCCCACCGCCTCGAGCGCCCCGGGCAGGTCCATCGCGCCCGCGGCGACCAGCGCGGCGAACTCGCCGAGGGAATGCCCGGCAGCCGCGCCGGCTCGGATCCCGTGGGCCTGCAGCACCCGGAAGGCGGCGACGTCGCAGGCCAAGAGGGCCGGCTGGACGAACTCGGTCGTGGCCAGCAGGGCCTCGTCGCGGCACGCGCGCGCGACGTCTCGCCCGAGGGCCGCCGAGGCCTCCTCCAGCACGGAGCGGCCGTCCGGGTGCTCGAGCCACGGATCGGCCATGCCCGGGTACTGGGATCCCTGACCGGGGAACAGCACGGCGAACGTCACGGCGTCGTCCCCCTCGCGCTTGCGGACGTCATCGCTCGTGGGACCCTACTGCCTGTGGTCGGTTGCGGCCACGGCGCGGCCATCCACCCCGGTCGGGCTGCCGGTTGCGGCGCGTCGAGCGGTTGCGCGCCGGCACGCCCGAAGGTTGCCAGCGTTCGTCCGGTCCTGTAGAACTGGCGGCGAACCTATGGCCGAGAGGGTTCAACGAGGTCTTCCCGTATCCCAGCGCCAGCGAAACGCGGGCGCGGAGGGATTGTTCGGTTTCCTGGGCCAGGACATGGCCGTCGATCTGGGGACCGCGAACACGCTCGTCTACGTTCGGCGAAGCGGCATCGTCCTGAACGAGCCCTCCGTCGTCGCCATCAACACGCTGACCGGCGCGATCCTGGCCGTCGGGAACGAGGCCAAGCGCATGATCGGCCGCACACCCTCGCACATCCAGGCCGTCCGGCCGCTGAAGGACGGCGTGATCGCGGACTTCGACGTCACCGAGAAGATGCTCCGGTACTTCATCCAGCGCGTGCACAAGCGCCGCTTGCTGGCGAAGCCGCGCGTCGTGGTCTGCGTTCCCTCCGGGTGCACCGGCGTCGAGCAGCGCGCCGTGGAGGAGGCCACCATCGCCGCCGGGGCTCGCCGCGCGTACATCATCGAGGAACCCATGGCCGCGGCGATCGGCGCCGGCCTGCCCATCCACGAGCCCACCGGCAACATGATCGTGGACATCGGTGGCGGCACCACCGAGGTCGCGGTCATCTCGCTCGGCGGCATCGTCACCTCCACCAGCCTGCGGATCGGCGGCGACGAGCTCGACGAGGCCATCATCAGCTTCGTGAAGAAGGAGTACTCGCTCCTGCTCGGCGAGCGGACCTCGGAGGCCATCAAGCTGGCCATCGCGTCCGTGTACCCGATGCAGGAGGAGCTGATCGCGGAGATCCCCGGCCGAGACCTCGTGACCGGGCTCCCGAAGACGATCCAGATCACCGACAGCGAGATCCGCCAGGCCATCGAGGAGCCGGTGACCGCGATCATCGACTCCATCAAGGCCACGCTCGATCGCACGCCGCCCGAGCTCGCGGGGGACATCATGCACAAGGGCATCGTGCTCACCGGCGGCGGGGCGCTGCTGCGGGGGCTCGACAAGCGTCTGGTACACGAGACGGGCATGCCGGTGCACATCGCCGAGAACCCGCTCTCCTCGGTGGCCATCGGGTCGGGGCGGTGCCTGGAGGAGTTCGAGGTCCTCCAGCGTGTGCTGGTGAGCCCGTCCAGAAGGTAGGGCCATGGCCCTGCCGAACCGCGCGCGGAGCACTCGGCTCCTCGTCGTGGCCCTCGTCTCCATCTGCCTGGTGACCATCACCCTCGACTACCGCGAGGGGGGGGACGGCCCGCTCGCCGCAGCGGGTCGCGGGGCGCTCACCGTGATCAGCCCTCTTCAGGAAGCGGTCTCGAAGGTCACCCATCCCATCGGCAACTTCTTCTCCACGCTCGTCCGTCTGCCGTCGATCCGCAGGGAGAACGAGCGCTTGAGGGAGCAGGTGGCGGAGCTGCAGTCGCAGATCGGGACGGCGGTCGCCGACGAGCAGCGCTTGCACGAGCTGGAGGACCTGGTCGGGGTGCAGCAGAGCCTCGGCCCGAACGTGCGAACCGTGGGCGCGCAGGTGATCGCGAACGGCGTCTCGAACTTCGAGTGGACGATCACGATCGACAAGGGCTCGAGCGACGGCGTGAAGGTGGACATGCCGGTCGTCGCCGCCGGCAAGCGCTTGGTGGGACACGTCGTTCGCGCGGCCTCAGATGCCTCGATCATCCAGTTGATCGTCGATCCCGACTCGGCCGTGGCGGGACGCCTCGAGACCTCCGACAAGACCGGGCTCATCACCGGTCAGGGGGACCAGGACATGCGGATGGGCCTGATCGACACGACGACCGAGGTCGAGGCCGGCGAGCAGATCGTCACGGCAGGCTACCGGATCCC
This sequence comes from Actinomycetota bacterium, assembly GCA_036390995.1. Taxonomy (GTDB): domain Bacteria; phylum Actinomycetota; class UBA4738; order UBA4738; family HRBIN12; genus DASQQQ01. The sequence goes on along the minus strand of DASWAT010000196.1, from coordinate 17,193 downwards.
CGGCGTGGCCCAGAGCTTGTATCCGCCGGGTGTCCTGATCGGGACGGTGTCCCGGGTGCTCCCGGACCAAGCGGCGCTGGAGAAGTACATCACCGTGAGCCCGGCCGTGGACTTCTCCAGCCTGGACATCGTGCTGGTGGTCCTTTCCGATGGGTCCGGGTAGCCTGACGGGCCGTGCGCCGCACGCTCTCCCTCGCCGCCGTCATCCTCACCGCGCTGCTGCTCCAGACCACGGTGTTCGCCAACGTCCGGCTGCTGGGGGCGCGCCCCGAGCTCATGTACCTCATCACGATCGTCTTCGCGATGACCGAGGGACCCTCGTCGGGTGTGATCGCCGGCTTCTTCGGGGGCATGTCCCAGGATTTCCTGCTGAACCAGCCGAAGGGCATCACCGCGCTCACGCTCACGCTGCTCGGCTACGCCGTCGGGATGCTGCGTCAGTACATCGTGAGCCCTTCACCGCTGCTGCCGGTGTTCCTGGTCGCCGGAGGAACGTTCGCCGGCGTCCTCTTCTACGGGATCGTGGCGTTCCTGCTGGGCCAGCTCGACACGACGTGGCTGTATCTGTTGCGGATCTCCGCGCTGTCCGGCCTGTACAACGCGATCCTCACGCCGCTGTTCCTGCCGGTGCTGCGACGCGTGGCGCAAGGATCGAGGGCGCAGCGGGTGGTGAGGTGGTGAGGCCGTGACCGAAGGGCGGATCGGGCTCCGGTTGAAGATCCTGGCGCTGCTGGTGGCGTTCATGTTCGCAGCGCTCACCACGCGACTGTGGTTCCTCCAGGTCCTGGCCTACGAGCAGAACCGAGCGTCGGCGAACAGCAACGCCGTGCGCACCGTTGAGGTTCCGGCGCCACGCGGCCGGATCCTCGACGACCAGGGCAACATCCTGGTTGGCAACCGCATGAGCCTGGTCGTCACGGTGAACCGCCAGGAGGCGGGCGGCCAGCTGGAGCAGGTGCTGTTCGACCTGTCGAAGGTCCTCGGGGTCCGGCCTTCGGAGCTGGCCGCCCGCGTGGACAGCACCCTCTATTACGTCTACCAGCCGGTCCCGGTGGCGACGGGCGTATCGAAGCGGGTCGCCTTCTACATCGAAGAGCACCAGGACCGGTTCCCCGGCGTCGTGGTTGTGCCGGAGCCCGTCCGGACCTATCCGGCCGGAGATCTTGCCGCCCATGTCCTCGGGTACCTCGGCCAGATCTCGGAGGAGAAGCTGAATGACCCCTCCTTCTCCGGGTACGAGGCCGGAGACCTGGTGGGCGTGAGCGGGGTCGAGGCCGAATACGAGCACGAGCTGCGCGGGACGAAGGGGGTCCTGAAGTACCGGGTGAACTCGGCGGGCCAGAACCTGGGGCTGATCGGGCACCTGGCGCCGCAACCCGGCGACGATCTGGTGCTGACGCTCGACCAGCAGACGCAGCAGCTCGCCGAGGAGAGCCTGAAGCTCGGCCTCGAGTACGCGCACGGCATCCTCGACTCGAGCTCGGGCAAGTACCTGGCCGCCAACGCCGGCGCCGTGGTCGTGATGGACCCGACCACGGGCGCGATCGAGGCGATGGCGTCGTCCCCGACCTTCGATCCATCCCTGTTCACGAGGAGCATGTCCACGAACGAGTTCGAGCGCCGGTTCGGAGCCGCCACCGGCTTCCCGCTCCTGAACCGGGCATTGCAGGGACAGTACCCGCCCGGCTCCACGTACAAGCCCTTCGTGCTGCTCTCCGCACTCCACCGGAACCTCGTCACCACCGCCCAGGGGTACGAGTGCCCGCCGTCGTGGTCGGTGCCCGAGGACCCGCAGCATCGCGTGTTCAGCAACTGGACCACGGCGAACCTCGGCATCATGAGCCTCGCGCAGGCGCTGTGGGACTCGTGCGACACGGTCTTCTACCCGATCGGTTACGACTACTGGCGCATCTACTACCCGCCGACGGATCCACCGAAGGAGCCCCTCCAGCACGATCTGCGAGCGGACGGGTTCGGCCAGGTCACGCGGGTGGACCTTCCCGGTGAGAGCCCCTATTCGGGACGCGTGCCCGACGCGGCCTGGAAGGCCCAGGTCCACGCCGACAACCCGAAGGCGTTCCCCGACGGCGACTGGTTCCCCGGCGACTTCGTGAACATGTCGATCGGCCAGGGCGACACGCTCGTTACCCCGCTGCAGCTCGCACAGGGGTACTCGGCGATCATGAACGACGGCTCGATGTGCGTGCCGCATGTGGGGCTTCGGATCCAGACGTCCGGGGGCAAGATCGTCCGGAACATCACGCCTCGGTGCAAGCGACGCCTCCCGTACACCGCGGCCCAGCTCGACTACGTGCGCCAGGCACTGTCCCAGGTACCGGTCCAGGGCACCGCCTCGTACGCGTTCCGCGGCTTCCCGTTCTCGCAGGTGTGGGTTGCCGGCAAGACAGGGACCGCGCAGGTCTTCGGCAAGCAGGACTATTCGTGGTTCGCTGCGATGACGAGGGCCCAGGGCAAGGAATACGTCGTGGTGGCGCTCGTCGAGCAGGGCGGTCACGGCTCCACGACCGCCGCGCCGATCGTCCGCCGGGTGATCGAGGGTCTCTACGGTCTGCCAACGACCCAGTTCACGACGGTGGGGGGGACCGACTGATGGATCTCGTCGCAAGCAGGGCGCTCCCCACGGAGCGGCGCCCGCTCCGGCACCTGGACCCGCTTCTGCTGATCGTGGCCTTCGCCCTCGCGGTGATCGGGGTCGTGATGATCTACTCGGCCGGCCGGGCCTCGCTCACCGCGCAGCACCTGGATCCGAACGTGTTCGTGCGCAAGCAGACGTTCTTCCTGGTGGTCGGTGCGGCGCTGGTGGCGCTCGCCGCCGGCTTCGACTACCGGTTCCTGAAGGTGTACGCGGGGATGGTCTACGTCGTGTCGCTCGTGCTCCTCGTCCTGGTGCGAACCCCGCTCGGCGCGAACATCCGCGGGTCGCAACGGTGGTTCCAGATCCTCGGGTTCCAGTTCGCGCCGTCCGAGCTGGCCAAGCTGGCCCTGATCGCCATGCTCGCCGCGTTCCTGTCCGAGCTGCGGACCACCGACCTTTCGCTGCAGGAGGTGTTCCGGGCCACGGCGATCGCCGCCGTTCCGGGGCTGCTGGTGTTCCTGCAGCCCGACCTCGGCACGTCGATCGTCCTTGCGGCGATCCTCGTCGGCGTCCTCGTGGTCGCGGGAGCCCGAGCCCGGCACCTGGCGATCCTCGCGCTCACGGCGCTCGTGCTGATGTTCGGGGCGTTCCAGCTCGGGGTGGTGAAGGACTACCAGGTGGCCCGGCTGAGGTCGTGGCTCGACCCGACGAACGATCCGCAACGCACCGACTACAACAAGCAGCAGGCGGAGATCGCCATCGGGTCGGGCGGGATGCTCGGCCGCGGCTACCTGAACGGCACGCAGACGAACCTGGACTTCGTCCCCGAGCAGCACACGGACTTCATCTTCACCGTGGTGGGCGAGGAGTTCGGGTTCGTCGGGGCGATGTTCGTCCTGCTGTTGTTCGCGCTCCTGATCTGGCGTGCCTACCGGATCGCGGTGTTGTCGAAGGATCCCTTCGGGGCGTACGTGGCGGCGGGCATCGCGGCGATGTTCGCGATCCAGATGTTCGTGAACGTCGGGATGACCCTCGGCATCATGCCGATCACTGGGATCCCGCTCCCGTTCGTCTCCTACGGGGGCAGCTCGCTGCTCACGAACTGCGTCGCCGTGGGGTTGCTGCTGAACATCCATATGCGCCGGTTCACGTAGGCGCGATCAGTCCTCGAGCGCGATCGTCCACAGGAACGTGGATCCCTCTGGTCCCGAGCGCTCCACGGCGACGTCCCCACCCATCGCCCGCGCGGCAGCCCTGGCGAGCGACAGGCCGATGCCCACCCCTTGGTGGACCCGGACGTTCAGGTCCTCCAGCTGCTCGAGGACATCGAAGATCCGCTCGCGATCGGGGGTCGGGATCCCGTTCCCACGGTCCGTCACGCGAACCTCGATCCGCCCGAGCCCCGCATCGACTCGGATCTCCACCGGAGCATCGGCGGGGGAGAACCGCAGCGCGTTGTCGACCAGCTCGACCAGGACCCGGCGGGCGACCACGGGGTTCAGGCTCGCAACGGGCAGGTCGGGCGCGGCGACCACGTGGGCGCGAGACTCGTCCGCGGCCACCTCGAGGGCGATGGCGGCCACGTCCACCCGCTCGGTCATCCCGGCGTCCATCGCGAACTCGAACCGCTCCACAAGCCGGGCCAGGTCCTGGGTGCGCCGAACGATCCGATCCAGAAGCTCGTGTTGCTGCTCCGGCGTGCCGGCGCCCTTGGCCAGCGTCTGTGCCATCCCCAGGATCACGGTTATCGGGGTGCGAAGCTCGTGCGAGAGTCGGGCCACCAGCTCGTGTCGACGTGTGGACCGTTCGACCAGCGCCACGTGGGCCTGCTCGAGCTCCTTGGAACGGCGCCGCTCTCGCTCGAGAGCCTCGGTGAGGTCCTCGATGACACGAGGGGTGACCACCGGTGACAGGACCCCGCCGCCGACGGCAGCCTGCGTCACGGCGTCGAGGATGTCGTCCCCGTCCGAGTCCTTCAGGACGTACCCGGAGGCCCCGGCGACCAGCATGCCCCGGACGATGTCCTGATCCTCGTGGCCGGACAAGGCCACCACGCCGATCCCGGGGAAGCGTTCCTTCACCCGGCGGGTGGTCTCGATGCCGTCGATCCCCGGCATCCGGACGTCCATGAGGACGACGTCGGGCTGCAGGTCGCCGATCACGCGCAGGGCGCGCTCGCCGGAATCGGCCTCGCCGACCACCTCGAGGTCTCCGGACTCCAACAGGATCAAGAGCGACTCGCGGAAGCCGGCGTTGTCGTCGACGACCATGACCCGGACGCGTTGGTTCGCCCCCAGCGGAGGCGACGACGACGGAGAGCGGTCCAAGATCCCCGGCTCCATGCCTCCAAGTGTCCCGGGCCAAGGGTCTGGCTTGTATCGGGCGGAAGCCCGGTTGACATGGCGTCACGGGGCCACCCGCGGCTAGTACCTACGGGCTAGCCCGGGTTCGAGGAGGTTCTTCCGCAGGTCGGAGGCGTGCCCTTGCTATGCTGAATGACGAACTTGCTCGCTGGGCCCGGGGCCGGGCGCCCCGGTGGACCGGCGAGACACGAGTGGCGCGGTCCGGCCACGCCGGCCCCGGGAGATGCCCGGATGGCCGCGGCCGGTGACCGGCGCCGGGAATAGGAACGTACTTCGTGCGAATCCCAAGGGCGCGAGGCGCCGGAACGGCCGATGCCGCCGGCGATGTCTCCGCCGTCTGCGAGGACCCTCGCTCCCGTTCCCCGCTGCCGTTCCCTCCGCGCCCCGATAGGTGGGGGAGGAGCTGAACCCATGACAGAAGAGACCGAACCGGTCCGGGTGGCCGTGGCGTCGGAAGGCCAGGGAGGGGTCGGGAGCCGCGCTCCTGGGGCAGGACCCCGCCGGCGCCGGGGGAGCAGAGGTCGAGGGCGCTCGTCGCGCGGGCCCGGATCGGGCGACGCGGCCGAGGCAACGAGCGAGGGTGCCGTCGGCGCCGGTGACACCCGCGAGGCTCCTGCAGAGGCCGAGGCATCCTCCGCCCGGCCCGCCACGCCGGCCGGGGTGACGCCGGGCGGGGAGACGGGTGAGGCGAGGAAGAGCCCGGCCCGACGACGGCGCAGGGGTGGCAGAGGACGAGGCGGCAAGAAGCCCGCGGAGTCGCAGGGCGAGCCCGGCACTACGGAGGAGGGCCCGGCGACCGCAGAGGGAACGGCCACCGGCGCGCCCGATCTCGGGCCGGTGACGGGCGAGACGCTGCCGAAGCCGGCCGCGAGACGCCGGCGGACCCGGGGTCGCCCGGCGGGTTCGGCGCGCCCGGCCGACGCTTCCGCCGCCGAACCGGATGAGCCGCTCGCGGAGGGCGCCGAGGTGGCCGCCCCGAGCGAGGACAGCGGCGGGCCGCCCGCGGCTAGGCGGCGACGTTCCCGAGGGGGCTCGCGGTCGAGGAAGACGACCGAGCCCTCAGAGGGCCCGGACGGGTCTACGGAAGCCGAACGACCGAAACGAGCCGCTTCGGGAACGCCGAAGAAGGCGACGGCGACCAAGCCCCGGAAGGCGGAGAAGGCGGAGAAGGCAGAGAAGGCAGAGAAGGCCGCCGAGCCCGCAGCCGGGGGCAGGCGCCGCAGCCGGGCGAAGGCGGGGGCCGCCGGCGAGCCGACGACCGGGCCGACCCGGCTTCGCAGGTCCCGGCAGACCTCGGGCCGCCGCCGTCGCGCGGAGATCCTTCCGGTGGCCCCCCGGGTCACCGACAAGCTCATGGCCATCACCGAGCACGGGGAGCGCGACCAGATCGCGATCCTCGAGGAGCGCGACCTCGTGCAGCACTACGTCACGCGTGCAGGCGCCCGCTCCATGGTGGGCAACGTGTACCTGGGCCGGGTGCAGAACGTGCTGCCGGGCATGGAGGCGGCGTTCGTGGACGTTGGTCGTGGGCGCAACGCCGTTCTGTATGCGGGCGAGGTCAACTACTCGCCGGAGGATCTGGAAGGCGGCTCCCAACCCCGGATCGAGCAGGTCCTGAAGAGCGGCCAGTCGGTGCTCGTCCAGGTCACGAAGGATCCGATCGGCGGCAAGGGGGCGCGGCTCACGGCCCAGATCAGCATGCCGGGCAGGTACCTGGTCCTGGTCCCCGACTCGAACATCACAGGCATCAGCCGCCGGCTCCCCGACGAGGAGCGCCGGCGCCTGAAGCAGATCCTGAAGAAGATCCGGCCCGACGGCCACGGCATCATCGTCCGTACCGCTGCCGAGGATGCCGACGAGGCGGCACTGGCCGCGGACGTGCAGCGGCTGATCGACGAGTGGGCTGCGATCCAGAAGAGGGCGAAGAAGGCGAAGGCGCCCGCCGTGCTCTACGAGGAGCCCGAGCTCACGGTCCGAGCCGTGCGGGACCTGTTCACCAACGAGGAGTATCGGGAGCTCGTCACCGACTCGGAGCGGGTGTACGAGATCGTCACGGCGTACCTGTCGCAGGTCGCGCCCGACCTGCTGCCGAAGGTGCGTCTCCACGAGGGCAAGCTTCCGGTGTTCGAGGAGTTCCACATCGTCGAGCAGATCCACAAGGGCCTGGATCGGAAGGTCTGGCTCCCCTCCGGGGGCTACCTCGTGATCGACCGAACCGAGGCGCTGACGGTGATCGACGTGAACACCGGCAAGTCGGTCGGGAAACACAACCTCGAGGAGACGGTGGTGAACACGAACCTCGAGGCGGCTCGGGAGGTGGCTCGCCAGCTCCGCCTGCGGGACATCGGCGGGATGATCATCATCGATTTCATCGACATGCTCTTGGAGCAGAACAAGCGCAAGGTCGTCGACACGCTCCGGGAGGAGATGGCCCGCGACAAGACCCGCTCCCAGGTGTTCGACATCACACCGCTCGGGCTCCTGGAGGTGACGCGGAAGCGCGTGTCTGGTGGACTCTTGGAGTCGTTCTCCGAGACGTGCCCCACCTGCGAGGGCCGGGGCGTGATCCTGACCTACGACGTGAAGTGAGGAGGAACGGATGTACGCGGTCATCAAGGCCGGCGGCAAGCAGCAGAAGGTGAAGCCCGGCGACGTCATCGAGGTCGAGTACATGCACGGCGCGGGTGAGGCCGTCACCTTCCACCCGCTCCTCGTGGTCGACGACGACGGCAAGACGCACTACGGGAAGGACGCCCAGCAGGCCGTCGTGACCGCCAAGCCCGTGGGCGAGCAGAAGGGCGACAAGGTCCGCATCTTCAAGTACAAGAACAAGACCGGGTACGCGCGGAAGGCGGGGCATCGCCAGCTCATGACCCTGCTGGAGATCGCCGACGTGAGCCTCGGGGGGGCGAAGAAGGCCGCCGCGAAGAAGACCGAGCCCAAGGTCGAGGCGGCCGAGGAGCCTGCGGTGTCGGATGCGGAAGAGCAGCCTGCGGCGTCGCCCGAGGCGCAGGACCGGCCCAGGCCCAGGACGAAGGCAGCCCCGAAGGCCGTGGCCGAGGAGTAGCAGCGAGCCTCGTTTGGTACCCTCAGACGCGTCATGGCGCACAAGAAGGGCGGCGGCTCGTCCAAGAACGGGCGCGACTCCGAGTCCAAGCGGCTCGGGGTGAAGGCGTTCGGCGGTCAGCAGGTGAGCGCGGGCTCCATCATCGTGCGCCAGCGCGGCACCCGGATCCATCCCGGCCAGGGTGTCGGCAAAGGGGGCGACGACACGCTGTTCGCCAAGGTGGACGGTGTGGTGGCCTTCCACACCTCCCGGGGCCGCCGGTTCGCCCAGATCAGACCCCAGGGCTGAGGATCAAGCCCGGGGCGTCCCTGCCGCCGAGCGGATCGCCTGCACCCACTCGACCACCACGGCTTTCTTCTCACGGCTCCACATGCCCAGGTACCCCGCGTTCTGGCGACGGGTCTTCCGCCTGCTGGTGCGTCCCATCCCGGAGAAGAGGTTCGGCGCGCGGTCGAGCGGCGCGTTCTTCGGCGGCTGGAGCGGCGGCGGCTGGACGAAGTAGAAGGCGGTACGCGCGATGCTGCCCTGGTCCTGGTGGACCACGATCAGGACCGGCGACCCCCGAAGCCGTTTCACCGAGCGCAGGGCGGACAGGGGGATGCGGATGTGCCCGACGCCGTCGGAGGCCGTGAACCGCAATGCTTCGGGCTCGAGGGACAGCGCCCCCTTGCGATCCTTCGGGCTCTTCCCGAGCTCGACGGCCCACACGGTCACCTCTTCGGGCATGCGCTCATCTTCTCCCGGCCGCCGGATTTCGACCACAATCGGGACATGACGTTCGTCGACGAGACCACCGTGCACGTCCGCGCCGGGAACGGCGGCGACGGCTCGAACGCGATGCTCCGCGAGCCGTACAAGCCGCGCGGCGGACCGGACGGCGGCAACGGGGGCGACGGCGGGAGCGTGGTCTTCGAGGTATCGCCGGGCGTGCGCGACCTGTCCTGGCTGGCCGACCATCCGCATCAGCGCGCGCAGAGCGGACGGCCCGGGCGGTCGAACGGGCGGGACGGCGGGCGGGGAGAGGACCTGGTGCTGCAGGTCCCCGACGGGACGGTGGTGTTCGACGAGCACGGGCTCCTGGCGGACCTCGTCGGGGCCGGCGCGCGCGCCCTGGTGGCACGGGGCGGCAGGGGCGGGCGTGGCAACGCGGCCTTGGGTTCGTCCCGCCATCGCGTCCTGCGGCAGGCCGAAGCCGGGGAGCCCGGCGAGGAGAAGCATCTGTCGGTGGAGCTCCGGGTGGTGGCCGACGTGGGACTGGTGGGCCTGCCGAACGCCGGCAAGTCCACCCTGCTGGCCCGTCTGACCGCCGCGCGCCCGAAGATCGCGCCGTATCCGTTCACGACCCTCACGCCGAACCTCGGCGTGGCCGAGGGGGAGCGGCGGTTCGTCCTGGCCGACATCCCCGGGCTCGTCGAGGGGGCGCATGCGGGCAAAGGCCTCGGCGACCGGTTCCTCCGGCACGTCACCCGGTGCCGCGTGCTGGGGCTGGTGGTGGATCTCTCGGCGGCGGACCCCGCCGCCGACCTGGCCGCCGTCCGCCGGGAGCTGGCCGCGTACGACCCCGGCCTGGGTGCCAGACCGTCGCTGGTGGTGGGCACGAAGGCGGACCTCGTCCCGGATGCGGAGGGGGCTGCTCGGCGCCTGGACCCGGATGCGGTGGTGGTTTCCGGGCTCACCGGCGAGGGCGTCGACGCGCTCACCGTGCGCCTCGGCGAGCTCTCGCGGCGGACCGCCGAGACCGCCGAGGAGCGCCGTCCGTACGTTGTCCTGCGGCCCGCCCGTCCGGGGTTCGTGATCAGGCGCGAGGGCGAGCGCTTCCGGGTCGTCGGCCGGAACGTGGAGCGCTGGGTCGCGGACGCGGACCTCGACGATCCCCGAAGCGTCGTCCGGCTGCAGAAGCGGTTGATCGAGGAAGGCATCGAGCGGCAGCTCGCGGCCATGGGTGCACGGCGGGGCGACGAGGTCGTGATCGGGGACCGCTCCTTCGAGTATCTTCCCGCAGACGAGGAGGGCTGATGGACGAGCGGACCCGGCTGGTGGGCGAAGAGGAGGAGGGCTGGACCGATCTCCGCGGTCTGGTGGAACGGCTGTCGCCGGAGCAGCTCGAGGAGCCCGGTGTGAACGACGACGGGTGGTCGGTGAAGGATCTCCTCTGGCACCTGTCGTGCTGGTGGGCCGAGGCCGCCCACAAGCTCGAGCAGATCCGTCTGGAGACGTATGCGGAGCAGGAGGTTCCAGAGGACGACATGAACGCTCGGTTCCTGGAGGAGGGCCGCCACCTCGCCCGCTCGGACGTGGAGGCGCAACTGCTCGCGGCCAGGTCGCGCGCCCTGCAGGAGCTCGCCGCGCTGCCAGAGATCACGACGCCGGGGGCCGAGTGGTTCGAGGAGTCCGGCGCCCTGCACTATCGGGAGCACCTGCCCGACCTCCGGTCCTGGGTGGAGCGGCTCACGGCGGTCTGAGCGGTCGGCCCGCGTCTCTCGTGCGGAGGGGTGAAATCCCCGGCCCGGCGGTCGACGGGCCGTACGATACGCGCGTGACGCGACGCCTCGGGGTCATGGGCGGGACCTTCGACCCCATCCACCACGGACACCTCCTGACCGCCGAGGAGGCCGCGGTCCAGTTCGGTCTGGACGAGGTGGTGTTCGTCCCCACCGGACAGCCCTGGATGAAGGAGGGCAGCCACGTCACGCCCGCCGAGCACCGGTACCTGATGACGGTCATCGCGACGGCGAGCAACCCGCGCTTCTCCGTCTCGCGGATCGAGGTGGACCGGGAGGGGCCCACGTACACCGTCGACACCCTGCTCTCGCTCAGGACGCAGGCAGGCGAGGGCACGGATCTCTTCTTCGTGACCGGCGCGGACGCGATGCTCGAGATCCTGCACTGGAAGGATCCCGAGGAGGTTCTGTCGCTGGCGCACTTCATCGCGGCCACGCGCCCCGGTTACGACCTCACGCGGTTCGAGGCCGAGGCGTCCACCGCGCACCCGAACGTGAGCGTCATGAACATCCCGGCGCTGGCCATCTCCTCCACCGACATCCGCGTGCGGGTGAAGGAGGGGCGGCCGATCCGGTACCTCGTGCCCGACGGCGTCCAGAGCTACGTCGAGAAGGTGGGGCTGTACCGTTGAGCGGAAGGCACCGGGTCCGCCGTCCCGTGTGGACGGCGGCCGTCTGGCTGTCGGCCGTCGGCGCCGTGGCGGCGATCGCCGCGGCCACGCTGATGGGCGGGTCGAACGGCGAACGGCCGCGCGCCTCCACCTCGCCCGACGTACCTCCCAGGCTCGCGCTGCTGATCGTGCGCAGCGCTCCCGGGCCGCTGCTGGCCGTGGTGGCGGCGGGGACGGGCTCGACGCCGGTGGCGGTGGTCGTCCCGGCGACCGTCGCGCTCACCATCCCGGGCCAAGGGGACGGCCGCGTGATGGACGCGGCGGAGCTGCCCGCGCCGGAGGCGGTGCTCGCGATCTCGAACCTCCTCGGCGTGTGGATCCCGCACGTGGTGGTCACGGACACCACACGTCTGGCCGGCGTGGTCGATCGGGCCGGCGGGGTCGAGGCGTTCGGCTCGACGCAGTCCGGTGACCAGATCGCGCAGGCGCTCGACCGGTCGAACCCGGCTCGCGCGCTCACGTGGCGGCAGCTGCTGCAGGGCCTGTTCGCGGTGGGGCCCTCGTGGAGCTCCGAGGACTTCTCGGAGGCCGACGACGCAGGCGCCGTGGCCGTGCTCCTCGAGGAAGCCCAGGGCGCCGTGGTCCGCTCGATGCCCACCGAGCGCGCCACGGCCGGGTATCTCGTGCCGGACCCGGCCGCGCTCACTCTGCTCGTCGCCGAGGACCTGGGGGGTTCCTCCACCCCGCCGATCCCGGTCGTCGTGCTGAACGGGAGCGGGGCGCCCGGGGTGGGGCGATCGGTGGCCGAACGGCTGATCCCGGCGGGGTTCCGCGTGAGCATCTCGGAGAACGCCTCGAGCTTCGACCACGACACCACGCTGGTGGTGGCGGGGACCGCGGCAGATCAACCTGCGGCCGAGCGCGTGCAGGAGCTGCTCGGGGTGGGTACCGTGTCCGTTGCGGGGGTGCCATCGGGGCTCGGGGATGTCACCATCGTGGTGGGAAAGGACTACCAGACGGAGTGAGCATGTTCGAAGGACGCCGTGCCCGGTAAGCCGCCCGGGCTCGTCGACAGCAAGGAAGTGGCGATCGGGGCGGCACGCGCCGCCTCCGCCAAGCAGGGTGAGGACGTGGTGATCCTCGACGTCCGCGACCTGATCGTGATCACCGACTACTTCGTCATCGCCAGCGGTTCCAGCGACCGCCAGGTGAAGACCCTCTTCGAGGAGATCGAGAAGGCGCTGAAGGAACTCGGGGTCCGGCCCGTCCGCCGGGAGGGCGAGTCGGATGCCCGGTGGGTGCTGCTCGACTACGTCGACGTCGTGGTACACGTGTTCGCCGACGAGGATCGCGAATACTACGACCTCGAGCGCTTGTGGCGCGACGCGCCGAGGGTGCCCTGGGAGGAGTCGGACGCCGCCTCCTCGGGGTAGGCACGACCGTCCCATCCACCATCCGCGAGCTCGTCGGTGAGCCCGACGGGATCGAGGAGGACGATCCCACCAGGAGCCGTGGCGACGAGGCCGTCGTCCCGGAGCTCGTGGAGGGTTCGAGTCACGACCTCTCGGACCGATCCCACCGCGTCGGCCAGCTCCTGCTGGCTCGCGCGCACGACGAGATGCCTCCCGCGACCCGGCGAAGCGAGATCGAGGAGCTGGCGGGCTATGCGCTGGCGAACCGAAAGGAAGGCCTGCTGCGAGATGTCGTCGAGCGCCTGCCGGAGCTGTCGCGTCAGTTCCTCAGCGCATGCCCGAGCGACGCCCGGTTCCGACGCGAGCAGCGAGCGGAGCGTTTCGACCTTGAGGGCCACCACGGAGGCGGTGGTCATCGCCTGGATGCTGGTCGGCGCGAGGCCGTTCAGCACCAGGACCAGGCCCGCCACGCCGCCGCTGCGCACGTAGCGCACCGTGACCTGTCGTCCCCCGGGGGAGCTCAGGAATACCCTCAGCAGGCCGCCCACGACGACGATGACGCGCGGCGCTTCCCCATCGCGATAGATCAGAGCGCCGGCCGGAACCCGGATCCGGATCGCCTCGGCCAGGAGCCGCTCCGCCGCGTGGCGGGGAAGGGAGAAGAGGAAGCCTCCCTGCAACCCATCGCGAACGAGTTCGTCGAGCACGTCCGCCGTCCTCGGCTGGACCGCTGCCCACTGGAACCTCCTCCAGTCTACGTCCGGCCCCGACCCTTGACCGCGGACCATGTGGCTCGACCAGCCCAGCCAGTGACCTGGGTCACGTCCGCGAGGCACCCAGGTCACTGACCGTCGGGGGCGGGCGTGTGGAGCGCCTGAGCGAGCTCGGCAAGGATGGTTGGGAGGTCGCGAGCGTCGATCTGACCCACCACCCGTCCTACTCTCCCGCCGCACAGCCGCGGGCCCAGTTGCCGGTGTTGCTGCAGCACGAGGTGACCCGGTAACCGATCCGGGCACTACCCCGGGCACTCCGGTCCGGCCGGGCCGGAGTGCCACGGGATCTGGTTGTGAGCGCGAGACCGAGGACTGTCGGAGGGTCGGATGTCGCCTAGACTTGTGCGGTCGCGACCGTGCCGAGCCTCGCGGGCTCATCCGCGGCGACAGCGGGCCCATAGCTCAGCTGGTAGAGCGCTTGGCTGGCAGCCAAGAGGTCAGGGGTTCGAGTCCCCTTGGGTCCACAGAGAAAATCCTAGGTCAGATGCCCAATCTGCTCCCTCCAGTATCATCGTGTCCTAACTGGAAACCCCGAATCCCAACCTGTCCCGACTTCTGGTAAGACTGGCTGCGGGAGAGGAGGCGGTCGAAATGACGACCACCGAGACCAAGGCCAGGGACCTACCGCGGGGCGTCAGACTCGTGAGTCGTACCGGGTCGTACGAAGCCATGTACCGCGGGCGCGATCACAAGCTCTACAGCCGGACGTTCTCGCCCAAGGATTTTCAGCGAGACCAGTCCGAGCGCGAGCAGGAGCGGGCGAAGACACGGGCCGTCCGTGCAGCCCGCGAGTGGATCGAGGCCAACAAGCCGACGCGCGGCCAGCAGTGGATCAGCCCGAACGAAGGGAAGCGGACTCTCCGCGAGCTGTACGCCGAGATGTCCGCGTACTTCGAAGCTCAGAGTCGGCCCTACGCCCCGGCGACGGTCGCTCTCCACGACCAGCTCTGGAAGGCTCTCGCGAAGGCAGACGCGGGGCTCCTCGACACGGAGATCGCCGACCTGGCGTCGGCGCAGATCGACAGGGCGCTGGCCGGGATCGAGAAGCCGAGGATGCGTGACTCAGCGCAGAGCCTCGTCCAGCGGGTCGGGAACTACGCGGTCTTCCTGGGCTACGTCAGTGCCAACCCGGTCCGGCGTGATTTCAAGGCCGGGACACGGGAAGAGCGGGTTCGGAAGTCGGCTCGTTCCGAGGGCAAGGACGAACGGATGCCTGACACTGGAGAGGTCGCGAGCCTCGTCGCTGCGATGGCCGATCGGTACCGCGCCCTGGTCCTTGTCATGGCGTTCGAGGGCCTGCGACCGGGCGAGGCGTTCGGACTCAGGGTCGAGGACCTCGACTTCACGACGGGCACCATCACCGTCCGTCGGTCTCTGACGAAGGGGCGTGTCGGGCAGACCAAGACCGGCCAGACGCGGACCCTCCCGATGATCCCGAGCCCCGCGATGGCCGACGCGCTGAAGTCGCACCTGGAGCGGTACCCGAGTGACGGGTACGTCTTCACGACTGAGGACGGATCTCCGATCGAGTCGGACAACTACCGGAAACGGGTGTTCGAGCCCGCGGCCGAGGCGGCGAAGGTCAACGGCAGCATCAGCCCGAATCAGCTTCGCCACCACGCGGCGTCGTACTGGATCGGCAAAGGCGCGAACATCCTCCAGGTGTCGAAGCTCCTGGGCCACAGCAAGCCGTCCATCACCCTGGACGTCTACTCGCGGCTCTTCGGCGACTCGCTGCTCCGACTCGCGTCCCTCGGCGGGGGAGACGACCTCCCGGTCCCGGCACTCGAAGGCGGCGGGTCCTGACCAGAACACTCCCGTGTACACAGAAAGGCCCCGACCTGCGGGTCTGTGAGGTCGGGGGCTCGCTTTGCCACGAGTCTGTCACCAAGCCTGTCGACGAGTCTGTGGACAGAGTTGCGGTCCAACGGCTCGCGGAGCTTGAGCGCATCCTCACCGAGTCCGAGCCCGCAGAGCTTCGGAACTACCTGTCGATTCCCGATCCATCCAGTCACTTCGTGGCGAGGGTGATGATGATCGAGATGATCCCAACCAACACCAGGACGCCGAACATGCCCAGGACGAACGCGCGACCACGCTTGGAGGGCGAGGCGATCCGACTCCAGGAGTTGGTGTAACCGCTCCAATCCGCCTCGTCCTGAAACCTCCGAACCGGGTCAGTTCCTCGTGCCCGTCGGTCTCGGCGAGTCATACGGACAGTGTACGGTCGTCTTGGCGTCGAACTCGGAATCATCGCTCCGCCGAACCCCGGAATCCGGCACTTCTCGTCCGCGAAGCGGGCGAGCTTCTCCGATGCGAGTTATCAAGTCCCGCTAGGAGACCAGGCCGGTAGCGGTCACAACGGCCAGAACCCCGTTCCTGCTGTCTCTACGTCGCCAGCGGGTGAGTCCCCCAGTCGGGGCCGTTCTCGAAGTCGGGCGTGTCGGTGATCTGGACCACGTCGGAACCATCGGCCTTCGCCGTGTAGAGGTCCTCCTGACCGTTGAGGAACATGCAGAACACGATGTGCGTGCCGTCCGGTGAGAAGTCAGGCTCGAAGGCGAAGTACGGCTGGTTGTGGCTGCCAACCTGAAGCGGGATCAGCTTGAGGCCGGAGCCGTCCGGGTGAACGACGAACAAGATGCCTTCCCTCGTCTCCGAGATGATCTCCTGCCCGTCCGGCGACCATTGGGCCGAGGCCTGCTCGTGCGCCGCCGCAACCCCGTAAGGGGTGATCTGCCGAAGGCCCGTTCCGTCGATGTTCTCCACGAACAGCGCGACCTGCTCGGCGGCGAAGGGTCTCTGCCCCTTCTGCGGACCTGGCCGGAAGCGAAGGAACACGAACTGGGTGCCGTCGGGTGAAACGTCAGTGGGCACGTCGTGGGCCCCGTACGGGTTCGTCGTGAGCCGGACGAGGTCGCCACCGTCGGAGGATCGGATGCTAACGACCCCCGGCAGCAGGTTGCCGCCCTCGTTGTCCAGACCACAGAGAAGGCGAGCGGCGTCCGGGGTCCAAGCGTTGCATCCGATCCCTTGCCCATCAGGCACGTCTGGCGGCAGAAGCAGCGTGAAGTTCGACCCGTCCGGATCGACGATCCCGGGTCTGAACGTCGGAGGATTCTCGAAGGAACCCAAGAACAAATCCGAGATCAACAACTGGCTCCCGTCGGGTGACCAGATAGGGATGGCGAAGTCTTCGGCGTGATACGGGAGGGGTACCTGCTGGACGAAGCCGCCATCCGGGTTGGCCGTAAAGACGTCCGCGCCCCCGGTTGGGACGCCGGTTGGGAGTTGGCGCGCGAACGCGATCTGACCGTTCGAACCCGCGGTTGTCGCCTGTGCGGGTCCCGCAACGGCGACCGGTCCCAGAAGCATTGTCGCCGCGACGGTCACAAGAGCAATCTGTCGTCTCACTAAGACCACCCTTTCTGCGGGCTAGCCAGGCGACGGTACGACCGATGAAACGGCGAGGTCAATACGTCGGAGCACCACGCGAGCGTAGTCTGGACATCGGCCCACTCCACTTCTAGGCACGAGACGAGTCACCCTCTCGATCCGCGCACCTCAGAAGGCCCGTTCCGGGGCTCCAGGAGCCACGTAGAGCGACTTTCGAACGGTTCTCTTCCTATGCCAACTCCGCGTCCCGAGGCCGTCTGGCGAACGCGAACCGCGGGTCCCGACCTGAGGGCTCAAAAGTGGTTCTCCTCACCTTTCTGTGGGTAGCTGGACGGTGATCCCCCCGCAGCAGAGGTAGATCATCGAGATGAGGGCCGCCGCCGAGTGATGGCCGTAGCCGCGGTGGTTGATGAGCCGGATCTTGCTGTTGAGCCCTTCCAGCTTCGAGTTCGAAAGGCCGAGCTCGACCGCCGC
>DASWAT010000195.1:0-5571 GCA_036390995.1 Actinomycetota bacterium | reverse complement strand
GGTACGGGGCGTCGGCGGAAACGCCGACCCTCGTGCCCACGCCGAACGCGTCGATGGGCGCTCCCGCCTGCACCAGGCGATCCACGTCGAGCTCGTCCAGTCCGCCGCTCGCGAAGATCCGGACTCCCGCGAGTCCGGCGTCGTCCAGGATCCTGCGGGCTTCCAGCGAGAGCTGTCCCAGGTCGCCGCTGTCGAGCCGGATCCCCAGCCGGTCGGTCAAGCCGAGCTCGCGGATCACCTCCACCACGGTACGGACCCCGTTCACCGTGTCGTACGTGTCCACTAGGAAGACGGCGCGCCCAGGGAAATCCTGGGCGAAGGCGCGGAAGGCGTCGGCCTCGGTGTGGAACGACTCGACATAGGAGTGGGCCATCGTGCCGGCGACGCGCAGGCCGTAACGCCGGGCCGCCTCCACATTGCTGGTGCTGGCGAATCCGGCGATCGCCGTGGTCCGGGCCACCGCCATCGCCGCGTCCACCCCCTGGGTCCGACGGAACGCGAAGTCCACGACGTCCCGATCGCGGGCCGCCAACCGGCACCGGGCGGCCTTCGAGGCGATCGTGGTCTGGAACGAGATCTGGTTGAGGAGGTACGTCTCCACGAGCTGAGCCACGGCGATCGGAGCCGTGATCTCCAGCAGCGGCTCGTCCGCGAAGACGATCCGTCCCTCGGGAACCGCCCAGACCTCGCCGTCGAACCGCAGCTCCCGGAAGGCCCCCAGCGCCTCCGCGTCGAAGCCGAGCTCGTCCCGCAGGTAGACCAGGTCGTCGCTCTCGAACCCGAAGCGCTCGAGGAACTCCAGGCAGGGCTCGAGGCCCGCCGCGACCAGGAACCCGCGGCCGGGCGGAAGGCGGCGGACGAACAGGCTGAACGTGGCGGGCCGGTTCATGCCCCGGCGCAGGTAGCTCGCCGCCATGTTCAGCTCGTACAGGTCCGTGAGCAGGGCCCCGCCCATGGCGTACAGGCTACGCGAACCTCCTCAGGCGCCGGGAGCGGCATCCGCCGGGACGATGGGCCCGGGACCGGTGCGCCGTTCGTCCGTACGGACCCCCCCGCCGCTCCTGGAGGCTATGGGGGGAGGTGTGAGCCCGTGAGGTTCCTGGAGCGAAGCGACTTCGCCCGGCTCCTGTCGTCGCTCGTGGAGTCCGGCTACGACCTGGTTGGACCGACCGTCCGGGACGGAGCGGTCGTCCTGGATCGCATCGAAGGGGTGAGCGACCTTCCCCGCGGCGTCCGCGAGGAGCAGGCCCCGGGCCGGTATCGGCTGAGCCACACCGAGGACGACGAGCTGTTCGGGTGGTCGCACGGTCCGGACTCGGCGAAGCGGTTCCTGTTCCCGCCACGTGAGGTGCTCGGCAGCATCGTCCGTAGCGACGGTCGGATGACGGCGGCCGTGCCGGAGGACGGCGAGCGCCCGGTGGCGTTCGTGGGGCTCCGCTCGTGCGACCTGCACGCGGTGCAGGTCCAGGACCGCGTGTTCATCGGATCCGACCCCGCGTACCGGCGGCGCCGGGAGCGCGCGGTGTTCATCGGCGTGAACTGTGGCCGGCCCGGCGCCACGTGCTTCTGCGCGTCGATGGGCACGGGTCCCCGGTGCACGATCGGGTTCGACCTGGCGCTGACCGAGCTGCCCGACGGCTTCGTGGTCGAGACGGGCGGCGTCCGGGGCGAGGAGCTCCTGGCGACGCTGGACCTGCGCGAGGCGACCGAGGTCGAGGAGACGGCGGCCCTGCGGGTGACCGAGGAGGCGGCCGGCCTGATGGGTCGCGAGATGGGAACCGCGGACATGCCGGAGCTGCTGTACCGGAACCGCATGCACCCGCGGTGGAAGGACGTGGCCGAGCGGTGCCTGGCGTGCGGCAACTGCACGTCGGCCTGCCCGACGTGCTTCTGCCACGACGTCGTCGACACCTCGTCCATCACCGGCCTGGAAGCCACGCGGACGCGGGAGTGGGCGAGCTGCTTCTCGGACGAGTACAGCTGGGCCGCCGGAGCGTCGGTGCGGGCCGGCCGCGACGCCCGGTACCGGCAGTGGCTCACCCACAAGTTCGCGTCGTGGATCGATCAGTTCGGCACGTCCGGATGCGTGGGCTGCGGGCGTTGCATCACGTGGTGCCCGGTGGGCATCGACGTCACGGAGGAGGTCGCGGCGATCCGCGCGACCGACGGCGAGGTGGAGGTGGCGGCTCGATGAGCGAGGCGGCGATGCTGCTGGAGCCGGTGGGCTCGCTCGGCCGGGTGGGTGTGATCCGCCGGATCGTGCCCGAGACCCCGGACTCCTCGACGTTCTGGACCACGTTCCGCGACCGGGACGGCGACGGCTACGCCTTCGAGGCCGGCCAGTTCAACATGCTGTACCTGTTCGGGATCGGAGAGGTCCCCATCTCCATCTCGTCCGACCCCGCGCACCCCCAGAACCTGGGACACACGATCCGGTTCGTGGGCCGGGTCACGAACGCGTTCAAGGCGCTGGAGCCGGGCGACGAGGTCGGGATCCGCGGCCCCTACGGCAAGCCCTGGCCGCTGGAACAAGCCCAGGAGGGAGATCTCGTGGTGGTGGCGGGAGGGCTCGGCATCTGCCCCGTCCGCCCAGCCGTCGAGTACGCCATGCGCCACCGGGACCGCTACCGGCGGATCGTCCTGCTGCTCGGTGCCCGATCGCCGGACCTGTTCCCCTACCAAGACGAGCTCGACCGGTGGCTCGCGCAGATGGAGCGGATCGGGGTCGAGATGCACCTGTCGATCGACGAGCCTGCGGATGGATGGCTCCACGACGTGGGCGTGGTCACCACGCTGTTCCCGAAGGCCGGGATCGAACCCGATCGCACGACCGCGTTCGTCTGCGGGCCAGAGATCATGATGCGCTTCGCCGGCAAGGGGCTCCTGGAGCTCGGCGTGCCGGCGGAACGCATGTACGTGTCCATGGAGCGCAACATGCAGTGCGGCGTGAAGCTGTGCGGTCATTGTCAGATGGGTCCGCACTTCGTGTGCAGCGACGGCCCGGTGTTCCGATACGACGAGGTCGCCGACCTCATGGAGGTGCACGACCTGTGAGCGCGAACGGCAAGCCCCGCGTGGCGGTGTTCAAGATGGCCTCGTGCGACGGCTGCCAGCTCCAGCTGCTGGATGCCGAGGAGGCGCTGTTGGAGGTCGCCGGCGCGATCGACATCGTGAACTTCGCCGAGGCCTCCTCCCACATGGAGCCCGGGCCCTACGACGTGACGCTCGTCGAGGGGTCGATCTCGACGCCCGAGCAGGTCGAGCAGATCCGGCAGATCCGCGAGGACACGAAGGTCCTCGTCACGATCGGCGCGTGTGCGACCTCCGGCGGCGTGCAGGCCCTCCGGAACACGAAGGACCTCGGCGCGTTCGTGACCGCCGTGTATCCCACCCCCGAGTACATCGACTCGCTCGAGACCTCGACGCCGGTGTCCGACCACGTCGAGGTCGACCTGGAGCTCACCGGGTGCCCGATCGATCGAGGCCAGCTGCTCGGGGCGCTCGCGTCGCTGCTGGTCGGGGCGACGCCGCGGGTATCCACGGCACCGGTGTGCGCCGAGTGCAAGCGGCGCGGGTACGTCTGCGTGGTCGTGGCCAAGGGGGAGCCGTGCCTGGGCCCGGTCACCCGCACCGGCTGCGGTGCGCTCTGCCCCGGCTTCGGCCGGGGGTGCTACGGGTGCTTCGGCCCCGCACAGCCGGGCAACGACGGCGCGCTGTCGAGGCTGTTCGTCGAGCTCGGCGACTCGCCGGGGCGGGTGGCGGACAGGTTCCGGTTCATCACGGGCTGGGCACCGGCGTTCCGGGAGGCCGCCCGGGCGGTCGAGGAGGGCCGGTCCCTGCATCCGGTGGCCGGCGGGACGGATGCGCGCGTGACGGAAGAGGAGGCCCGGCCATGACCCACCGCTCGGTCGAGGTTCCCGTGATCGCCCGGGTGGAGGGCGAGGGCGCGCTGCACGTGAAGGTCGACGACGGCGACATCACCGACCTGCGCCTGGAGATCTACGAGCCGCCCCGGTTCTTCGAGGCGTTCCTGGCCGGCCGTCACTACTCGGAGGTTCCCGACATCACGGCCCGGATCTGCGGCATCTGCCCCGTCGCATACCAGATGAGCGCGGCCCACGGCCTCGAGCGGCTGTTCGAGGTGCAGTTGCCTCCGGGCACCGACGAGCTCCGCCGCATCCTGTACTGCGGCGAGTGGATCGAGAGCCATGTGCTCCACATCTTCCTGCTGGCGGCGCCGGACTTCCTGGGTTTCGACAACGCGATCGAGATGGCGAAGGTGCATCCGGACGCGGTGAAGACCGCGCTGTCGCTGAAGCGGATCGGCAACGACCTCATGGCCGTGATCGGTGGTCGGGAGATCCATCCGGTCTCGCCGCGGGTCGGCGGGTTCTCGAAGGCGCCTCGGCGGCGGGACCTCGAAGCGTTCCTGCCGCGCCTCGAAGATGCCGTCGCAGCGATGCCAGGGATCTCCGACCTGGTGGCCGGGCTCCCCCGCCCGGCGTTCCCGCGTGCCGCCGAGATGGTCTCGATGGTCCACCCCGACGAGTACCCGATGAACCTCGGCGATCTGGCGTCGACCTCGGGGCGGACCTTCGACGCCGGATCGTTCGAGGAGATCTCGCGGGAGATCCACGTGGAGCACTCGAACGCGCTCCACTCGGTGATGATCGACACCGGCACGCCGTACTTCGTCGGACCACTGGCCCGGGTGAACCTGAATCACGAGCGTCTCACCCCGGTGGCACGGGAGTGTATGGAACGCCTCGGCCTGCAACCCCCCGAGCCGGACCCGTTCTACTCGATGGCGGCGCGGGTCGTGGAGGTCGCGCTCGCGTTCGAGGAGGCGATCCGGCTGATCCGCGACTACCAGCCGCCGGAGCCACCGATGGCAGAGGTCACGCCGCGGGCGGGGCGGGCCACGTGGGTGACGGAGGCGCCGCGAGGATCCCTCTACCACCGGTACGACGTGAACGAGGACGGCACGATCCGCGAGGCGAAGATCGTGCCGCCCACGTCGCAGAACCTCCGGCACATGGAGGAGGATCTCCGGGGGTTCCTGCCCGGCGTGCTGGACCGGCCCGACGAAGAGCTGACGCGGCTGGCCGAGATGGTGGTGCGCAACTACGATCCGTGCATCTCGTGCGCGACCCACTTCCTCCGGCTGGAGATCGAGCGGACCTGAAGCCGCGGGTCCGAGTCATCGGGTGCGGCACCCTCGACGCGGGCGACGACGCCGTGGGGCTGCTCGCCGTTCGCGAGGCTCGGGAGCGGCTCGAGGCGATCGCGGGCGTGGAGGTGCTCGAGGCCGCGGCGCTCGACGTGGTCCACCTGCTCGAGGACGTCGACGGGGCGGTCGTGGTGGATGCCGTCCGTGCGCCGAGCGGGCTCCGGGAGCCGGGCACGATCGTCCGAGCAGAAGCCGGCCCCGACGGGCTGCCGGCGGACGTCCGCTCCTCGCTCTCGTCCCACGGCCTCGGACTGGCCGAGGCGGTCGGGTTGGCGGCCGCGCTCGGCGGGATGCCGCGGGTCGTCTTCCTGGGCATCGAGGTCGCCGACGTCACGGCCGGG
>DASWAT010000194.1:0-7127 GCA_036390995.1 Actinomycetota bacterium | reverse complement strand
CTCTCCTCGGCGATCGCGGCCTTCCTGGCTCGTGGAGACGACCTGTTGGCGGCGGTTCGGGAGGGCAAGGCCTTCGTGACCGAGGCGATCCGGCACGCGCTGCCGGTGGGCGGGGGCATCGGTCCGGTCGATCCGTTGTGGCAGACACGCCGCACCTGAGGGTTCTACTCCGGCGTCGTCTCCCCGCGGATGAAGCCGATCGATAACTTGACACGCCACCCGCCCGGGGTCTTGGATGTCCGACCATCAGACAAACAGTCAACCTGTTTCCGTGAGCGCGGAGGTGGGGTGGAGCAGAGAACGGGTCCGATCGAGCGGCGGAAGGTCTACGAGCTCGTCGCCGAACGGCTCGTCGAGGAGATCTCCGCCCGCCGTCTGAAGCCCGGCGACGCGCTTCCCGCCGAGCGACAGCTCTCCGAGTCCTATGGGGTCGGGCGCTCGTCCATCCGAGAGGCACTGCGGATGCTGGAGTCCCAGGGTCTCATCCGGTCGGTGGGCCACGGAGCGTTCGAGGTGGCCGACTACGGCAACCCGTTGAACGCCTCGCTCGCCCTGCTCCTCGCCATGCAGGACGGGGATCTCCGGGAGCTGTTCGAGGTACGCAGGATCCTCGAGGTCGAGACCGCGGGGCTCGCGGCCGAGCGGCGCGGGGAGGGGGACATCGAGCGGATGCGACGGGCGATCGAGGCCATGGAGACCGGCCTGGATTCCCAGGACCGCTACATCTCCGGGGACCTGGAGTTCCACCAAGCGGTGGTGGCGGCGACCGGCAATCGGATCGCCCTGCACGTCATGCACGCGATCCGCGACGTCATCCGCCGGGCGCTGATGTCCATCTACCGGATCCCCGGCAGCCCCGAGCGCTCGAACGAGCAGCATCGTCAGATCTTCGAAGCGATAACGGCTGGGGACCCGGACGGGGCCAGGCAGCGGATGCGCGAACACCTGACGCGGGTGCAGAGCGAGGTCGACGGATCCCAGGAGGCGCTCGTATCGGGGATCCATGGCGAGGAGGGACACCGTGGCTGACGTCGGCTTCGTCGGGCTCGGCGTGATGGGCGGGCGCATCGCGAAGCGCCTGCTGGACGCGGGGCACCGGGTCACCGGCTACAACCGGACCCGGTCGAAGGCCGACTGGCTCGTCGAACACGGACTGACCCTGGCCGACAGCCCCCGGACCGTCGCGGAGGCTGCTGAGATCACGATCTCGATGGTGACCGGGACGACCGCGCTGCAGGCGATCACGGCGGGCCCGGGGGGCATCGTCGAAGGTCTCGGCCCGGGGAAGCTCTACATCGACATGAGCACGGTGAGCCCCGCGGCCAGCAGGGAGCTGGCCCGGCGGGTCGAGGAACGCGGTGCGGGGATGATCGACGCCCCGGTCTCCGGGAGCGTGGTGACGCTGGAGGAGGGCCGCCTGTCGATCATGGTGGGCGGCAAGCCGGAGCATGTGGAGCGAGCCCGGCCGATCCTGCAGGACATCGGACCGAAGGTCATCCACGTGGGCGGGAACGGCCAGGCGGTCCTGATGAAGATCGCCACGAACCTCAGCCTGGCGGTGCAGATGCTCGCCTTCAGCGAGGGCGTGCTCCTGGCCGAGCGGGGCGGCATCGCCCGGGAGACCGCCGTGGAGGTCCTGCTGAACAGCGTCATCGCCTCTCCGATGGTGAAGTACCGCGGTCCCTTCGTCCTGGGTCAGCCGGAGGACGCGTGGTTCGACGTGAACATGATGCAGAAGGACATGCTCTTGGCCCTCGAGGCCGGACGGGAGTTCGACGTCCCCCTGCCCACCACCGCGATCACGAACGAGTACCTCACAGCGGCGCGGGCCATGGGCTTCGAGAAGCAGGACTTCGCCGTGGTATTCGAGGTGCTCGCGGCGATGTCGGGGTCCGGCCGGTGAGCGATCGCGCGCGGGGGCAGGTGGCTACGGCGCCGGCGGAGGTCGCGGTCTCGTCCGACCAGGCCCTGGCCATGTACGAGCAGATGTTGCGGATCCGGCTGTTCGAGCGGCACGTGAACCAGCTGTACCTGTCGGCGAAGATGCCCGGCCTTGCCCACCTGTACGTTGGCCAGGAGGCCGTCGCTGTCGGCGTCTGCAGCGCCCTTCGGCGCGAGGACTACATCACCAGCACCCACCGGGGGCACGGGCATTGCCTGGCCAAGGGAGCCTCCGTGGACCGGATGTTCGCGGAGCTCCTCGGCAGGGAAGCGGGGTACTGCCGGGGCAAGGGCGGGTCGATGCACATCGCCGATCCCGACACCGGCAACCTGGGAGCGAACGCCATCGTGGCCGGCAGCGCCGGCATCGCCACGGGCGCCGCGCTGTCTGCCCAGATGCGCGGCACCGACCAGGTGGCGGTGTGCTTCTTCGGCGAGGGCGCCCTGGGGCAGGGCGTTCTCTACGAGGTCATGAACATGGCCGCGCTCTGGAAGCTCCCGGTGCTCTACGTCTGCGAGAACAACCTCTACAACGAGTACACGCACTACCTGGAGACGACGGCGGGGGAGATCACTGCGCGGGCGGAGGCGTTCGGCATCCCGTCGGAGGTGGTGGACGGCCAGGACGTGCGGGCCGTGTACGCCTCCGCCCGCCGCGCCGTCGACCGGGCCCGCCGGGGCGACGGCGCGGCCTTCCTCGAGTGCCGCACCTACCGGTACTTCGGGCACCATGTCGGGGACGTCGACCGCTCCTACTACCGCTCGAAGGAGGAGGAGGAGGAGTGGAAGTCGCTGCGCGATCCCGTCGCCCTGCTTGCAGCGTGGATGCGCGAGTCCGGGATCGCCGACGACGGCGGACTTGCCGCAGTGGAGGAGCGCGTCGCTCGCGAGGTGGAGGAGGGCGAGCGGTTCGGCCTGGACGCGCCGTTCCCCGACCCGTCGGAGGTGGACGAGGATGTCTATGCCTAGCGGGGTCGGGGTGGAGACGGAGGCACGTGTTCGCGAGCTCACCCTGTCGCAGGCCATCAACGAGGCGCTGGCCGAGGAGCTCCGCCGCGACGAGCGCGTGTTCGTCGTGGGTGAGGATGTCGCCGAAGCCGGTACGCCCTTCAAGGTCCTGTCCGGCCTGGTCGAGGAGTTCGGGCCCGAGCGCGTGAAGGATTCCCCGATCTCCGAGGCCGGCATCACGGGCCTCGCCGTCGGCGCCGCGATGACGGGGATGCGCCCGGTCGTCGACATCATGTTCGGCGACTTCATGACGCTGGCGATGGACCAGGTGGTGAACCAGGCCGCGAAGGTGCACTACATGTCCGGCGGCAAGCTCAAGGTGCCCATGGTGGTGCGCACGACGCTGGGAGCGACCCGTCGCTCGGCCGCCCAGCACAGTCAGAGCCTCCACGCATGGGTGAGCCACGTGCCCGGCCTGAAGGTCGCGATGCCTTCCTCCCCCTACGACGCGAAGGGGCTGCTGAAGACGGCGATCCGCGACGACAACCCGGTGATCGTCTTCGAGGACAAGATGGACTACCAGACCCGAGGACCGGTGCCGGAAAGGGAGTACGTGATCCCCCTCGGCGTGGCGGAGGTCAAGCGGGAGGGCTCCGACGTCACGATCGTGGCCATCAGCAGCATGGTGCAGGTGGCGCTCGCCGCCGCCGACCTGCTGCTGGAGGACGGCATCGGTGCCGAGGTCGTCGACCCGCGGACGCTGTTCCCGCTGGACGCCCAGGCTCTGGTCGGGTCGGCGAAGAAGACCGGCCGCGCCATCGTCGTCGACGAGGGCTACGGACGGTACGGGGCCACCTCGGAGCTGGCCTCGGTGATCGGTGAGGGCGCCTTCTACCACCTCGATGCCCCCGTTCGCCGCATGGGAGCGATGGACGTGCCGATCCCGTTCTCGCCCGCGCTGGAGGACCTGACGGTTCCGACGCCGGAACGGGTGGCGTCGGTGGCCCGGGAGCTGTGCGGGAGAGGAGAGTGAGTCCGCGATGGGTGGGAACCGTGCCAAGTCCTGGGGCGTGATGGCGGTCGACTGGGAGCAGCGGGTCGACTACGAACGGCTCGACCAGGCCGGCGACGTGGCCCACAAGATCAGGGTCGAGCTGGCCGAGCGCGGCCTGGAGCGAGATCCCGTGGGCGCGGACGTCACCGAGATCCCCGTGCTGCGTGCCCTCGAGTCGCACCGCAACGGCGCCCGCCGCGCCGCGGAGGCCGCTCGGGGGGCGCACGCCGTGGTCGCGGTGGATGCCGGCGAGGACGGGGAGGCATAGCGGGTGGCCACCGAGGTCATCATGCCGGCGCTCGGCGTGGCCCAGGAGACCGGCCGGATCGTGGAGTGGATGCGGTCCGAGGGCCAGGAAATCTCGCAGGGAGAGCCGCTCCTCGAGATCGAGACGGACAAGGTGACCGTGGCGATCGAGGCCCCCGCCTCGGGGGTGCTGGCCCGGGTGCGTGC
The DNA here is from genome assembly GCA_036390995.1 of Actinomycetota bacterium. Classification (GTDB taxonomy): domain Bacteria; phylum Actinomycetota; class UBA4738; order UBA4738; family HRBIN12; genus DASQQQ01. Next base: position 2,731 of record DASWAT010000194.1, on the reverse strand, counting down.
GTCGGAGGGCCAGGACGTCCCGGTGGGGCAGGTCATCGCGCTCATCCTCGCCCCCGGCGAGCAGCCCCCTCCGGAGGTGGCTGCAGCCGGTCCGCTACCGGCCTCGCCCCTTGCCAGGCGGCGCGCGAAGGAGGTCGGCATCGACCTGGGGCAGGTCGGAGGCACCGGCCCCGGAGGTGCGGTGACCGCGGGCGACATCGACGCGGCGATCGCGGCTCGCGGCGGGGGATCGGACGGGAAGAGCTCGGAGGGCACGATCGTGCCCGGCCCGGTGTGGCTCCGGATGGCGGAGCGGGTCACGACCTCATGGACCTCGGCCCCCCACTTCTACCTGTTCCGCGACGTCGACGCGAGCCGTCTCACGGCGTGGCGGGCGGCGCTGGTCGAGGGCGTAACCCTGACGGACCTGCTGGTCTGGCTCACCGCGAGGGCCCTTCGGCGGCATCCGGAAGCCAACGCCAGATGGGACGACGGCCGGATCGTGCAGTGCAACGACGTGAACGTGGGGATCGCGGTCGCCGTCGAGGAGGGGCTCGTCGTGCCGGTCGTTCAGGGGGCGGACCGGCTGGGGGTGGGCGAGATCGCGAACGCGCGAACCGATCTGGTTGCCCGGGCCCGCTCGGGCGCGGTGCGCCCCGAGGACGTCGCCGGCGGGACGTTCACGGTGAGCAACCTCGGCATGTACGGCGTGGACGGGTTCGCGGCCATCGTGAACGCACCACAGGCGGCGGTCCTCGCCGTGGGCCGTGTCACCGAACGCGTCATGGCGGTAAAGGGCAGCGCGGTGGTGCGTCCGGGCATGAGCCTCGCCCTGTCCTGCGACCACCGGGTGCTCGACGGGGCTCGAGCCGCGAGGTTCCTGGCAACGCTCGCCGACCTCGTCGAGGAACCGCTTGGGTTGATGACGTGAGGGTGCGATGGACGAGCTGGCCGATGCGCGACTCCGGGCCTAGCGGCCCGGTGCGGGATCGGTCCGGAAGCGGGGAAGGGGGGATACGGGGATCGATCTGGTTCGGCGTGTCGGGGGCAATCGGCTGACGTTGTTAACGGAGGGGGAGACGATGAGGATCCGACGAGGGGCCGCTGCTGCGATCGGGGTGCTGCTTCTGGTGGCCGCCGCCTGCAGCGACAACGGCAACGGTGGTGGAGGCGGCAACGCGAGCTCCAGCGAGCCGATCACGATCGGCATCTCGCTGCCGCTCACGGGTGACTTCTCGCAGCCCGGCGGCGAGGCCAAGCGCGGGTACGAGGTCTGGTCCGAGCTCACGAACGAGAGCGGCGGCCTGTTGGGGAGGCAGGTCGAGCTGAAGATCGTCGATGATGCGAGCGATCAGAACACGATCGTCTCGGACTACAACCGGCTGATCAGCCAGGACAAGGTGGACCTGTTGCTCGGGACCTTCTCGTCGCTGCTGAACCTGCCGGCCTCGGCGGTGGCCGAGAAGAACAAGATGGTGTACGTGGAGCCGGCGGGCGGCGCGCCCGACATGTTCAGCCGGGGTTTCGAGTACCTGTTCTTCGCCCAGCAGGCTACGGCGCCTCACCAGGGGGACCTGTTCGCGCAATGGGTGCTGGGCCTTCCGGCGGACCAGCAGCCGAAGACGGCCGCCTACCCGACCCAGGACGACCCGTTCACGCAGCCGGTCATCGACGGCATCCGGGCACAGCTCGAGGCGGGTGGGATCAAGACCGTCTACAAGACCGTGTACCCGCCCGATACGAGCAACTTCGACACGATCGCCAGCGACATCAAGGCGAGCGGCGCGGAGCTCGTGGCCGAGGGCGCCGTCTTCGAGGACGGGATCGGCATCATCCGGTCGTTCCAGAAGGCGGGCTACAACCCGTCGATCCTGTTCGAGACCTCGGCGCCGTCGAACAGCGACCAGTTCTCCAGCGCCATCGGGCTGCCGAACACCGAGGGCATCTTCTACGCGGTGAGCTGGAGCGCGGCGGCCGGGACGCCCATGAACAAGGAGTTCGTCGACCGGTACCAGCAGAAGTACGGGCAGCTGCCGGCGGAGGACGCAGCCGATGCGTTCGCCGCGGCCCAGGTGCTACAGGCGGGGGTCGAGGCCGCGGGTGCGATCGATCAGGGGAAGATCAAGGACTGGCTCCACTCGAACTCGGTGGACACGATCCTCGGAACGCTCTCGTGGGACGAGACCGGGGCGCCACAGCAAGCCTTCCTTCTCGCGCAGTGGCAGAGCGGCGAGTCACAGATCGTGCTTCCACAGGAGCTCGCAACCAGCGACACGATCGTGAACCCGAAGCCGGACTGGTCATCGTAGGGATCCAGGCGTTCCCGGCGGGACCCTCGGCACGAGGGCCCCGCCGGGAGCCCAAACGCAAGCCGGGGCGGCGATGGAACACGAGAGGGACGACGCGATGAGGGACCGGTGACGCATCTCCTCCAGACCATCCTGCTCGGACTGCTGATCGGGGGGGTGTACGCCCTGCTGGCCTCGGGGCTCACTCTGATCTTCGGCGTGATGGGGATCATCAACGTCGCTCACGGCGCGTTCCTGGTACTGGCCGGCATGCTCACGTACGAGCTGTGGACGCATCTCGGCCTGGATCCGCTGCTGGCATCCGTCATCACCACGCCCGTGATGTTCGCCCTGGGGTGGCTCGTCTACCGTGGGCTGATCGCCAGGATCCGGACCGCGCCGGTGTCGATGTCGGTGCTCCTCACGTTCGCGCTGGCCATCACCATCGAAGGCGCGATGGGGAT
>DASWAT010000193.1:0-64523 GCA_036390995.1 Actinomycetota bacterium | reverse complement strand
GCGTGGTCCTGATCGATCAGGAACGGTGCATCGGGTGCCGCCTGTGCATGGCCGCGTGCCCCTACGACCGGCGGTTCTTCAACTGGGACGACCCCGTTCAGCCCCCTCAGGTCAAAGCGGCGCCCTACGACATCCAGACGCAGATCCCGGCGATGAGGGGCACCGTCATGAAGTGCGACTTCTGCACCGATCGCATGGCGGCTGGGGGGCTTCCGACCTGCGTCGAGGCATGCCCGCACCACGCCGTCTACATGGGCGACCTCGAGGAGGAGATCGCCACGAACGGCGCTGAGATGGTCGATCTCAAGCTCCTCCTCAACGAGGACGGTGTCCAGCGCTACAAGGACGAGCTTGGGACCGAGCCTCGCGTCTACTACATCCCGGGCCACGGGGAGCTCATCTCGATCGACGACGAGGCGAAGGAGCGGGGCTACTCGGAGGTCGAACACCCGGAGTTCAAGAAGGACCGGCTGGAGTGGCCGTGGGCCCGCATCAACGCGGAGCTCGAGCGGATGCACCTGTCGCCATCGGCGTCTGCAGGGGCGACCGCCCCCTCACAGGGGACGATGTGATGGCCGAACAGACACTCGAGATCCGCGACGAGCTCGAGGCAACCGTTCTGCGGCCGCTCCGCAAGGTGCGCCCCGGCTACTACCTCCTGATCCTCGGGTTCCTCGCCGTGTTCGGGTTCGGGGTATTCGCCTACACGGTCCAGCTCCGCCGCGGGCTCGCCGTGACGGGCATGGCCTCCAGCCAGAACAAGATCATGTGGGGCCTGTACATCACGAACTTCGTCTTCTTCATCGGCATCAGTCACGCGGGGACGCTCATCTCGGCGATCCTTCGCGTGAGCCATGCGGGATGGCGCACGCCGATCACGCGCATGGCCGAGTTCATCACCGTGGTGGCGCTGTCCGTGGGCGCCCTGTTCCCCATCCTGGATCTCGGCCGCCCAGACCGGATGCTGAACGTGCTGCGATACGGTCGGTGGCCCTCGCCGATCCTTTGGGACTTCTTCGCGATCTCCACGTACTTCATCGGCAGTCTCATGTACCTCTACCTGCCGTTGATCCCGGACCTCGCCACGTGCCGAGAGCGGCTGAGCGGCGTGGTGTCCCGGCGCAAGGCCTGGTTCTTCCGGACGCTGTCGCTCGGATGGACCGGCTCCGCAGCGCAGCGGGCGAACCTCGCGGGCGGGCTCGGGCTGATGATGATCGTCATCATCTTCGTGGCGGTCTCGGTCCACACCGTCGTGTCGTGGATCTTCGCGATGACGCTTCGAACCGGGTGGAACACGGCTGTGTTCGGCATCTACTTCGTCGCAGGAGCGATCTTCTCCGGCATCGCCACATTGATCGTCGTGATGGCCATCCTCCGCCGGGTGTTGCACCTCGAGCGTTGGATCGCGCCGCAGCAGTTCGTGAACCTCGGGTACCTCATGGCGGCGCTCGCGATGATCATGTTGTACTTCAACCTCTCCGAGTTCGTCACCGCGGGCTACAAGCTCGAGGGCAACGAGCCCGTCTATCTCGGCTCGATCTTCACCGGCTCGTTCGCACCCCTGTACTGGTTCTACGTGTTCGCCGGGCTGCTCGTGCCGGGCCTGGTGATGCTCTTCCGACGGGCCCGGACCATCCGGAACGTCGTGATCGCGGCCATCCTCGTGGACGTCTCGATGTGGCTCGAGCGCTACATCATCGTGGTGGCCAGCCTGCGGGTTCCGCAGATGCCGTATCCGAGCCCCGCGCGCTACTTCCCCGCCTGGGTCGAGCTCGCGATCACTGCGGGAGCGTTCGCGCTGTTCGGATTGATCATCGCCGTCTTCGTGCGATTCGTGCCCGTGCTGTCGATCTGGGAGATCCGCGAGCACGAGGCGGGCCTGGAGGGGATCCACCGCCAACCGCTGCCCGTTGCTGCTCCGGAGGTGGTCGGATCGTGAGACCCCGCCCGTACACACCGGGGGGGCGACGGATCCTCGTTCCGGTCGTCGGCGCGCTGCTTGCCCTCTCGCTGGTCCCGACGGCCGCCCTTGCACACGGGAGCATGGACGAGCAGCCTCCCGAGGCGCAGGTTACGGAGCCCGGCGCGGAGACTGGCGGGGGCATGAGCGGCACGAGCGCGTCGGCGCGATCGATGGCCACGCACCTGGAGGTGATCGTTCCGAAGGAGGCCACGCTCGGCCGACCAGTCCTCGCACGGGCTGTCCTCACGGATCGCAGGGGGGGCCCGATCGCCGGGATGACGATCGTGTTCGAGGCGGACGCCTTCTGGGGGGAGGAGTTCCAAGGGCACATGGTCATCGGCTCGGCGGTGACGAACCGTGATGGTGTTGCCACGCTCACGACGCGGCCCCGAACCTCCGGCGGATACGAGATCGCCGCTTACTTCCCGGGGAGCGGAAGGTACGAGCCGGTGATGGAGGAGGTCGACCTGGAGGTCCATGGTGACACACAGCTGTACTCGCCATCGGCGGGCATCCGGATCCCCGGGCTGAACCTGTGGGTGCTGGCAGCCGTCATCGCGTTCGTCTGGGCGATGTTCTTCCTGGTCGGCGTGCGGATCCTCCGGATCTCCCGGCCACCGAGCTCGCACCCCGCCACGAGGGCCGCCGTGACCGGGCAAAGCCGGCGGCAGTTCCTGGCCCGCGCGCTGCCGCTCGGTGCCCAGGTCGGCATCGCGGCGATCGGCACGGGGCTCGTCGCCGTCGTGGCCCGCTCGCCGCGAACGCACGGCAACCTCATGGCGCCTCCGGCCACGGCCGGCTATCACCGCACCTCGGTGGCCCACCTCGGTCAGGCGATGGAGATGCGGGAGATGCCGGAACCGCTCACGCGGCCGGTCAGCTTCTCGAACGAGGTGCTTCCGATCTTCCTAGCGAACGGCGGACCGCATGTCGTGGCGCCCGAGGATTCGCCGCCCCCCGGCGGTCTCCGCCTGGACTCCTATGAGGGCGTGATGGCCAATGAGGCGGTCATCGTGCCCGGCAAGCCCGAGAAGAGCGAGCTCATCGAGCACCTGCTCTCGGTCGGGATGCAGATGCCGCCGTCCCTGCCGCCGCTCGCCGAGGAGCAGATCCAGCTGATCGTGACGTGGATCGCCCAGGGCGCAAGCGACAACTGATCCGTACCCGAACGGCCCTGGGAGGACGGGGCGAAGGGCCCTGAGTCCGGTTTCGGGGCCTCCCTACCCTCGGTCCAAGAGCAGAGGAGAGTGCGATGGGAACGGCCACGATCCTCGTGGTCGACGACGAACGGAAGATCCGCGATCTCGTTCGTTCCTACCTGGAGCGGGAGGGCTACGCGGTCCTCGTCGCCGATTCCGGCCAGCAGGCGCTCGAGACCCTCGAGCGTGCTCACCCCGAGCTGGTCGTGCTCGACCTCATGCTCCCCGACCTCTCCGGCGAAGAGATCGCCCGGACGGTCCGCTCCCATTCGAACGTGCCGATCATCATGCTGACGGCGAAGGCCTCGGAGGAGGACCGGGTCGCCGGGTTGCGCCTGGGGGCCGACGACTACCTGGTCAAGCCGTTCAGCCCGCGGGAGCTCGTCGCCAGGGTCGAGGCTGTGCTGCGACGCTCCGGGGACGGGAACGGCGTCTCACGGGCCGTGTCCTTCGTCGGAGGCGGGCTCGTGATCGACCTCGACGCCCGCGAGGTCACCGTCGGAGGCGAGCCCGTCGAGCTCACGCGGAGCGAATTCGACCTCCTGTATGCGCTCGGCGCGCACCCGGGCCGCGTGTTCTCGCGCTACGAGCTCATCACGAAGGTTCAGGGCTACGACTACGAAGGCTACGAGCGCACGATCGACGCTCACGTGAAGAACCTGCGCCGCAAGCTGGGCGACGACCCGAAGCACCCGACGTTCGTGATCACCGTGACCGGGGTGGGCTACAAGTTCGGAGTGAAGGCAGATGCGTAGGTCGTACGCGCTCCGCCTTGCTGCGGCCTTCGCTGGCGTCGGCGTGGCCGCGGCCGCGATCACTGCGATCCTCGTGAACCTCGCGTTCGGCACGCGGTTCACGAGCTACCTCGCGGATCAGCAGGCCGCCCATCAGCAGCAACTGCTTGCCGCGCTGACCGACTCGTACGCGAGGATGGACGGTTGGGACCGCGAGGACCTGAACTCCCTTGCCCCGATGGCGCTCATGGACGGCGGAACGGTGCGGCTGCTGGATATGAGCGGTCGTACCGTATGGACCTCGACCGGTGCGGTCGGAAGCGCGATGGCGGCCGTGCACCGGCGGATGATGGGAAGCGGGCCCCTGGGTCCCGAGCAGCGGCTGCCCGTCCGGGTCGGCAGCTCGGTTGTGGGAACGGTCGTGATGCGGCTCCCCCGGCCCGGCCTGCTCCCGCAGGACGAGGCATTCCGTTCCTCGGTCAACCGGCTGCTGCTCGTAGGCGGGATCCTCGCCGGTCTCGTTGCGCTGGCGCTCGGTTTCGTCCTGGCCCGTCGAGCGACGGCGCCGGCGCGGGAGCTCACGCGCGCGGCCCGCTCGCTCGCTGCCGGAGACCGGTCCACGCGGGTCGAGTTCGAGGCGGCCGACGAGCTGGGCGAGATGGCGAGTGCCTTCAACTCGATGGCGGACACGATCGAGGAGGAGGATCGACTGCGCCGGGCCTTCGCGGCAGACGTGGCGCACGAGCTCCGGACGCCGCTCACGATCCTCCGCACACAGGTCGAGGGGATCCAGGACGGCGTCGTCGAGCCGTCGTCGGCGTCGATGGCCTCGCTGCACGAGGAGACGCTCCGGCTCCAGGGACTGGTCGCCGACCTGGAGACGCTCGCGTCCGCCGAGGCAGCCGGGTTCTCCCTCGTTCGGCAGAGGCTGGAGCTGCGGCCCCTCCTGGAGGAGGCGGCCTTGGAGTTCGCCGGTCCGTACGAGGCCGAGGATGTCCGCCTCGCGGCGGATCTGGCCGAGGTCGTCGTGGAGGCCGACGCGACGCGTATCCGTCAGATCGTCACGAACCTGCTGTCCAACGCGCTGAAGTTCACGCCGCCCGGCGGGGAGGTGCGCTTGGGCCTTGGCGTCGACAACGACGACGCGGTCATCACCGTGGCCGATACCGGCCCGGGCATCCCGCCGGACGAGCTGCCACACGTCTTCGATCGGTTCTTCCGTGGCCGGAGCTCCAGGGCCGGTGGCTCCGGCATCGGGCTTACCGTGGCTCGGGAGCTGGTCCAGGCTCACGGTGGCGACCTGCAGGTCGCGAGCGAGCTCGGCCGAGGGACGATCTTCACGGTCCGTGTCCCGGGGGCTTCATCGCCGCCGCGTGTGGTCTTCACCGGCCCTTCACACGGCACGGCTACTGTGGGGGCGATGAAAGGAGAACGACCATGAAGACACGGTGGATCGCAGTCGGAGCGGTGATCGGGCTCGGCGTCGCCCTGACGCTCGGGTTCGCCTTCGGCTCCGGACCCAGGGTGCCCGCGGGACAAGCCATGAACGCGACGTTCTCGAGCGGCGACTCCTCCGACTGGTGGGCCGCGATGGACGCGATGCACGACTCGGCGTGGATGGAGCAGATGCGGGAGCATATGGGTCCGGAGTTCGCGGCGCAGTGCGACCGCCTCCACGAGCAGATGCAGCAGCAGCTGGGCAACCAGGACCGCGACCAGATCAGGCAGCACATGACGGACCAGATGCGCGAGCACATGAGCCAGGTCGGCGGCTTCGGCCCGGGCCCGGGCATGATGGGTGGCTACGGTCCCGGCAGCATGATGGATGGCTACGGTCCCGGCGGGATGATGGGGAGTTGAGCAGGCGATGATGTACGGCTGGAACGACGGCGGCTGGGGGATCCTCTGGATGATCCTGTCCTGGGTGGCCATCGTGGCGGTCGTCGTCCTGATCGTCCGGGCCTTCAGCCGGGAGCCTTCCTCGCCGGCCTCACGGCAGCGTGATCCCCGAGAGATCCTGGACGAGCGATACGCCCGAGGCGAGATCTCGGAAGAGGAGTACCGGGACCGCCGGCGAGTGCTCGACGAGACGCGACGATGAGCTGAGCCGACGGGTCCCTCGTCCCCTCTCGGGACCCGTCAGCTCCCCTTCAGCGCGGGGAGCACCTCTTCTCCGAACGCCTCCACCGCACGGCTTGCCGTGTCGAAGTCCATGCCCGGGTAGTGCAGCCGGAGCACGAGATGCAGCTCCCGGTCGCCGAAGGCGTTCACGAGCGGTCGAAGGGCGTGGGCCACCTCCTCGGGGGTTCCCGCGGCCGTGGACCTCCGAAGGGCCTCCTCGTCGTCGGCCCTGGGAACGAGCTCGTCGCGGTCCGGCGTGTCGGCTCCCTCGTCCCACGCCGTGTACGCCCCGAGCTGGTGGACCACGCCGGGACGTGCGATCTGCCACGCGTCACCCTCGCGCGCGACGAACACGTTCTGCAACAGCGCCAGCCCCATGCCGCGAGGATCCTTGCCCGCTTCCCGCGCGCCCTCGTCGAAGAGCCGCATGACCGGACGCACCTCATCCAGGGCGTCGGCGTCCGTGATGTAGCCGTCGCCGAGCCGTCCGGCCCGGCGAACGGCGCGTTCCGTGTAGCCACCGAGGAAGATCGGAGGACCGCCCGCTCGTGCGGGCGGCGGGGTGACCCGGACGCGGTCGTACCGGAACGAGCGGCCCTGGAACGAGAACCGCTGCCCCGTCCACGCCCGGCGCAGGATCTCGACCGTCTCGACCGTGCGTTGGAGCCGCTCGGCAGCCGGCACGCCGAACATCCGGAACTCCTCCTGGCGCCAGCCCAGCCCGAGGCCAAGGATCAGACGTCCGTCCGAGAGCTGGTCGACGACCGCCGCATCCTCCGCCAGGCGGATCGGATCGTGCAACGGGGTGAGGACCACTCCGGTCCCCAGCAGGAGCCGCTCGGTGGACGCGGCGAAGGCGGCCAGCATCGCCAGCAGGGAGGGGAGGTAGCCGTCGGACGCCCCGTGGTGCTCGCTCACCCAGGCGGAGTCGAACCCGAGCGCCTCCGCCAGCCGGACGAGGTCGAGCATCTCCCGGTACTCGCGCGCGAAGGTCCGTTCCGATCCTGCCGGGAGCTGGCCCGTGAACAACCCGATGCCGACGAGGACGCCCATGGGATGGAGGCTACCGGCGCGCAGGCGCGTTCTCAAACCGGCGGGGGCATGGGTCATGATGGCGCCGTGGATCTGCGCATCGAGCCTTCGTCGAAGACCCCGGTTTCCACACAGCTACGCGACCGGATCGCCGCTGCGATCGGTGGGGGCCGTCTCCTGCCGGGCGACCGGCTGCCGACCGTGCGCGCCCTGGCCGAGGAACTCGGGCTCGCGGCGAATACGGTGGCCCGGGCCTACCGGGAGCTCGAGTCGGCCGGGTGGATCGTCGGTCGGGGCAGGCGGGGCACCTTCGTAGCAGACACGCTGCCGTCGGCACCGGACGAGGCCGAGGCACGGCTGGCCGCTGCAGCGGACCGCTTCGCCCGCCGGGCCCGCCAGCTCGGGTTCGGGTCGGCGCGGGCGCTGGGGGAGATCCGCCGGGCCGTCCGCGAGCACGGGTCTCGGGCGGGGGGCCGCTCCCCGGGTTGAAACTGATAATCATTCTCGTCTACCCTTTCGCGACATGGCCAGGGCATGGCGGCTCACGGGTGGGACCCTCGTTCTCCTCCTGGCAGCGTCCGCGTGTACGGGTTCGGGAGGCTCCGAGGGCCGCATGAAGGTGGTCGCGGCCTTCCACCCGCTCGCGTGGGTCGCACAGCGGGTGGGGGGCGACCGGGTGGACGTGGAGGACCTCACCCCGCCGGGGACGGAGGCGCACGACACGACCCTCACCGCGGCCCAGCGCGCGGATCTCACGACGGCGCCCCTCGTTCTCTATCTCGGGGACCTGGGGTTCCAGCCCGACGTCGAGCGCGCGGTCGCGGACGCGCAGGGGCAGGTGATCGCGGTCTCGAAGGGACTGCAGCTGCTCGCCTCCACCGAGGGGGACCTCGCGGCCGACCCGCACGTGTGGCTGGATCCCGTGCTGATGGAGCAGATCGTGCGGCGCGCCGCCGACGGGCTCGCCTCGGCCGATCCACAGCACGAGGCCGGCTACCGAGACCGCGAGGACGCCACGCTCTCGGCCCTCGGCTCGCTCGACGCCGCGTACCGGAAGGAGCTCTCGAGCTGCGCATTCACGACCTTCGTCACCACGCACGAGGCGTTCGGCTATCTGGCGGCACGGTACGGGCTCCGGCAGCTGGGGATCGAGGGCCTGACGCCCGAGAGCGAGCCGTCGGCCACCAGGATCCAGGCGGCATCCCAAGCCATCGAGCAGGGCCTTGCCGCGCCCGCCGTCTTCTACGAGGCCACCGACGAGGGCCGCCGGGTGGGGCAGAGCGTCGCCTCCGATGTGGGAGTGCCGGCGCTGCCGCTCGGGACGCTCGAATCTGCCCCGACCTCGGGCGACTACCTCTCGGTGATGCGAGCCAACCTGTCGAGCCTCGAGGAGGGGCTGCGGTGCGGGACGTGATGGCTGCCGCCGCATCGGGCCTCACCGTCGAGGTCTCCGGGCTCCGGTTCGGTTACGGAGCTGCCCCGATCTTCGACGGGCTCGACCTCCGGTTGGAGCCCGGCGAGTTCGCCGTCCTGGCGGGAGCGAACGGAAGCGGCAAGTCGACGCTCCTACGGCTCCTCGTCGGGCTGCTCCGTCCGGAGGCGGGAACGGTCCGGGTGCTCGGCGGCTCGCCCACCGACCCGTCCATCCTGCGAAGGATCGGCTACGCGCCGCAGGGCCTCCGCACGGTGACCTCCCTCCCGGTCTCGGTGACCGAGGTGGTCGCCGCCGGTCTGGTGCCGTCGAAGCCGCTGTTCGGCCGGATGGGCCGGTCGGACTGGCGTCGGGTGAACGCCGCGATCGATGCGGTCGGTCTGGGCGATCTGTCGGCGGAGTGCCTGTTCGAGCTGTCGGGCGGGCAGCAGCAACGGGCGATCCTGGCCCGCGCCCTCGTGGGGGATCCGGAGCTCCTGCTGCTCGACGAGCCGACCACCGGGATCGACCCGGCCGCTCGTCCGGGCGTCGTCCGCGAGTTCCATCGCCGGGCGGAAGCCGGTGCCACGGTGGTCGCCGTGTCGCACGACCCCGACGAGTTCCATGAGGTGTGTGAACGGATCCTGGTCCTCGAGGAGGGCCGGCTCGAGCCGATCACCCACGACGAGTTCCACCATCGCTATCACCAGCACGCGGGGAGGACATGAGCAGGCTGTTCCTGGTGTGGGCGGTGCAGGCGTACGTGGCCGGAGCGGCGGTGGGGATCGCGGCGCCGGTGATCGGCTGCTTCCTCGTGCAGCGACGTCTCTCGCTGATCGGGGACGCCGTGGGTCACCTTGCGTTCGCGGGAGTAGGGCTCGGCGTGGCCATCGGTGTCGCCCCGCTGTGGGGCGCGCTGGCCATCGCGGTGATCGGCGCGATCGGCCTCGAGTGGCTCCGGGTGCGAGGCCGGTTGGCCGGCGACCTGTCGCTCGCATTGGTCTTCTACCTGGGTCTGGCGCTCGGGCTCGTGATCATCTCGGCTCGCGGCGGCCTCACGGCGTCGGTCCAGGGAGTGCTGTTCGGCTCGATCTTCACCATCACGTGGGGCGATGTCGCGGCCATCGCGGCGCTGTGCGCTGTGGTGGTGACGTTCACCGCGGTCTTCTACAAGGAGCTCGTCGCGGTGGCTCTGGACGAAGAGACCGCCAGGGCGTCGGGGCTGCCGGTGGACCGGCTGAATGTGCTGCTCGTGGTCCTCACTGCGCTGCTGGTCGCGGCAGGCATGCGCGTTGTGGGGCTGCTCCTCATCGCGTCCCTGCTCGTCGTTCCGGTGGCCGCCGGCTCCCGGCTGGCGCACTCGTTCCGCGGCTCGATGTTCTGGGCTGCGACGGCCGGGCTCTTCTCGGCCATCGTCGGCTTGGTGATCGCGCTCGTGCAGGGCGAGGTGTCGCCGGGCGGCACGATCGTGCTCACCTCGGCGGTGGTGTTCGTTCTCGCCGCGGTCCTCGGACGCCGGGCGGCGCGGCGGCATCCACGAACGGTGGCCTCGTGACGCGCCCGGGGGGCCTCGTGGCCGATCCGCAGACGATGCTGTCCGCTGCCGGCCTCCGGGTCACCCGCCAGCGGGAAACGATCGTCGAGGCTCTGGAGCGGTCGCGGCGGCCGATCACCGCGCAGGCGCTCCACGCTGCGCTCTCGCGTCGCAGCACGGGCCCGGGCCTGGCCACCGTGTACCGAACGCTGCAGGCCCTCGAGGAAGCCGGGTACGCTCGAACCTTCCCGGCCGGCGAGGGCGAGCTCTCCTACAAGCTCTGCGATCCGGGCCACCACCATCACCTGATCTGCGAGCGGTGCGGGTTGGTGGTCGAGATCCCTTCGTGTGAGATCGAGGGGTGGGCGAACGCGGCCGCCCGGCGGCGAGGCTTCACCGTGTCCACGCATCAGGCGGACATCTTCGGCTTGTGCACCGCGTGTTCCGTCCGGAACGCCGGGTCTGGGCGGCGCGCCGTCAGGGCGTGAGGTACGGCCGTGAGGGCCGCGGCACGCTGGCGACCGATGATGCGTTCACGATGACCTCGCGTCCCAGCGGGTAGATCGTGCCCTTGACCTCGACCCACTGGTTCGCCGCGAACGCGCCCGGCGTGACGTTCACCACGCGAACCTGGGCGATCGTGGCATCGGCGACGCAGCAGGTGACGATGTAACGGGACAGCAGGAACTCGTCGGCCGGCGTATCGGCGTAGCGCGTGACGAAGCCGACGAATCCCACCGCCTCGCCCGCCCGCTTCGCCAGCGCGGTCTCACCCTGCTTCGTCGTCTGCGCCGCCGCGACGTCGATCAGCGTCAGCTGTCCGGTCCCGATGTCGCCGAGCGGCGTGGCCACTCCCGAGGCCGCGAAGCCTGCGCGCTTGCCGGCCGAGAAGCTCCCGAGGGTCGCGGGCGGCAGCGCGAGCACCAGCACGACCGGCAGCACCATCGCCCCGAGGATCCACGCCTCGCGCCGGCCGAGCGGCTCGGGGGCGCGCACCCTGGCCGAGGCCAGCCGGCCGAGCGAGGCGGCGGAGAGCAGCGCCGCCCCGACCGGGACGACCCAGCTGGTGCGAGTGGACAGGTACAGGTTGTCCCGTCCGGACAGGAGGAGGAACCAGAACAGCGTCGCCCAGGCGCCGAGGACCAGACCCCCGCCGACCCGGGATGGGCTCCACCCCGTGGGCGCCGGGCGCATCCTGGCATGCGTCGCCGCGGGTGCCGCTGGGCGGGGGACGACGACGTCGCTCATCCGGCGATCACTTTGACCCACATCGTGCCCACGAGCGTCGATGCCGCGACCGCGATCACCAGCATCCGGAAGAACCCCTTCCGGAACGTCCCCATGTAGAGCGCGCCCAGCTTGAAGTCGACCATCGGGCCGAACACGAGGAAGGCGAGCTGGGCCGCCGGGCCGAACTGCACGAACGAGGCCGCGATGAAGGCGTCCGATTCGCTGCACAGCGACAGGACGAACGCGAGCGCCATCATCACGAGCAGGTCGACCACCGGGATCCCCGCGACGCCGCCGATCACGGACGCAGGCAGGAACGTCTGGACCATCGCCGCGATGGTCGCCCCGAGCACCAGGAACCGCCCCATGTACAGGAAGTCGTTGCCCATGTGGACGAAGAAGCGCCTCCACCTCGCCTCGGGAGGGGCGAGCTCGACGACGTGATGCGCGTGCCCTTCGTCGGGGCGGGGCCGCAGGAGCTCGTCCTTCGACCGGTCGCCCACGACCCAGCCCACCGCCACCGCCACCAGCAACCCGAGGGTGAACCTCCCGATCACCATGGTCCACAGGGCGGTTCGCCCCCGGTACGCGACGAAGGTCGACGCGATCACGACCGGATTCAGGACCGGCGCGGCCAGCATGAACGTCACCGCCGCCGAGGGCTTCAACCCCTTCGCGGCCAGGCGGCGTGCCACCGGCACCGAGCCGCATTCGCAGATCGGGAACGCCAGTCCGGCGAGTGCCGCGGCGGGCAGCTGCAGCGCCCGAGGGAGGCTCGCGAGCTTCTCGAGCGTTCCGATCGGCACGAACACCTCGATGATCGCGGCCGCCAGGGCGCCGATCAGGACGAACGGCAGCGCCTGGATCAGCAGCGAACCGAAGATCACGAAGAAGGTCTGGATCCACGCAACCCGCTCCGGTGCGGAGAGCCGGAGCAGGAGCGCGGTCAGCACGAGGGCCACCAGGATCGCGGCGAACGTGCGTCCCGAGGCGGTGCGCGCGCGTGGGGCGGTGACGACGTCGGTCATCAGCAGTACCTCGCGAAGGACACCGCGAACCCCTGGAACGCGTCGTCGAACAGCTTCGACCCATCCGGGGCCTCGACGTCCAGGAGCGCCTGCACGGCGGCCTGCCCGGTGATCCCGAGCGAGGTCAGCGCGTCCTGGTTCAGGAACAGTCCGCCGGGAACGGCACCCGTCACCACATCGATGTCGCCGGGGACGGCGGTCTCCACCTTCGCCACGACGTCGGCGACGCGGACATCGGCACCCCGGTGCGCCGCGGCCGAACCCGAGCCGGCGACGGCCACCACGACGGAGCCCGCCGACGCCTCGCGCGCGGCGACGACGATCTGCCGGGTTCGAAGGTCCATGGACCGGATCGAGCCGTCCAGAACCACGGCCAGGACGTCCGGAACGCGGTCCCGCCCGAATCCGCTCGCCAGGAGCCCCGAGGCCGCGGTCACGGCTCCGGGACCCGATGCGGTGACGAAGGCGTCGTGATCGTGTCCGAGGTACCAGTTGCCGCCGGTGAGCCCCCGATCGGACGGGTCGGTGGCCACCAGGCCGATCTTCGAGGCCTGGTTCTCTCGCTGGTCGAGGTCGTCTGGGAGCGTCGCGATCACCGAGAGCGGCGATCCCCTTCCCCACGCGGTGACGACCTTCCCACGCTTGTCGCGGACGAGTGTCCCCGTGATCCCATGCTGCGAGGGGAGCCCGCCGGTTCCGATCGTCGTGAGCGTGGCCGTGGGGTCCAGAGGCAGGGACCCGGTCGTGCCGTCGAGCGTTCCCGCCCCGGTCCGAAGCAGTGACGAAAGGAACGGCCACGCGTCCGGGGCGGAGCGCAGGTCGGCGCGGCCCACCCCCTTCCACGCGATCTCGAGGATCAGGCGGGGGTGGGCGCCGTCGGCCACGCCCCGGACGGCGACGCCGGCGCGGACCTCCGGATGCGGCCGCCGGAACCCGATGACGTCGGCGAGCGTGGGCGCGATCTGATCGAGACCCGTTCCGCCGGGGACCACGGCGGCGGGATCCACGCCGGTGCCGGCGAACACGATCGGAACCGAGGTGTCCGGCCGCGTGGTCAGGAACGGCCACGGCGGGGCCACTCCGGGGTCGCGGGTCGCGCCTCGCACCGTGGGGGTGCGCGCGACCGCCAGGACGTCCGGGGAGCGTCCCTCCCGGAACCCCGCCACCAGATCGGCCCTCAGCGCTGCGGGGAGGGGGCAGAAGGGAACCCGGACCGATCCGACTTCGACCGCGCACGAGCGCCCCACGCATGCGGCCCGCAGTGCCCCTGCGGGGATCGCCAGCAGACCCAGGAGCACGAGGAGGATCAGAAGCCTTCGCCCGAACACGCACTCCACGGTACCGCGGGATCGGGCCGAGGGTCCGTCGCTCCGCAGGTCTGTTAGGTTGCACACTCGCCCGTGGTGTTGTTTCGTATGCGCTTCGTGACCTCCAGACGCCTCTTGGCGCTCGCCTTCGCCACGTCGCTGGCGGCCGGGGCCTGCACCGGTTCGGGCGCGCAGGAGGTCGCCGCTCCTTCCCCCACGAGGGCGTCGCCGTCCGCTCCCGCGGCTTCTCCGGTGGCCATCGCGACCGTCACGCCGGCGTCATCGTCCGCCATCGTTGCGCCGGGCAGTGTGCAGGAGATCGCCTGCTCGATCCCCCACGAGTGGCTGCTCCGGACCTGGCGCGGCTACGAGGCGGACCGAGGACCCGAGATCCAGCTCCTTCCGAAGGAATACGACTTCATCGGCTCTGGTCTGCCGCACGTCGGCCCTTGGGACTACGTGAACGACGTGCCGATGTTCTGGTACGGGCCGGGTCACATCCAGGCCCGCGGCCCGGTGGATCGCCCTGTGACCGTCGCGGGGATCGCGCCGACCGCAGCGAAGCTGCTGCAGTTCGACCAGTACCACGCCCCCGACGGCATCCCCATGGACGAGGCGATCGTTCCCGGTCAACAACCGCCGAAGCTGATCGTCACGATGGTGTGGGATGCGGGCGGCACCGACGTCCTCGACCGATGGAAGGACGCGTGGCCGTACCTTCGTTCCCTCATCCCGAAGGGCACGTGGTACGCGAACACGTCGGTCGGTTCCTCGCCCACCAGCACGGCGCAGATCCACGCCACGATCGGCACCGGCGCGTTCCCCGACCACCACGAGCTGATCGGTCATCGGTTCCGGATCGGCGACAGGATCACCACACCGTGGGCGCAAGGACCCGCGTACCTCATGGATCCGACGCTGGCCGACCTGTACGACCGGGCCATGGCGAACAAGCCCGTGGTCGGTGAGCTCGGCACGGTCTCGATCCACCTGGGCATGCTCGGGCACGGCTCGATGTGGGGCGGCGGCGACAAGGACATCGCGGTGACCCGGGAGGCCGTGGGCGCCGACACGCTCGGCGCCGAGACGTTCAGGTGGAACCTCAGCCCGCTGCTGCAGCAGTTCTACCGCTTCCCGGGCTACGTGAACGACGTGCCGGGGTTCCAGGACGACGTCCGCGCGGTGGACGCGGCCGATGGGCAGATCGACGGCAAGTGGCGGAACAACGACATCGCGCAGCTCCTGAACGGCTTCGACACGCCGGCACGCACGCCCTACCAGACACGCGTGCTGGAGGAGATGGTCCGGCGCGAGAGGTTCGGCGCCGACGACGTCCCGGACCTCCTCTACGTGAACTACAAGGAGATCGACTACATCAGCCACGTGTGGAGCGTGGATTCGCTGGAGATGCGCGACGCCGTGGTTGCCCAGGACGTCGCGCTGAAGGGATTCATCGGATTCCTGAACCGGCAGGTCGGCGAGGGCAACTGGGTCCTGGCGCTCACCGCCGACCACGGGTCCATGATCCCGCCGCGGGTCTCGGGCGGCTTCCAGATCTCGTCCACGCCGATCGCGGCGGGCATCAATGCCAAGTTCGACCACGACGGCGACACGACGCACATCGTCCAGCTGATCCAGCCCACCCAGATCTTCATCGACACGAGGGAGCTGCACCAGAACGGCTACACGCTGGACGACGTATCCCAGTACCTCATGACGCTCACGCAGGCACAGACGGCCGGGGCGGGTGTCGCCGTTGATCCGGCGACGGCCAACGATCGAGTCTTCCAGGCCGCGTTCCCCTCGTCGATCATGAAGGACCTGCCGTGTCTGCCGGAGGCCCGCGGCGGCTGAGCTCGGAGCTTCCGGCGTGAGACGACGGATGGCCGCGAGCGCTCTCGCCCTCCTCCTCGCGGCATGCACCGCGTCGTCGGGCTCGGAGCCGTCACCCACGGGGCCTGGGAGCGGGGCCGGAGCCCCGTCGCCGCCACCGCCCGTCACGAACCGCGCGCTGGCCGAGCGGGTGTGCACCCACGTCTCCCACGACGTGCTGCTGCGGACGTGGCGTGGATACTTCCCCGGCCGAGGCGGTGACATCCAGATCATCCCGAAGTACCCGAACTTCGTGAACGGAGGACTCACCCACGCGACCCCGTATCCGTACACGCAGGACGTCCCGGTCTTCCTGTACGGCCCCGGCTACGTGCGCGCGGGCGTGTACCCACGCGCGGTGACGCTCGCAGACGTCGCCCCAACGGCCGGAGCGTTGCTGAAGTTCCCCTTCGACGCGCCCGACGGAAGCGCCCAGACGCAGGCCCTGCTTCCGGCCGATCAGCGGCCGTTGCCGAAGCTCCTCGTGACGATGATCTGGGACTCTGCCGGGTGGGACGTCCTGAACCGGTGGAAGGACGACTGGCCCTACCTGCGCTCCCTCCTGCCGCACGGGGCGCTCTTCACGAACGCCACCGTGGGGTCCTCCCCGTCGAACACCCCGACCGGCCACTCGATCATCGGCACGGGGGCTTTCCCGATGCATTCGGGCTTCGTGGACGAGTACATGCGGGTGAACGGCCGGATCCAGAAGCCGAACGCCGAGGGTCCCGCGTTCCTGTTGGAGCCGACCCTGGCCGACCTCTACGACCGGGCGATGGGCAACCGCCCGATCGTGGGCGGTATCGCGAGCCTGTCGGCCCACATCATGATGATGAGCCACGGCTCTGAGTGGGGCGGGGGCGACAAGGACATCGCGGTCACGCGCGAAGCCCAGTTCGGACCGACCGGGGGCGCGGAGTCGAGCGTCTGGAACCTCACCGACGCGATGGCTCCCTTCTACACGTTCCCCAGCTACGTGAACTCGCTGCCGCCGGTCACCGCGTACACGCGCCCCCTCGACCAGGCGGACGGCAAGCTCGACGACGCCTGGCGAGGGCACCCGTTCAGCCAGCTCCACAACGGCTTCGACACGCCGGCTCGGACGCCCTACCAGGAGAAGCTGATCGAGACCGTCCTCCAGCGCGAGGGCTTCGGCCTGGACGACGTCCCCGACCTGCTCGACCTGAACTACAAGGCCATCGACACGATCGGGCACCTGTTCAGCGCCGACGGTCTCGAGATGTCCGACGCCGTGCAGTACCAGGACGCCGCGCTGCGCCAGTTCGTCGACTTCCTGAACCGCACGGTCGGGCAGGGCAACTGGGCCATGATCCTGACCGCCGACCACGGCACGCAGCGCGATCCGGCGGTGTCGGGCGCGTTCATGATCGACATCGACAAGCTCACGTCGCTCATCGAGCAGGCGTTCGATCGCGACGGCGATCGCGTGCCGCTCATCGAGAAGGTGCGCGCGACCGAGATCTGGCTCGACCCCGCCGAGCTGAAGGCGAACGGCGTGACGCTCGCGCAGATCTCACAGTTCATCGCCGGCCTCACGCAGGAGCAGACGTACAAGAACCGGAACGTCCCGGCCGCCGGCCACGAGAGCGACACCGTGTTCGCGGCCGCTTTCCCGTCGTCTATGCTGTCCAGACTCCCGTGCCTGCCCGAGGCTCGCGCGGGCTCGTCGTAACCGGGAAGGATCCGAAGAGGAAGATGGCGGTCACCAGGTCGGTCCCGGCCGAGGATCTCGTCCGCGTGCCGGAGGAAGAGAGCCGAGCCCCGGGCCGCGCGGTCGTCCTGGTCTTCGCGATCCTCGTTCTGCTCCTCGCGTTCGGCTGGACGTTCCTCCGCGACCCCTCCATCAGCGCACCTACGCGGGATCCTGCCTGGTACACGTGGCGCTCGAACCTCATGATGCACGACGACCCGGGTCTCATCGCCGGCGACTGGGGCCCGTTCCACATGTTCGGCGGCGGGTACAGGGTCTCGGTGCCCCTGTACGGATCGATCCTCCAGCGCGTGGCGGGCATCGACCTGTACACGTTCAGCGCCTTCATGATGATCGGGATCCCCATCCTCACCGGCCTCGCGCTCGGTGCGTTCGGGTACCGCTACCACCGCGACCCGCTCCTGTACCTGTCGGTGATGCTCGCCACGGCGGCGCTGTTCATGACCACGCCGTACGTGGGCTACCTCGACAACATCGCGGTCCTGTACATCCTGTCGCTCACCCTCGCGTTCTACCGGCCGGGGCGAACGTCGTGGGGTGCCCGGACGGCGCTGTTCATGCTCGGGATCGTTGCCGCGTACACCCATCCCACCACGTGCGTGATCTTCGGCGCCTCGCTCATGGCCGTGTTCGCGCTGCACTTCGTGACCAGCCGGCTCTCACTGGGGGAGACGCTCCGGCGAGACGGCCCGAGCCTGCTGTCGATCGGCTTCGGGATGATCCTCGGCCTGGCCTCGTGGCTGGTGGGGCCGTGGGGCGTGAAGGGATCGCTGGCCGACGCAGCGCTTCCCCCGCCGTACACGCAGGCCGTGTTCGAGAAGCGGCTCGGCCAGTGGGTGCTCTCGCTCCAGCCTGCCATCACGTTCCCGCTCATCCTGCTGGGGATCGGCTGGGTGGTCTACCGGGCACGCAGGGATCGCCGCCCGGCGTCCGGGTTCGGCACCATCTCCGCCCTGTGGCTCCTGCCGCTGCTCGGCGTCTTCGGGTTCCTCCTGGGCAAGGCCTATCCGTACTACCGGTTCATGAACGCCACGGCGGCCGTCATGCCGCTGGTCGGACTCGGGGTATGGGTGGCCGCCCGGTGGCTGCTGGGGCGCGAGGGCGGACGGCGCGTGCTCGGAGCTCTTGGGGTTGCCGTCTTGGTCGGGGCGCTGGCGTTCGTGTGGGTCCGTGGGCGCGACGCGTCCCAGTGGGCGGACCCGAACAACCAGTGGATCGACCAGCCGACCCGGACGGCGCTCGCGGCAGCCAGCGCCGTGGTGGAGTCCGCGCCCGGTCATCCGATCGTCTTCATCCTGAACTTCGGCGACACCTACCAGTCGTACGGGTGGTCGAAGACGTTCACGAACGTGTCGCGCACCGGGCTGCCCGGCGACGCCGTGGAACGATCGATGTCGTATTTCGGCAGCGTCGAAGACTTCCTGGCCAACAGGCCGACGCAGCTCGCGGATCCCACCTACAACAAGATGTCCCGCGGCTTCTTCCGCGAGCTCCAGACCCTCGAGAAGGAGTACCCGGAGCCACCGATCGCCTTCCTGGTCCGCCAGTTCAACGGGAACACCGACAACACCGCGCTCCTCGACCAGCAGCCCGCCCCCGACTACCTGATCAAGATCAGCGACGACATGGCGGTGGTCACGGGTCCCAACCTCGCTACGCCCTCTCCGGCGGTGGTGGATGCCGCGCGCGCAGCCGAACGGCAGACGGCCGAGCTCTACGCGAACCACCCGGGGGTGTTCGGCAACTTCGGACACACGCTCCGGGTGCTGATCGCGCTCGCGCTGCTGCTCGTGGTACCCGGGTTGATCTCCGCTCGGTTCTTCGACCTGGAGGACGTGTGGACGAAGGTCGCGCTCGTTCCCGGTATCTCGATCGCCCTCACGATCATCGCCGGGATCGTGGTGGTGGCCGCCCATCGCGCCCCGTTCGGCGCGGCCGACGGATGGGCGACGATCGGACTCGCGGTTGCGATCGCCGTGATGCTGCGGCTGGCGAAGCCCAGGTTGGATCGGCTGTTCGCGGCGTTCTCGCGGTTCTTCGACGAGATGTTCGCGGTCTTCTCGAACCGTAGCTTCTCCGCGCTCATGACCACGCAGTTCATCGCGCAGGCGGCGGACGGCATCGTCCAGGCGTCGCTCGCGAAGTCCATCGCGTTCGGCGGGCAGAAGGGGTTCGACGTCACGAGCGCTCCCTCGGCACGGT
The DNA here is from genome assembly GCA_036390995.1 of Actinomycetota bacterium. GTDB lineage: Bacteria > Actinomycetota > UBA4738 > UBA4738 > HRBIN12 > DASQQQ01. Next base: position 45,158 of record DASWAT010000193.1, on the reverse strand, counting down.
ATCTCCTCGGCGTCGTCCTGGCCCTGTACGTGCCCTACACGCTCGTGAGCCCGTTCGTCGGCGCGTTCATCGATCGCTACGACCGCCGGGAGCTGCTTTCGCGCTCGAACCTGTTCCGAGCCGCCGTCGTGGCGCTGACCGCGGTGGCCCTGCTCGTCGGCGGCGACGCGCTGCCCGACGTCGTACTCATCGTGGCCGTGCTCGTCACGCTCGCGTGCACGCGGATCCTGCTCGCCATCAAGTCGGCGGGCCTGCCGGCCGTGGTCCACGGCAAGGACCTCCTGCAGGCCAACGGGCTGTCGCAGGCGGGCGGCGCGATCTTCCAGGTGCTCGGCGGCGGCGTGGCCCTGGTGGGGACCGCGCTCGCCCCGGCGTGGATCGTGGCGGTTCTGGGAGCGATCCTCTACGGGTCCGCCGGCGTGATGGCCAATCGGGTGGAACGGCTCGAGTACGAGCGGCACGTGACCCGGTTCGTGGACGAGGCGAAGCGCGTGCTCGGCGACATCGTCCGGGGCGTGCGGGAGGTGTTCGGGCGCCCCGCTGCCGCCCTGGGCCTTTCGGGGTTCCAGGCCCTGCGGATGGAGTTCTTCGGCTTCGTGACACTCGCGTTCGCGCTGGAGGCGCGTCATCTCCTCTCCGGCGCGGACTCCGACAAGACGGTCGTGGCCATCGCCGGGGCGTTCGGAGCGATCGGTGCGGCGATCGGCATGGTCCTGGCGCAGAAGCTGAAGGACCGTGTGCCCCCGTATCAGTTGCTGGTGACGTCGATGGCAGCGGTGGGGATCGGCGTGATCCTGTTCGGTGGCGTCACGACGATCGTCGGCTACAGCGCGATCGTCTTCATCGGCGCACTGGGGTTCTTCATCGGCAAGATCGCGGCCGACACGATCATGCAGCAGGCGCTGCCCGACGACTTCCGGGGGCGCGGGTTCAGCCTGTTCGACATCGCGTACAACCTCGGCTGGATCGTCCCCGCGCTGGTCCTCACGCTCGTGTGGAGCGGCGATCGGGCCCGGATCATCCTCGTCGGCTCCGGGGTCGTCTTCCTGCTGGTGACGGCGGCGATCTACATCTGGGCGCGATCCATCAAGGAGCAGCTCGCGGTGCAGGACGACATGGTCGATGCCGCGTCGCCGAACGCCGGCGCGGCCGAGCTCGGATCGACCGACGGCGAGGTCGCCGAGTGACCGTCCCCACGCCCGATCCGATCGACGATCCCGGCGGGTACCAGCGGCACCTGCTCGGGCTCCTCGGCGACGACGATCCCGTTGAGGTGCAGACGGCCACGCTGGCCGCCTGGCCGGACCTCGTGTCCCAGGCCGGCGACCTCCTCGCGGTGCGCCCGGAGCCCACGGAGTGGTCCGTGCTCGAGTGCCTCGGGCACGCCACCGACGCCGAGATCGTGTGCGCCGGCCGGTACCGGTGGATCCTCGCGCACGACGAGCCCCCGCTGACCGGCTACGACCAGGATCTCTGGGTGGATCGCCTGCGGCACGGACAGGACCACCCGCGCGAGCTGCTGGACGTGTTCGGGGTGCTCCGGCAGGCGAACCTGGCGCTCTGGGGCCGAACCACGGAGGCCGAGCGCGAGCGCCTCGGCATGCATGCGGAGCGAGGTCCGGAGAGCCTGGATCTGTCGTTCCGGCTGATCGCCGGGCACGACCGGTTCCACCTGGATCAGGCCCGGCGGGCTCTCGCGGCGCTCCGGGGTCGCTAGCCGCGCTCGCGCGACGCAACCCAGACGCCCGCCGTAGGCTGTCTCGAACACCGAGCCCGTGGAGGTCCGAGTTTGGCGCAGGTCGTTACGAACGACGTCACGCTCCACGTCGAGATCGACGGGGACGGCGAGCCGGTCACGGTCGTGGCGCACGGTCTCACGAACAACTGCAGGGAGCTTGCGGCGCTCACGCCGCTCCTCCCCGGGACCGCGGTCCGGTTCGACTTCCGCGGCCACGGGCGCTCGAGCGCCCCCGAGGCCGGGTACCGGTTCGAGGACTTCGGCCGCGACGTCGAGGCCGTCGCCGACGCCTACGGCGCCACGTGCGCGGTGGGCACATCCCTCGGTGCCGGAGCCATCGCCAACCTGCTGTGCCGCGAGCCGGATCGGTTCGACCGGATGGTGTGGCTGCTCCCCGCCGGTCTCGACCTGCCTTTCGGCTTCAAGGATCGGTACCGGTCGCTCGCCGACGAACTCGATGGCAAGACGCCCGAAGAGGCGCTCGAGGCCATCGTCTCGGACCCTCAGCGGGTGGCCGAGTACCTGCAGACCCCGTGGAAGATGGAGCTCGATAAGGTGATGTGGGCGCACGAGCATCCCGAGGGCGTCGCCCGGGCCATCCGCGGCGTGATCGAGGACTGGCCGGTGCCCGATCGCGACCTGCTCCGGAAGGTGACCGCGCCGACCATGCTGATCTGCATCGAGGGCGACGACATCCACCCGGCCGAGCTCGGATACATCCTGCACGACCTCCTGCCGGACTCCGAGCTGCTGATGTTCGAGAGCCAGGAGACGCTGTTCGCCGCCATCCCGTCGATCGTGGAGAAGGTCGCGGTCTTCCTGGGCGGCACCGGCTGAGCGGGACGGCGCGGGTCCCGGGAATGGTGGCCTGCCCTCCACGGTTGTGCCGAACGCGATGAGCGAGCGCGACGAGTTCCGGCGGGACAAGGACGAGTTCTTCCGGCACCATCCGCAGTCCCCGCTGACACCGGAGCAGCGGGCGACCTTCGAAGGTCTCTCGTACTTCCCCGAGGACCCGACCATCGTGATCCGGGCGCCCCTCGACGCCGACGTGGACCGGGACGAGCCGATCGTGATGCAGACCTCGACCGGCGGCACGCAGGAGTACCGGCGCGCGGGCATCGTGCGCTTCCAGATCGACGGGCAGGCGGCGCAGGTCACGCTGTACGCGTCGCCCGAGCAGCACGAGCTGTTCCTGCCGTTCCGCGACGCCACGTCGGGCAGGGATACCTACGGCGCCGGACGCTACCTCGAGGTCGAGCCTCCGGACGCGGCGGGGACAGTGGAGGTCGACTTCAACGACGCGTACAACCCCTACTGCGCGTACAACGAGGCGTGGAGCTGTCCGATCCCTCCCGGCGAGAACTGGCTCTCGGTGCCGATACGCGCCGGCGAGAAGGCGTTCGCCCCCCCGGCCGCCGAGGGGTCCGGGTCGGACTAGGAAGCTGCGCGGCCGGCCGTTATCGCGCCCCCTTTCGGTTCCGTCCGCGGCTGGCCACCACGTAAGGAGCAGCGCGCAAGATATCGGGCGAGATCCCATCCAGCTCAAACACGCCGGTGGAAACGGCCGCGGGCTTCGGTACCCTTGCCGGGATGACCGAGCAGGTCGCCATCACCGACGCGTATGCCCGAGCTTGCGAGGCCGTCGTGACCATCGCCGACGTCGACGGCGTCGTGCTGGACCGAACCGTCTTCTACGCCCGGGGTGGCGGCCAGCCCGGCGACACCGGTGTGCTCCGCTGGGATGCAGGAGAGGTCCGGGTGACCGATACCGTGAAGCGGGCCGGAGAGGTCGTTCACGTCGTCGAGGGTGGCGCGCCGCCTCCCGGCACGGCCGTGTCGGCCGAGATCGACTGGGACCGCCGGCACACGCTCATGCGCACCCACTCGGCGCTCCACGCGCTCTCGGGGATCGTGTGGCGGGACTACGGCGCGAAGGTCACCGGCGGGAACATGGAGCCCGGCGTCGCCCGGATGGACTTCGAGCTCGACGCGATCAGCGCGGAGTTCGGCCGGGAGGTCGAGGAGAAGCTGAACGAGGAGCTCGCTAGGGACCGTCCCGTCCACGTGAGCTTCGTGCCGCGCGCGGAGGCCCTGGCCGATCCCGATCTGATCCGGACGAAGGTGAGCCTGATCCCCGACCACGTCGACCCCATCCGCGTGATCGACATCGAGGGCCTCGACAAGCAGGCCGACGGCGGTACGCACGTCCGCTCGACAGGCGAGGTCGGCCGGGTCCGCGTGGTGAAGACCGAGAGCAAGGGCAAGGGTTTCAAGCGGATGCGGATCGAGCTCGTCGACGGCTGAGCCGACCGCTCAGCCGGCCTTCGCGAACCTCGGCCGGAGGAACATCGCGAAGAAGTCGCGCTCGTCCGGCACGAGGTAGCGGTCGGCGGAACGCACCATGGTCGGGAGCAGTTCGTGCGCTCCAACACCCCACGAGGACGCGGGGGCGGTCGTGTAGTAGTTGAACGAGACCCAGTCCGTGTTGATGTCGAGCTCCATCGCCCGAACCGCGCCGGCCCGGGCCAGCACGCTCGCGAGCGACTCGACCGACAGGCCGGGCCCGCCCGCGTAGAGGAGGGCGCCGTCCCTCGTCACGCCGAGCCCGGAGCGCCACACCATCACGGCGTTGCCGAGCGTCGCGCCCCACTGCTGGAGTGAGTCGGTCGCGAGCCCGGGGACCGGCCGCCCATGGTCGACGATCAGGTGGAGGTTCTGGCGAACGGCCGCGACCATCGGGCTCATCGTGACGTCCTGCCCCCACCGGCCGACCGTCACCGTCCCGTCCCGGTAGACGACGACGGAGGCGGCGCCGCCCTCGAGCGGCGCGTACGTCCGGCCGTTCGCGAAGTAGCCGCCGTGGGAGTCCTGCAGGAGGAAGCCGGAGTTGAAGGTGGCGACGAGCCGGTTCCGAAGCGCCCTCGGAACCTCGGCGCCCCACTGCTGCTGCCACAGGGTCCCACCGGGGACCTGGGTGCCGGCCACCAGGGCACCCCGAAGCAGGCGTGTGTCCATCCAGGCCACGCCCGCGACCAGGCTCGTGTGCACGGGATCGGGGCGGAGGAACGCCACCCGGATCGCGGGCAGCCCGTCCGCCGTTCGTCCCACCGTCTGCCACGCCCCTTCGTGTGGGAGCGGGTTCGAGGCGATCGGGGCGACGTCCGCAGGCGGGTCCAGGTGCGGAGGCACCTTGGCCGCCACCTTGCCCACGGGACTCGATGCCGGCGTGGGTGCGGCGTACGGGAGGCCGCCGGCGGGCGTCCCGCCCACCGGCGGCTGGTGCCGGCTGTACCAGAGTCGCTCCGCCCAGAGCACGAGGCCCCTGCCGCCGTGGTCCTTGATCCACTCCACCGTCCGCGCGGCAAGGGGTGCGCTCCCCGGCGCGGTGAGCGCGTTCGCGTAGGACCACCCGACCGGGATCAAGAGCGCCACCACCGCGAGGGCCACGGCTCGCCGGGCGCGGTGTCTGCGGCGGTCCTCGGGTGCTCGATCCTCGCGTGGGACGTGCGCGCCCGGTGTGGGGCGGATCCGCTGCAGTTGACCCATCAGATCTCGAGCCTCCTGAACACCGGCCGGGGGAGGTGGCGAAGGCCGCTCATGACCCACCGGAGGGGCCGGGGCACCCAGACCATGTCGGCGCCCGTGCGAACGCCCTGCACGAGCGCTTCGGCGACGGCGTCGGGCGTGGTCGAGAGCGGCGGCGGCCGCAGTCCGCGGGTCATCTTCGTCCGCACGAAGCCGGGCCGGACCACCAGGACCTGCACACCCGTCCCGTGCAAACGATCGCCCAGCCCCTGGCAGAACACGTCGAGCCCGGCCTTGGAAGAGCCGTAGACGAAGTTCGACTTGCGGCCTCGCTCCCCGGCGACCGAGGACAGCACGGCGATCGTCCCGTGCCCCTGGGAGCGCATGCGCTCGGCGAGCGCGATGAGGACCGAGACCGCGCCGAGGTGGTTCGTCCGCAGGATCTCCATGGCTGCCGCGGCATCGCGCTCGGCCACCCGCTGGTCGCCGAGGACCCCGAAGGACAGCACGGCCAGGTCGAGATCCCCGGTCAGCGCGAAGGCGTCGTCGACCACCTGTTCGTGCCGCTCGAACTCGCCGGCGTCGAACTCCAACAGCTCGACCCGGCTCGCTCCCAGCGCACGGAGCCCGTCGGCGGCGGCGGCGAGCCGCTCTGGCTTGCGCCCGGCCAGCACGACGGCGCGGGTCCGATCGGCGACCAGCGCTCGCGCGGTGGCCAGGCCGATGTCCGAGCCGCCGCCCAGGATCAGCGCCGACTGAACCGAGCCCAGACCGTCTTTCATACGCTCGCCTCCCTCCGTTCGTCCGTCCCCAGGGCCAGGCGCCGCTCGAGGTCCGATCGCAGCACCCGCGCGGGGTCCACACGGCCTCGAACCTCTCGCCACCGGTCGAGCTCCGGGTACATGTCGCGGAGGAGCTCCGGGCGAAGGCGCGAGTCCTTCGCCAGATACACGCGTCCGCCCGCTTGGGCCACCAGGAGGTCGAGCTCGTCGAGGACCCGTCGGAGTCCCGGGTATGCGGCCGGCATGTCCAGGGCCAGCGTCCATCCCGGGATCGGGAACGAGAGCAACCCGCGCCCCGGTCCGAACCGCTTCAGCACGGCGAGGAACGAGGGGCATCCGCGTGAGGAAAGCCGGTCGATCGCGCTGGCGATCGTGCGCTCCCGGCCGAACGGGACGGCGAACTGGTACTGGACCAGGCCGCGCCGGCCGTACAGCCTGTTCCAGCCCGCCACGCCATCCAGCGGGAAGAAGAACGACGCGAGAGGACGGATCCGGTCCCGCGCTTCCCGAGGTGCTCGCCGGAACCAGGCTTCGTTGAACGCCGCCACCGTGGTGCGACCGACGAGCCGGGGTGTCGGAGGGACGGCGCCGACCGTGCGAGGGGCGAAGGCCAACGGGTCGCCGCCGGCGTGGCGACGATCGAGTTCGTGCGTGACGGCGTGGTCCGCCCTGGTCAGGACGCCTCGCCCGAGGTGCCGGCCGCGAGCCAGGCAGTCGATCCAGGCCACGGAGTACCGGTAGCGGTGGTCGCCCTCCTCCATCCGCGCCATCAGGTCGTCGAGATCGTTCGCCCGATCCGTGTCGACCCGCACGAAACCCGTCCGGATCGGCAGCAGGTGGAGCGTCGCCGCTGTCACGACGCCGGTCAGGCCCAGGCCGCCCGCCGTCGCCGCGAAGAGCTCGGGGTCGCCGGCGGGGGTTACGGTTCGGCGCTCGCCGTCGGTGGTGACCAGCGTGAGGTCGACGACGTGATCGCAGAAGCCGCCGTCGCGGTGGTGGTTCTTCCCGTGGACGTCGTTCGCGATGGCCCCACCGACCGTCACGTTCCTCGTACCCGGCAGGACCGGGACGAGCCAGCCCAGGGGCACGAGCTCGCGGAGCAACCGGTCCAAGCTGGTGCCGGCCCCCACCCGGACGGTGCCCCGCTCCAGGTCGAGCTCCTGGATACCCGCGAGACCGGTCGTGTCGAGGACCAACCCTCCGGCGTTCTGCGCCACGTCGCCGTAGCTCCGGCCCAGACCGCGCGGGAGCGCGCCTCGCGGTCCCGCCCAGGCCAGAGCTTCGGCGACGTCGTCGGCATCACGCACGGTTCGGATCCGTGCGAACGTGGGCGACGTGCGGCCCCATCCGGCGACGGGGCGGGCCTCACCGTCCATGTTCCGGTTTGCCGTCCTCACGACGTGTAGATCCCCATGGCGTAGATCGCCAGCCACAGCACGGCGATCAGCTGCAGCGAGCGGTCGTGCAGGAAGACCTCTTCGGGTTGTCCGCCGCGTCCTCGCTCGATGAGGAGCGAGTACCGCATCACGCCGAGGGCGAACGGGACGATCGAGATCTGGCTCCAAGCGATGCCGTCCACGAGGTGCGGCACGTCGAACGCCCACAGGCAGTACGCGGCCACGGCCACGCCCGACGCAAGCATCCAGACGTACCGGAGGTAGGCCATCGGATAGTCGGAGCCGTTGCCGTTCAGCCGTGCTTCCCCGTGCCGTGCCAGCGCCGAACGATCGGCGGCGCGCTTCCCGGCCACCACGAACACGGCGGCCGAGGATGTGAGGATGAGGAACCACGGCGAGATGGCCACGCTCGTCGCGGCCGCCCCGGCGAGCGCTCGCAGCACGTAGCAGGAGGCTACCGCGGCCATGTCGAAGACCTCGACCCGCTTCAGCCATGCGGAGTACGCGAGCGTAACCCCGACGTACGAGGCGACCACAAGCATGAACCGGCCGCCGAGTGTCGTCCCGAGACCGATCCCGCCGGCGAACAGGACTCCCGCGGCGCTCAGGGCGGCCGCCGGAGGCAGGTCCCCCGCGGCGACCGGACGGAGGCGCTTCGTCGGGTGGCGTCGATCCGTCGGCGCGTCGACGACGTCGTTCACGAGATAGGTGGCGCTCGCGACGAGCGAGAGGACCGCGAACGCCACGCCGACGTGCGCGAGCACGTCCGGCCGGCTCAGGGTCCCCGCCGCGCCGGGCGCCGCGACGACCAGCAGGTTCTTCAGCCACTGGCGCGGCCGAAGCGCCCGCCACAGAGCTTCGGCGCGTCTGCGGGACGATGCCTCCGTGCGCCCATCGGTCCCGAGATCGCGTGCGACCGTATCGCCTGCTGCCAGTCGAAGCTGCTGCTCCACGTTCCTCCACGGTCGCCGGGCGGAGGGGTCGTACCGAGATCCCCCTTCCGCATGCCGTTCGCCGGGTGCCGTCGGATGGCTCACGCGCGACCGGTTTCCTAACCGTTTCCTAACCGGGTGCCGGGCGAACGGCCCCTGCGATACTTCCCGCCGTGCGGGAGCGCGTGGACGGTGGAGCGCGCCGGGAGGCGGTCGGCGGGATCATCGTGGGGTCCGGCGCCGTGCTGTTCGGCGTAGTGGTCGTCTTCGGGAAGTTCGCCCTCCGGCATGGGCTGCCGGTTCCCTCGGCGCTGGCCGTCCGGTTCGGCGCCGGCGGGGCGATCCTGGCCGTCGCGCTCGTGCTCCTCCGCCGACCTATCCGTGCCGCAGAAGGTGAACGCCGCGACCTCGCGCTGCTGTCGCTGTTCGGTTACGCCGCGGAGGCTGGGTTCTTCTTCGCGGCCCTCCAGCACGGCACAGCAGCGGCGGTGACGTTGCTCTTCTTCACCTACCCGGTGTTCGTGACGCTGCTCTCGTGGACGACCGGACGCGGGAGACCGACGCGACTCACCGTGGTCTCGCTCGTGCTCGCCGTGGGCGGAGCGACGATCGTCGTGACGACCGGCGCCGGCCTCACGATCCGGCCCGCGGGCGTGGCGTTCGCGCTGGCCTCGGCGCTCACGTACTCGGGCTACCTGTTCGGCGCGGACCAGGTGCTGAAACGGACGAACCCGCTCACGAGCGCGATGTGGTTGGCGGTCGGCGCCTCCGTGGGGCTGGGGGTGTTCGCGCTCGTGAGCGGCCAGGCGCGGTGGCCCTCGGGCGGACGGGAGTGGTGGCCGGTGCTCGGCATGGGCGCGGGGACGGCCGGCGCGTTCGTGTGCCTGATGGGCGGTCTGCAGCGCCTCGGCGCCGTCCGGACGTCGATCGTCTCGGCGCTCGAGCCGCTGTCCTCGGCCGTCCTCGCGTGGATATTCCTGCACGAGGACATCACCACCGGGACGCTCGTCGGAGGCCTGTTGATCCTCGCGGGCGCGGTGGCCGCGAGCCTGTCTCGCCAGGTCGCCCCCGAAGAACCTGCGATCCCTTAGCCGGCGCCGACGAGCATGCCGACGAGGGCGAGGGTCAGGTAGACGCCGAGGCCGCCGGCCACCAGCATCCACCGGAGCGAGCGCTGGATCGGAGAACGCCCGAGCGCGGGTCGCGATGTTCCAGGTCGTGCAAGGACTGATCCTCGTGCTGGTGGGAGCGTTCTTGCTCTGACAGCGCGGAGAGCTTGGGAACAGAGGGGCCGTCTGGCACCAGCGTCTCTCCGAGGGCCTGCCGTGAGCGTACGCGGGTCCGCTCCGCGTCTGGAAGTCGGAGCGCTTTCTGGCTGTCTTCGTGATGATCATGGGGGCTCTCTCGATTCTCGTTGGGATCAAGGTCGTGTGAGTGGACGCCGACGCGCTGAAGGTCCTTCGCATCGTTTCGAATCGGGTCTCGAAGGCCGTGGGTCCGTCGAACAAGGCGGCGCAAGCGAAGTGGGGCGCGGCGCGTATGGCGGTCTTCCAGGCCCAGCTGGGATCGAGCGATCTGCCCCCGGAACTCTCGCTGGCCGCTCAGTATCTGAGCGACGGGATCGAGAGCGCGAAGAGCGCCCTCGAGCAACTGGCCTCCGCCATCCGCGCACAGACTGGGCCCGGCAACATCGCCAGCGCCTGGACGGAGGCGGGTCAGCTCCTCATCGAGGCGCAGATGGAACTGAACGCGAACCCCTGCGACCCGCCGCCAACTGCGCCACGAGACTCAGCTGAGCAGCCCGGGCAGCGCATGAAGCGAACGCATCGCGGTGTCGCTTCCCGCCGGAAACGACTGCCCGGAGTGCTCTAGGTACTGGGTGTGGGTGCGGGTGTCGAGAACTGCACCAGGTCAAGCATCCGCAAGCCGGTCCTCCTGCCACGGGCCAGGGTCCCGGTCGGTCCCTGCGTGGGATAGGCGGCGAGGATCAGTCGATAAGGCTGGCCGTCCATCGACCAGCTGTAGGAATCGACCCAGCGCGCCGGACTCGGTTGAGGCTCGGGAACGCCGCTGGACTCACGCACCGTCACGCCGTGCCAAGTGAAGCTTCGATGCGTCTGGACCCTCGGAGGTACAACCATGCCTCCCGACGCGAGGACGATGGTGACCCCTCCCCGGTGGAGCAGCTCCTCGGCCACGAGGCTCGTCACGCCGAACCTTCCGATGAAGCCGGGGTGACCAGACTCGCCCGTTGTCCATCCGGGCGGAGGGGAGATCCAGGCAAACGGAAACCCCAGCGCCCCCGCGACCTCCGCCGCACACGCTGCGTTGGGGGGCATCGTCGAACATCGGATACTCACGCCGTTAGGGGGGCGGTTCGCGGCTGGGGCGGGTCCCGAGCTCGTGCACGCGCCTAGGACGAGGGCGATCGCGAGTGCGGCGATCAGGCGGCGCACGGCGCGGAGGGTAGCATCCGCCTCCCCCCGAGGCGTGCACGATCCACCGTTCCCACGCGGGGCCCGGAGCGGTAGCGTGGAGTCGCCATGGCCGAACGACTGACCGCGCTGGACGCAGCCTTCCTGTACCTGGAGACGCCGGTCATGCACATGCACCTGGCCGGCCTCACGATCCTCGACCCTTCGACGCGGCCCGGCGAGCGGCTTGCCTTCGACGAGGTCGAACGGCTCCTTGCCTCACGCGTCCACCTCGTGCCCCGACTTCGGCGGAAAGTGATGACGGTGCCTGGGCACGTGGCGTTGCCGGTGTGGGTGGACGACCCGGCGTTCGACCTCGGCTTCCATCTTCGGAGGGCCGCGTTGCCGTCGCCGGGCGGGCGGCGCGAACTGGCCGACTACGTCCAGCGGGTGTTGTCCCGGCCGCTCGATCGGACGAAGCCGCTGTGGGAGCTCTCGCTGATCGAGGGTCTCGAGGACGGGCACGTGGCCGTGCTGTTCAAGGCGCACCACGCGATGATCGATGGCATCTCGGCGATGCAGCTCGGGACGGCCGTGTACGACCTGGACCCCGAGACGCCGGCGGAGCCCGAGGCGGAGCCATGGAGGCCCGAGCCCGAGCCCTCGCCCGTGGACCTCCTCCGCCAGGCTGTCCAGGAGCAGCTGACGCATCCGCTCCGGGCCCTTGCCACCGCCGCGGACCGGTTCGTGAGGTCGCCGGCGCTCGCCGCGCTGGAGCTCTCGGTGGTGGCCAACGGAGCGCGAGCCATCGCGGACATGGGCGCTCGGCCGCCCTCGTCGCTGGACGTCGCGATCGGTCCGAACCGTCGGTTCGCCATGACCGAGGCGCCGCTCCAGCGGTTCAAGGACGCGAAGGACGCGCTGGGAGGGACCGTGAACGACGTCGTGCTCGCCGTGGTGGCCGGGGCACTCCACCGGTTGCTGAAGGACCGGGGGGAGGCCACGCGGGGCCGTTCGCTCCGCGCGATGGTGCCGGTCTCGGTCCGGCACGCCGGGGACGACGGGCTCGGCAACCGGGTGGCACCGGCGTTCGTCGACCTGCCGGTGGGCGCGATGTCGCCGAAGACCCGTTTGACGCGGGTGCGCGCAGGGACCCAGCACCTGAAGGACACGATGATGGCGATGAGCGCCGACGCGATCATCGGCCTCGGCTCGTACGGGCCCGGCGGGATGCTCGCCGCGGCGGCACGTGTCGCCTCGTACGCGCCGGTGTTCAACCTCGTCGTCTCGAACACCCCGGGCCCGCAGCAGCCGCTGTACCTGGCCGGCGCGAGGCTCGTGGCGAACTACCCCTCGATGCCGATCGGCAGGACCTCGGCGTTGTCGGTGGCCTGCACGTCGCTCGGCGGCACGATGGCGTTCGGCCTCACGGGGGACTGGGACGGCATGCCCGACCTGGACGCGCTCGCCGCCGCCATCGACGATTCGCTCGACGAGATCTCCAAGGCCGCCGGCGTCTAGATAGGGGCGTCCCCGGATGCGGCGCCCAGCTCTCCGAGCCAAGCCTCGATCGCGGCCAGCCATCGATCGGGAGCCTCGATCATCGGGACGTGGCCCACGCCGGGGAGGAGCCGGATCATCCAGTTCGGGTGGTGCTCGATCTCGGCCTGCGCGAATCCCACCGGGATCAGCCGGTCGCCGTAGCCGTGGATCACCAGGACCGGGCACTTCACGGACTCGATCAGCCGCCGGGCCAACTCGCCGCGGCGGCCGAGCGAGAGCAACGACCTCGCGGCCTCGAGGAACGCGGGACCCATGTCCGGGTCCGATTGCCGCTCGTCCAGCAGGTCGATGTGTGCCCGGATCAGATCCTCGGGCACCGAGGTCGGATCTGCCGTGATCATGCGGAAGCTGAACCGCACGATCTTCTCGGCCGACAGGCCGGTGAACCGCTGCTTCACGGCCCACTCGCCCACACCCGGGGTCCGATACAGCGCGAACCCGGTCATCACCAGCGGATGCGGCACGCCCCCCCGCGCCCACGGGAACACCGACGCCGTGAGGACCATGCCCTCGACGGACGCCGGCTCGTACGCGGCCTGCAGCATCGCGATCGCCCCGCCCATCGAGTTCCCGACCACGATCGCGGGCCCGCCGACCACGGCGTCGATGAACCGGGCCAGCAGAACCTGGTTCGCGGAGAGCCGGCTGCTGCGCCCCTCGCGCGGGGTCCGCCCGAACCCGGCCAGGTCCAGGGCTAGTACTCGGCCGTCCGCCGCCAGGGCGGATCCGACCGAGGCCCAGGACAGGTGCGAGCCGCCGAGGCCGTGCACGAGCACGAACGTTCGCTCGGCCGGACCCTCCCACTCGACGTAGTGGACCGGACCGTCCAGGTCTACGAAGCGGCTCGGTGGCAGTTCGAGGCTCATGACTCGACGCCAGCCTACCGCTCCGCCGATCGTAGCCGGACGATAATCCCGGGGATGGACACGACGGGCGACCTTCGCCTCCTCTTGGCATCCCGGCACACCCTCATCGTGGCCGAGATGCAGGACGAGCAGCGTTTCATGCAGATCCTGCGACGGGCCGCCGACGCCGCCGGGATCCCGGTGTGGACGTGGACGGTCACGAAGGGCCTGGCCCGCGATCTCCACGACCCGCAGATGGCGACCACCGACCCGCGGAAGGCGCTCGACTTCATCGCGTCGCTCACCGACCCGGGCGTGTTCGTCCTGGCCGACGTCCACGTCGCGTTCGGCGACCCGGTCGTGATCCGGCGGATCAAGGAGATCGGGCAGCAGGGCCGCACCGGGCAGACGCTGGTGCTCACGGGGCCGCGATCGCGCATCCCACCTGAACTGCAGGGGCTCGCGCTGCCGTGGACGCTCGAGCCGCCGAGCCGCGACGAACTGGCCTCGATGGTGCGCACGACGCTCGACGACCTGGCGGCCCGGAGCATGCCGGTGACCCTCGACACCACGGGGATCGACGAGCTGGTGGAAGCCGTCCGCGGCCTCACCCTGCCGGAGGCCGAGCGGCTCCTGCTCCAGGCGGCGTTCCGCGACGGCCGCCTGGACGACGGCGACGTCGCCTACGTGCGCGGCGCGAAGGCCGAGCTGCTCGAGGCGAACGGCGTCCTCGAGCTCGTCCCCACCGAGGCCGGCGACCTCGGCGACGTGGGTGGGATGGACCAGCTGAAGGACTGGCTCCGGATCCGTGGTCGAGCCTTCGAGCCCGCCGCCCGCGACTTCGGGCTCGACCCCCCGAAGGGCATCTTGCTCACCGGCGTGCCCGGATGCGGGAAGTCGCTCGTGGCGAAGGCGCTGGCGCGTTCATGGAACCTGCCGCTGGTGCTGCTCGATCCGGGCAGGCTGTACGGCTCGTACGTCGGTGAGTCCGAGACCCGGCTCGAGAGCGCGCTCGCGACGGTCGAGGCGATGTCCCCCATGGTTCTGTGGGTGGACGAGATCGAGAAGGGCTTCGCCACCGGAGCGACGACCGGGGACGGCGGGGTCTCCCAGCGGCTGCTCGGCACGTTCTTGCGCTGGATGCAGGAGCGTCCGGGCGGCGTGTTCCTCGTGGCAACCTGCAACGAGCCCACCACGCTGCCGGCGGAGTTCCTGCGCCGGGGCCGGTTCGACCAGATCTTCTTCGTGGACCTGCCCGGCGCTCGCGAGCGGCAGGAGATCCTCGAGGTGCAGCTCCGCCGGCGCAAGCGCGATCCCGGTGCGTTCGACCTGTCGAGACTTGCCGCGGCGGCCACCGGCTTCTCGGGCGCCGAGCTGGAGGGAGTCGTGGTGGGCGCCATGTACCGCGCCTACGCCGAGGGGTCCGAGCTCACGACCGACGCGGTCGTCGTCGAGATCGGCGCCACGACCCCGCTGTCGCGCACCCGCGCGGAGGACGTGGCGCGGATCCGGGCGTGGGCGGCGGGCCGGACGGCGCAGGCGGCCCGGACGGAAGGAGCGACCACGTGACGAGGGGAAGGGTGGAAGCGAACCGGCCGTGGGCGGCGACGATGGGCTACTCGCGAGCGTGGATCCTCCTGGCCGACGAGAGCCGGTGGGAGGAGGCCGCCCGGCCCCCGGCGAGGTGTTCGCGGACGTCCGTCCGGCCAACACGACCGTCGGTGGGCTCCGATCCGTCGATCCCGACATCCTCGTGGAGATCGAGGTCACCGCCATCGTCACCGGATAGCCACGGGATCCCAACCGTCCCCGAACCGTCCTCCGACCGCCTCCCAACCTTCGCGGGACAGGCTCTCCTGCGTCATGGTGGTGCGCGCCGAGCGGTCCGAGCCACCCCCGACGGCGTTGTCGTACGAGGGGTTCGACTACGAGGCGTTCTGGCGCGAGCCGGGACGGAGCCACCTCGACCGTTCGGAGCGCCGAGCCGTCGCGCGACTCCTCCCCCGCTCCGGCGGACGGCTGCTCGACGCAGGATGCGGGTTCGGCCGGCTCACCGGCGCCTATCTGGACCGGTTCGAGGAGGTGGTGCTCCTCGACGGCGCGTGGTCCCTCCTGGAGCAGGCCCGGCAGCGATGGGGTTCCCGGGTGCGCCTGATCGCCGCCGACCTCAGGGCGTTGCCGTTCGCTCCCGGCAGCTTCGACGCTGCGGTCTTGGTCCGCGTCCTCCACCACTTCGAGCGGCCGCTCGAGGTCCTCCGACCGGCCCAGGAGATCCTCGCGCCACAGGGGACCCTCGTCTTCAACGTGGGCAACAAGCGGAACCTCAGGCGGATCGGCCGGCGACTCCTCGGCGGGCGGGGTCCGAGTCCCTTCGCACCTGGGCTCGAGCCCTACGGGCCCCGCTCCTTCGGATGGCATCCACGCGACGTCGAGCGGCTGCTGGGCGACGCGGGGTTCCGTGTGGAGGAGCTGCTGGGCCTCGGCGTCATGGACAAGGTCGCAGCACACGCCGGAGCGCTGGCGCCGGCGGTCCCGTCCGGCCTCCTCGCCGGCCGGGCGCTCGGTCGCATGCGCATAGCGCCGATCCTGTTCGGCTCGGCGGTACCGGAGCCGACGATCCCTCGGCCGGCGCGGGAGGACGACACCTTCCGCTGTCCGCGTTGCCGCGGCAGGCTGACCGAACGGAACCGGGCCTACACGTGCGGCGGCTGCGGGCATCGCTTCCCCGTCCGCGACGGGATCGCCGACTTCCGGATCCGCCCCGAGGTCGGCACCCGGGCGGGGTGAGGCCGGCCGGGCCGTGCGCCCCCGGGCGCGGCCTGGCAGCATCAGCGGGGTTCCCCGCCGTCGTCCACCCCCGCTACACTCCGCCGCATGGCGATGGTCAGCCTCCATCCTCCGCTGCGGGATCTGGCCGGGGGTCTCCGGGAGGTCCCGGCAGGGGGCGTCACGGTGGCCGACGTGCTTCGCTCGCTGGAGCACCTGCATCCGCGGCTTACGGGCTGGATCCTCGATGAGCGAGGCGACCTCCGGCGGCACGTGGGAGTGTTCGTCAACGGAGACAAGGCGACGGCGGCAACGCCGGTGGGGCAGACGGACCGGGTGGACGTCCTTCCGGCCATCTCCGGAGGGTCGGACGACACCGAGCTGCTCGTGGGCACGAAGAAGGGTCTGTTCGTGCTGCGGGGGCGGCGGGGACAGCGGCTCGACGTGGTCGCGAGGGCGTTCGCCGGGAGCACGGTGGAGTACGCGATGCGCGACCCACGGAGCGGTCGTTACTTCGCGTCCGTCACACATGGCCAGTTCGGACCTCGCGTGTTCGTGGCCGACGACCCGACCGGTGACTGGGAGCAGACCGACGGGCCGCGCTTCCCCGACGACGCCGGCGCGACGGTCGAGCGGATCTGGGTGATCCAGCCGGGCGAGACCGATCGGCTGCTCTGGGCCGGGGTCGCGCCCGCCGGGCTCTTCTCCAGCGAGGACGACGGTCTCACGTGGACGCTGAACCGGGGGATGTGGGACCAGCCGGATCGAGCAACCTGGCAACCGGGGGCAGGTGGCCTCGCGCTGCATTCGATCTGTCCGTGGCCGGGTGATCCGGAGCGCGTTGCCATCGGGATCTCTGCCGCCGGCGTGTGGCTCACCGAGGACGGGGGCGGGACGTGGCGCCGGTCGAACGCAGGGCTCGTCGCCCGGTACCTGCCCGAAGAAGCCCGCCCGACGTCGACCGATCTCTGCGTCCACAACATGCACCGTGCGCCGCTTCGGCCCGAGCGGTTGTTCCTCCAGTTCCACGGCGGCGTCTATCGCTCGGACGACGCCGGGGAGTCGTGGGTCGACATCGCACCCGGTCTGCCGTCGGACTTCGGGTTCCCGCTGGCGATCGATCCGCGCGACCCCGACCGCGCATGGGTGATCCCGCTCCTGGCCGACCGAGACCGGGTGACGCCCGACGGCCGGGTCCGCGTGTACGAGACCCGCGATGCCGGTGTCTCGTGGACGGCCCACGCCGACGGGCTCCCTCAGGAGGAGGCCTACCTCACCGTGCTGCGCCAGGCGTTCTGCCACGACGGCCGCGATCCGCTCGGCCTGTACTTCGGGGCGACTTCGGGCGAGGTGTTCGGCTCGGTCGACGGTGGGACGTCGTGGACGCTCGTCGCACCGCATCTGGCCCCGGTGTCTTCCGTACGCGTCGCGTCCTAGCCGTACTCCAACGCACCCGGACCACCGACGCGACGAAGGGGCGGTTGTCCGCCCCCCGGTGCGCCTTGGCCGGTGCTCGAACTCAGTCTTGTGCGTCCCAGACCCAGACGAGGTTCTCGTCCTCTTCGTCCTCCTCGTCTTCCGGGCCGAAGATGCGGTTCGGGTCCTCGTGCATCGGATCCTCCTTGGACTGAACCGACCCCATCACACCCCACGCAGATGTCCCGTGGGCGAACGGCCGGGGGAGCGGCGGATGAACGTTCGGGGTCGTTGAGCCCTCCCGTGCCGCCGACCCTGCTTCCGGCTCGGTTCCTCCTCCCGGGGGCCACGATCGGCCTCCTGCCTCCTCGCCTCCGGGAGGGTTCGGCCTGCCCTGGGACCCGAACCGTGAGCCCCGTTCTTCGTGCCGCAGCCTGGGGGATCAGGCGAACCCTCCCCACCATCCCGGCGAAGGTCTCACGATGGCCCCACGAAACGGCCGCCAGAGGTCGTTCGGGGCCGAAACATGCGGAATAGCCGGGACTTTCACGATGTCTCAACAGGTGATCGCCTTTACAAATCCGGGAGGCGTCGATACCATCGCGAACGAGAGGCCTCCGGCGGCCATGTTTTCGTGCGCCCGCGGGCCAACGTACGTTGTAAGGTCCCGAAGACCTGGCAAAGGGGTACGCACGCCCCGACCCCGGGCTTCGAGGGGAGAGTGAAGGAGCACATGCCAGAACCTGCACGACCGCTTGGCACCGACGACGCCGACGACCTCCGGCTGTACCTGGAGGCCGCGGCGCGTGAGCCACTCCTCACGAAGGAGGAGGAGGTCGAGCTCGCCATCATCATCGAGCACGGCAAGGAGGCGGAGGAGAAGCTCCGCTCCGGCCGGCTGCGTTCGGAGAAGTCCATCATGAAGGCGCGGCAGGCGGTGAAGAAGGCCGAAGCCGCGCGCCAGCGGTTCATCATGGCCAACCTTCGGCTGGTCGTCTCGGTCGCCCGGAAGTACCAGGGCCAGGGCCTGCCGCTGCTCGACCTGATTCAGGAGGGGAACATCGGCCTCATGCGCGCCGTCGAGCTGTTCGACTGGCGCCGGGGCTTCAAGTTCTCCACGTACGCCACGTGGTGGATCCGGCAGGGAATCACCCGGGCCATCGCCGACCGGTCGCGCTCGATCCGCCTGCCGGTGCACATCCACGACCGGCTGCGCAAGCTGAATCGCACGCGGTTCCAGTTCGCGCAGACCATGGGCCGCGAGCCATCGCGTGAGGAGCTGGCGAAGGCGCTCGACACCACGGTGGAGGAGATCGACGACCTCTCCGAGATGGGCAGGCGCGAGCCGCTGTCCCTGCAGTCGCCGGTTGGCGAGGACACCGAGCTCGGCGACCTCATCGAGGAGGTCGACTCGGACGCCGCGTTCAACGAGGTCGAGGACCAGCTGGTCCGCGAGGAGATCGGCGACGCCGTGGAGCGCGTGCTCGACGAGCGCGAGCGCCACGTGATCGCCCTCCGGTACGGCCTCGAGAACGGGCAGCCGCTGTCGCTCCGCGAGACCGGGAAGGTGCTCGGGCTGTCGGGCGAGCGGGTCCGCCTGATCGAGCGGGAGGCGCTGCGCAAGCTGCGTGACTCGAACCTCATCTCGGCCGTCACCGTGATGTGACGCGTCGGGGAGACGAGTAGACGGGGCCGGCCCTTCGGGCCGGCCCCGGTTCGTTGCCAGACGGTAGTGCGTCCGTTTCGCAACCACCCATCCAGGGGGTTGCATCCGTCCCGAAGTCCTGCCAGCGTGGAGATGGTGGCGTCCATGGACGTCGAGCTTGGGATCGATGGGGTCCTCCTACCCGGCGAACTCACGACACCCGCCGCCGCGACCGGCGTGGTCGCGTTCGCGCACGGGAGCGGGAGCAGCCGGCTGTCGGTCCGCAACGTCGCGGTTGCCCGCGCCTTGAACGGCCGTGAGATCGCGACGCTGCTCTTCGACCTCCTGACGCCGGACGAAGAGGCCGACCGGGCCAACGTGTTCGACATCGAGCTGCTCGCGGGTCGGCTGGGCTCGGCCGTGGAGTGGCTCCTCGGTCGCGGCGACGTGGGCGGTCTGCCGGTTGGGCTGTTCGGAGCGAGCACGGGAGCGGCGGCAGCGCTGGTGGCCGCGGCCGAGCTCGGGAAGCGGATCGGGGCGGTGGTCTCCCGCGGCGGTCGTCCCGACCTGGCCGGTGCGGCGCTCCCCCGGGTCGGCGCGCCTACCCTGTTGATCGTCGGCGGCGCCGACACCGTGGTGATCGAGCTGAACCGCGAGGCCCAGGCGGAGCTCCGCTGCCCCAACGCTCTGGAGATCGTGCCCGGAGCGACCCACCTGTTCGAGGAGCCGGGCGCCCTGGAACGCGTTGCCGAGCTCGCGGGCGACTGGTTCGCCGAGCACCTCGGCGTCTCGCCGGCGTGAGTCGGCTCAGCCCTTGACCACACCGATCGGGCGCAGGCGGGCGACCCGGCGGGCCAGGCCGGCCCCCTCGCACGTGGCGACGACCTCGTCGACGTCCTTGTAGGCGAACGGTGCCTCCTCGGCCAGGCCTCGGAGCGATCCGGCCCGCACCGCGATCCCCTCCCGTTCGAGCTGCGACCGGAGGTCGCCCCCGTGGATCTTCTTCGTCGCCGCGTGACGGCTCATCGTCCGTCCGGCGCCGTGGCAGGTCGAGTGGAAGGCGCCGCTCTGCCGCACGCCGGCAAGCACGTAGGACGCCGTACCCATCGAGCCGGGGATGAGGACCGGCTGGCCGAACGGGCGGAGGTCGCCGGGGAGCCGTTCGTCGCCGGGTGGCAGCGCGAGCGTTGCGCCCTTGCGCTGCACGCAGAGCAGTCGGTCGCGGCCGTCCACCCGGTGGCGTTCGAGCTTCGCCAGGTTGTGCGACACGTCGTACAGGAGGTCGAGCGCTCGTGTCCCGAGGGTCTCGGCGAACGCGTCCCGAACGGCCTCGGACAGCAGCTGGCGGTTCGCGCGGCCGTAGTTCGTGGCGGCGGCCATCGCACCGAGGTACGCGCGGCCCTCCGGCGAGTCGACCGGCGCGCAGGCCAGTTGGCGGTCGGGAACGCGGATCCCGTATCCGGGCATGACCCGCTCCATCACGCGGACGTGGTCGGTGCACACCTGGTGCCCGAGGCCGCGCGAACCGCAGTGGATCATCACGCAGACCTGCCGCTCGCGCAGGCCGAACGCGTGCCCCAGGTCCGGGTCGAACACCCTATCCACCGTCTGGACTTCGAGGAAGTGGTTGCCCGAACCCAGGCTCCCCACCTGGCCGAGCCCTCGCTGGCGTGCGTGCGCGCTCACCTGGCCGGGGTCGGCCTCCGGGAGCGCCCCCCCGTCCTCGCACCGCTGGAGATCCCGATCCACGCCGTATCCGCTTCGGACGGCGAAGCGGGCGCCCTCCACCATGAGCCGCTCGAGGTCGCGCTCGGATCGCAGATGCCACACGCCCCCCTTCCCGACGCCCTTCGGGGTGTTCCGGTCGAGCGCGTCCATCAGCCGGTCGAGGCTCGGACGGACCTCGTCCAGGTCGAGGCCCGAGACCAGTAGCCGCACGCCGCACGAGATGTCGAACCCCACGCCGCCCGGCGAGATGACGCCGCCTGCTTCGACATCGGTCGCGGCCACGGCGCCGATCGGGAACCCGTAGCCGAGGTGGATGTCGGGCATCCCGTACGAGGCGTCGACGATGCCCGGCAGCGTGGCCACGTTCGCCACCTGAGCGAGCGACTGGTCAGCGAGGATGTCCGGGATCAGCCTGTCCGACGCGAAGAGCACGCCGGGCACCTGCATGCCGTCTCTGAGCCGGATGCGCCAGCGGAACGGCGTCTCGCGCGTCAGGTGGAACCGGCCGTCGGTCGACGTGCGGGTGGGGGGCTGCGCCGACATCGTCGTCCCTCCTCCTCCTCGACCGTAGCACGGAGAGCGATCGCGGTGCCGGGCTCGACCCGCCCGATCAGCCCCCCGGAGAGGGCCGCCGTCAGGGCCGGCGCGCGGCGGCGGCGCGAGCGACCCGCATCTGACGGGCGATCGCCTCCATGACCGTCTCCGTGAAGGCCTGCACGTCGGCGGGGTCGTCGGGATCGCCGTACGGCTCGATCGGGTCTCCGTAGGCCACGACGAGGGTGGGGCGCCACGGCCGGCGGAAGTGGAGGCCGTCGCGCGGCCAGCGGTCCTGCGTTCCCCAGATCCCCACCGGGACCACAGGTGCGCCGGTGGGAAGGGCCAGACGCGCTAGGCCGGAACGGCCCCGCTGTAACTCCTCAGGGTGCGGGTTCACGAGTCCCTCGGGGAAGATCCCGGCCAGGGCGCCGCCGCGGATCGCCCGGATGGCCTCGTCGAGCGCGCTGGCGTCGCCCTCGCCCCTGCGGAGGGGGATCTGCCGGTACAGGCGCAGCGCCCATCCGAACCACGGCTTGACGAAGAACTCGGCCGCTGCGAGGAACCGGGTCATCCGGCGGGCTCGCTCGCCGTTGGCGAGTCCCACCACGATGCCGTCCAGCGCGCTCAGGTGGTTGCCGGCGACGATGGCGGGACCGGTCCGCGGGATCTTCTCCGTTCCCATGTACCGCAGTCGGAACAGCAGCCGCCAGACGATCCCGACGAGGAGGATGCCGATCCTCCACCAGACGTTCAGGTCGTCTCCGCCCCGCCGCGTCACGCCGCGGATGGTACCCGGGCCGCCCGTATACTGGCGCGCCGTGGACCCGGGGCAGCTCGAGCGCCTTGCCGCGGACCGCTACGACGACTTCGTCGACGCGTTGCGCGAGATGGTGGACATCGACTCGGGTTCGTACACGCCCCACGGCGTGAACCGCGTCGCCGATCTGTGTGCCGCGCGGTTCGAGCGCGGCGGGTGGACCGTCCGGCGGATCCCCCACCGGCCTGCCGGCGACGAGCCGCAGCTCGGCGACCTGCTGATCGGTCGCCTCGAGGGCGTCGGTGGTCCCCACGTCCTGTTGATCGGACACACCGACACCGTGTTCGATCCCGGCACGGCGGAAGAGCGTCCGTTCGCCGCACGAGGCGATCGCGCGACCGGCCCCGGCGTGTCGGACATGAAGAGTGGCCTGCTCCTCGGCTTCTTCGCCGTGGAGGTCCTGCAGGAGGCGGGGTTCGACGGCTTCGGCTCCATCACGTACGTCTGCAACCCTGACGAGGAGATCGGGTCCCCCTTCTCGCGGGCGCACATCCAGGAGGCGGCGGGACGGGCCGACGCCGCCCTCGTCCTGGAGAGCGGGCGCGAGAACGGCGACGTGGTCTCGGCCCGCAAGGGCGTCTCGGACTACCGGATCGAGATCACCGGCCGCGCCGCGCACGCGGGTGTCGAGCCGGAGCAGGGACGGAGCGCCGTGCTGGAGGCGGCGCACAAGATCGTGGCGCTGCACGCGCTGAACGGGCGGTGGCCTGGCGTGACGGTGAATGCGGGGACCGTCCGCGGAGGAACGCGCACCAACGTCGTGGCCGAGCGGTGCACGATCGAGATCGACGTCCGATCGCCCCAGGAGGAGAGTCTTGGGGTGGTAGAGGAGGAGATCGAGCGGATCGCCGTCACCCACACCGTGCCCGACGTCTCCGTCGAGATCCAGCCCGGCAAGTGGCATCGACCGATGGAGCGGAGGGAGGGCGGGGCTCGTCTGGCTTCGCTCGCCACCGATGTGGCGATGGAGCTGGGGTTCGAGCTACGGGACGCATCCACCGGTGGAGCGTCCGATGCGAACACCACGTCGGCCGCCGGGGTGCCGACCCTGGACGGCCTCGGACCGATCGGCGGGGCGTCTCACGCGGCGGAGGAATGGATGGATCTCACCTCCGTGGTTCCTCGAATCGCACTCTTGGCCGGGGTAGTCTCCAAGCTCGGAACGATCGCGCGAACGGGTTCGCCGACGAGCTGAGGAGCCCCCTATGGAGATCACCACCGTCCGGTTCGAGAAGCCGGAGGAGTTGAACCTCATCCTCGGGCAGTCGCATTTCATCAAGACCGTCGAGGATCTCCACGAGACGCTCGTGCAGGCCTCGCCAGGGCTGAAGTTCGGGATCGCCTTCTGCGAGTCGAGCGGGCCTCGGCTGGTCCGCCGGAGCGGGAACGACACGGAGCTGGTCGACCTTTCCGTGCGGAACGCACAGGCGATCGGCGCCGGTCACGCGTTCGTGATCCTCCTGAAGGACGGGTTCCCCATCAACGTTCTGAACGCCGTGAAGATGATCCCGGAGGTCTGCCGCATCTACTGCGCCACCGCGAACCCGGTTGAGGTGGTGGTGGCGGAGACCGAGCAGGGGCGCGGCATCCTCGGCGTGGTCGACGGTAGAACGCCGCTCGGGGTGGAGTCGGAGGAGGACGTGGCCGAGCGCATGGCGCTGCTCCGACGGTTCGGCTACAAGCTGTGAGGGCCATGTGACCACCCGGACCCGGATCCCACCTGGACTGATCGAAGCCGTGGTCAGAGCCGAGGCGGCCGCTCGATCCATCGGCGACGTCCTACCGGCGGTGCTATACGTGGACTCGAACGACGGCGACGGCACGAACCTGTTCACCTCGTCGCAGGTCGAGCGGGTCCTCGGGTACCCCGTGGCTCGCTGGCGTGAGGAGCCGGCCCTTCGTCGCTCCCGCCTGCACCCGGACGACCGCGACCGCGTGAACCGGGAGCGGCGGCGATCCCGTGAGCTCGGCCGGCCGTTCCGCAGCGAGTACCGGCTGCTCGCAGCCGACGGGCGGGAGGTGTGGATCCTCGACGAGGCGGTTCCTGTATCGGACGGTCGCGGCGGGACGCTGTTCTGGCGAGGCGTGATGGTCGACGTCACCGAGCGCAAGCAGGCGCAGGAGCGGCTCCGCGCGAGCGAGGCCCTCCGGTGGCAGAACCTGGAGGAGCGGCGGTCCCTGCTGGCCCGGCTCGAGGAGGCCCAGGAGGAGGAACGGCGCCGGATCGCCGCGGACCTCCACGACGACTCGATCCAGGTGATCAGCGCCGCCGACCTTCAGCTGCAGGCGCTCCTCGGGGCCGCCGACGACCCCGACCTGCGGCGGGGGATCGGCGAGGTCCACGAGACCTTGAAGCTCGCGGTCGATCGTCTTCGCCATCTGTTGTTCGAGCTCCGCCCGGTGACCCTCGACCAGGAGGGGCTCGCTGCGGCGCTGCGCGCCTACCTCGAGGACCTCCGGTTCCCGGTTGCCTGGACGCTCGACGTGGAGCTCACGGAGGAGCCGCCGCCCGATCTGGGCGCGATCGTGTTCCGGATCGCGCAGGAGGCCGTGACGAACGCCGGCAAGCACGCGGATGCGGGGCGGCTGGAGGTCCGGCTCGCCGGCCCGGACGGCGGCATCGGGCTGCGGGTGGCCGACGACGGACGGGGGTTCGATCCTGGGGACCCCGAGCACCCCACGCCGGGGCACATCGGCCTGCCGACCATGGTCGAACGAGCGGAGCTGGCCGGCGGGTGGTGCCGCGTCACCAGCACACCGGGCACGGGAACCGTGGTCGAGGCGTGGATCCCGTTCCGGCCCTCAGCCGTGGAGGTGGGTGAGCGGGCGGACTGAGGCGTCTCAGGCCGTCGCCGACGCCGCCCGTGCCGGCGCGATGGCCAGGCCCGTCTCCGGGTCGAAGAAGTGGAACCGCCTCGGGTCCAGGGACAACGTGACGGTAGCACCCGGTCGGGCCCTGGTCC
Source organism: Actinomycetota bacterium (assembly GCA_036390995.1). GTDB lineage: Bacteria > Actinomycetota > UBA4738 > UBA4738 > HRBIN12 > DASQQQ01. Next base: position 20,087 of record DASWAT010000193.1, on the reverse strand, counting down.
GGGCGTCGACCCGGGCGCAGAAGATGGCCCGGCGCCCGTCGGCCAGGAGCGGGATCGGGACCTCCTCCGCCGCCTGATCGGCGGCCGCGAGCGTCTCCTCGGTCTCGATCGGCGGAGCGTCCACCGTGAACAGGACGTTCACCTCCGATCCGAGCTCCTCGATGACGTCTGCCATCACCTCGATCGATGGAAGGTCGGGGTTGGACCAGACCTCCGTGTCCTCTAGGTCGGAGGGCCGGATCCCGAGGATGATCGTTCGTCCGTCGAGAGGGGCGAGATCCACGTCGCGAGGAAGGGGCACGTGGAAGCCTGCGAACGAGACCATACCGGCGCCGATCCGAGCCTCCACGAGGTTCATCGGCGGCGATCCGATGAACGCCGCCACGAACAGGTTCGCCGGGCGGTTGTAGAGGTTCTGCGGTGTGTCGACCTGCTGCAACACGCCGTCCCGAAGGACCGCGACCCGCTCGCCGAGCGTCATGGCTTCGACCTGGTCGTGCGTGACATATACCGTGGTGGTCTTCAGGCGCTCGTGGAGCTTGGCCAGCTCGGCGCGCATCTGGACCCGAAGCTTCGCGTCGAGGTTCGACAACGGTTCGTCCATGAGGAACGCCTGAGGCTCGCGAACCATGGCACGGCCCATCGCCACTCGCTGGCGCTGGCCCCCGGAGAGCGCCGCAGGCCTTCGGCGGAGCAGCGGCTCGAGGCCGAGGATCTTGGCGGCCGCCCGGACGCGGCGGTGCGTATCCTCCTTCGAGGCCCGTCGGATCTTGAGCCCGAACCCGAGATTCTCCTCGACGGTCATGTGCGGGTAGAGCGCGTAGTTCTGGAACACCATCGCGACGTCGCGCTCCTTCGGAGCCAGGTCGGTGACCTGTCGGTCGCCGATGGAGACCTCGCCCGCCGTCACCTCCTCGAGGCCGGCGAGGATCCGCAGGATCGTCGATTTTCCGCAGCCGGAGGGTCCCACCAGCACCATGAACTCGCCGTCGCCGATCTCCAACGAGAGATCGCTGACGGCGAGCACGTCCGATCCGAAGACCTTCGTCACGCCGTCGAGGACGATCCTGGCCATGCGTTCTCCTCCTCCCTGAGTCGGTCCACGATCCGGAGCAGTCGCTCGTGGGTCAGCGCGGCCCGCACACGTGACTTCGACGTCGTCGATGCTCCGATCCGGTCGAGACCGAGCATCGCGGCGCCCACGATCGGGGGTGCGGTGAGTACCGTGATCCCGACCTGCGGGCAGAGCTCCTGCAGCCCGTCCCGGATCCGGTCGAAGAACGTCGGGAACCGGTTGCGGAAGATGCCCCCGCCCAGGACCACGTCGACGTCGAGCGCGGCCATCCGCAGCTTGCGGATCGCCGCGCCGGCCATGATCACGACCTCGTCGGCCTGCCGGTCGACGATCCCGCGGGCGATCCCGTCCCCTTTCGCCGCGGCCCGGAACACGACCGGCGGGAGCTCGGCGAGCCGTTCGGTCTCCATCCGTCCGAAGTACAGCCGCTCCATGACCTGCCGGGGAGTGCGAAGCCCGAAATGCGCGGGGACGAGCTCGGAGAGCGCCGTGCGGGGCCCGCGGCCGTCGCGTGCCCGCAGCGCGTGCCACAGCGCGTCGCTGCCGATGTCCATGCCGCCTCCCCAGTCGCCCGACACGCCCCCGATCGCGGGGAAGCGGTAGATCCGGCCGTCGGGCGCCACGCCGGAACAGTTGGTCCCGAAGCCGCAGACCACGCCCACGCCCCAGTCGCGCTCCGTGCCCGCCCGCAGCACGGCGAACGTGTCGTTGCGGAGGACGTTCTCCGCGCTGAAGCCGCGGTCGGCCAGACCACGGAGGATCCGCCGGTCGTCGGCGGGGAGATCGGCGCCGGCCAGGCAGTAGACGCCGAGGTCGGCGACGGGCCGGACATCGGGATCCAGCCCGGCATCGGCGCACGCGCCCCCGAGGGCCGACTGGATCGAATCCATGTGGAGGTCATCGCCCGTCCGGTCCCATTTCGGCTCGAGAACCCGGGCGGTGCCCAGCACCTCGCCGGTCCCGCCCAGGAGGACGGCGTCGACCTTCGATCCTCCCCCGTCCACGGCGAGGATGGCAGGGCGTCTCACGGCAGGAGCTCCGGTTCCAGCTCGTCCACGCCGACGAACCGTGCACCCGCCGCGGCGAGGTCCTCGAGCATCCCCGCCAGGGCCTCGGCGGTCGGCGCGGGCCACGTGTGGAGCAGCACCACCGCGCCGTCGCCGTGCGCGATGGCCCCGGCCACGGCGTCGGCGCGCAGGTCGTCGGGCGAGCGCCAGGGCTCCCAGTCCTCCAACACGACGTGCCAGAACACGTTGCGGTAGCCGAGCCCTCCAAGCGTGGACAGGACGCGCTCGTCGTCGTGGCCGTCCCCGAACGGACAGCGGAACCACGGACGAGGGTCTGCGCCCGTGGTAGCCCGGATCTCTTCCTCGCCCTCCCGGACGTCGGCGCGGAGGCCGTCGTCGGAGAGCAGTGTCATCCGGGCGTGGAACTTCGAATGGTGCCCCACGAGGTGGCCCTCGCGGGCGATCCGCGCGGCCGCTTCGGGGTGCGCGGTGGCCCACCGGGCCTGGACGAAGAACGTGGCCCTCGCGGCGGCAGCGTGGAGAGCGTCGAGAACGCGGTCGACGTTGCCGCCGGGACAGAGGGGACGATCAGGATGCTCCGCGTCGAACGTGAGGGCGACCCGGAGGCCGTCACTCACGGGTGGTCACCTTCGACGCCCGGGTGTAGGCGCCGGGCGTGCGGCCCCGTAGCGAGGCGAGCTTCCAGGACAGCAGCTGGATCGGCACGATCGAGACGGCAGACATCAGCGCGCGATCCTGGTAGCCGGTCGCCGCGGCGTGCGCCCCCTTCGGTGCTTCGCCGTCGGGGGTGATGACCAGGACCGAGGTGCCCGCCTCCACGAGGTCACGGGCGAGCCCGAGGTCCAGACGCCGCGTCTCGGGCTCGGTGGCGAGCACGATCGCGGCCATGTCGGGGCCGGCGAGCTCGAGCGGCCCGTGGCGGAAGGCCGCGGATTCGAGCGATTCGGCCATGACCCCACATTCCTTCAACATCAGTGCGCCCATCTCCGCCGCGGCTCGGGCCGGTCCCCGGCCCAGTACCACGGTCACTGCCCTTTGGCCCAGCATGCCGACGAGCTCCTCGGCCCACGCTTCTGCGTCCGAGAGCAAGCGCTCTACCGCCCGGGCTGCGGCCTCCGCAGCGGTGCGGGTCCGGTCGATCGCGGTGTCCACGCTGTCGCCGGCCAGCAAACGCGCCACCCCGGACAGCGTGGCCATCGAGGCGGCGAAGGTCATGGTGGATGGTCCGGTCTCGCGCCCGGCCCACGTGTCGAGCGTGATGTCCGCCCGCTTCGCCAGGTCGTTGTCGAGCCCATTCGTGATCGACAGCACGATCGGCTGCAGGCGCTGCTTCGAGATGTCGGAGGCGAGCTTCACGATCTCGGCGCTCTCGCCCGACTGGCTCACCACCGTGACGAGGGTCTGCGGGTTCAGCACCGGCCGGCGGAAGTGCAGGAGCTCGGCCGTGTCCACCAGTAGCGCGGCGACGCCTCTGCCGGCGAGGTCGTTCACCGCCGGGTAGCAGGCGTCGTACGAGCTGCCCATGCCCGTGAACACGAGCGTCCGCGCGTCCGTGCCGGCCTCGCGGATGCGCTCGAGCGCGGGCCGCTGCTCCAGGAGGGCAGCCGCGGCCCGGCGGAGCGCGTCCGGCTGGCTGGCGATCTCGCCGAGGAACGGATCAGGAAAGTTTCTTAACGATTTCATCGTGGGCAGTGTACGATGCCCGGCGATGGGTGTGAAGGTGTCGGTGATCGGGGCCGGTAGTACCTACACGCCCGAGCTCGTGGAGGGCTTCGCGCGGCGGGCGGACCGTGTTCCGGTGGAGGAGCTGGTGCTCCTGGACATCGATCCGGAGCGTCTCGAGATCGTGGGAGCGCTTGCGGGCCGGATGCTCGCGAAGGCCGGATGGGCCGGACGCCTCCGGCTCACCGGGAACCGCGACGAGGCGCTCGAGGGCGCGGACTTCGTGATCGTCCAGCTTCGGGTCGGCGGCCAGGCGGCTCGGTATGTGGACGAGACGCTCCCGCTGCGGTTCGGGTGCATCGGGCAGGAGACCACCGGACCCGGAGGCTTCGCGAAGGCCCTGCGGACGGTGCCTGTTGTGCTCGAGCTGGCCGAGCTGACCGCCTCGCGAGGCGCACGGGGTGCGTGGTTCGTCGACTTCACGAACCCCACCGGGATCGTGACGCAGGCGTTGCTGGACGAGGGCCACCGGGCGCTCGGGCTGTGCAACGTCGCCATCGGGTTCCAGCGGCGGTTCGCCCGGCACTTCGACGTGGAGCCCGAGCGCGTCGAGCTCGAGCACGTGGGCCTGAACCACCTGTCCTGGGAGCGGGAGGTTCGCGTGGACGGCGTGGACCGCCTCCCCGAGCTCGTCGAGGGTTCCGCCGAGCTGATCGCCGACGAGACCGGTACGCCCGTCGAGCTGATCCGTGCCCTCGGCGCCGTTCCCTCGTACTACCTGCACTACTACTACCTGACCGACGAGGTGCTCGAGCACCAACGGACCCATCGGACCCGCGCCGAAGAGGTCATGGACATCGAGGCTGGGCTCCTCGAGCTCTACAAGGACCCGAACCTGGACGAGAAGCCGGCGCTGCTGGAGGAGCGAGGGGGCGCCTTCTACAGCGAGGCGGCGGCGCAGCTGGTGGCCTCGCTGCACGCCGGGACGGGCGACGTCCAGGTCGTGAACCTGCGGAACGATGGCGCCATCCCGAACCTGTCCGATGATGCCGTGGTCGAGATCCCGGCGAGGATCGATCGCGAGGGCGCGCACGCCCTCCCGCTGGCGCCGCTCGCCCCCGAGATGCTCGGCCTCGTCGAGCACGCGAAGGCCTACGAACGGCTCGCCGTGGGGGCGGCGACGACGGGTGATCGCGCGGTTGCCCTGAAGGCGCTGCTGACGAACCCGCTCGTCCGCGACTACCGGACCGCGGCCCCACTGCTGGAGGAGCTGCTCGAGGCGAACCGGCAGCATCTGCCTCGCTTCTTCCCCGCCTGAGCGGGCCAGACCGGCCGGGCCGAACGCCCCTGGGACGACCGCCTCCGTACGCGCTTGACTCGTCACGTGGAAGGAGGGAGTCATGGCGTACGAGGTGCAGGTCAAGCAGCTTCCGGCGCAGCACGTGGCCGCGGTTCGGATGACCGCGTCGATGGCGTCGATCGCGAAGGACATCCACGAAGGGTTCGCCGACCTCATGGAGGCCATGGTCCGGGCAAGGGTTTCGCCGAGTGCCCCACCGTTCATCGTCTATCACCAACTCGGAGACCAGGTGATCGGGGAGATCGAGGTGTGCGCTCCGGTGCGCGAGCCGTTCGAGGACGTCGGCGAGGCGCGCGGCGCCCGGATCCCCGAGGCTGAGGTGGCTTGGACGATCCATCGGGGCCCGTACGATAAGGTGGGCGCCGCGTACGAGGCGCTGACGGCGTGGATCGAGGAGCAGGGGCGCGAGATCGACGGCCCGCCCCGGGAGGTCTACCTGACCGATCCGGAGGAGACGCCCGATCCGGGCGACAACGTCACCGAGGTGCAGTTCCCGATCCGCTGAGCTCGCCGGCGTGCTTCTGCGATCGGGGGGGCCTCGGGCCGCGATGGTCGAGACCGGAGCCTTGACCCCAGGCATCTGGGCGGGTACGATTCGGCAGTGAATAGTTAGGAAAGTTTCCTTAAGTTATTGTCGGGGGGCACGGGCACGGGCGCCGACCGGATCTTCGCAGCAGGCACTCCGAGCCTCCTCAGGGCCATGAACGAGCGCATGGTCCTGGAGTTCATCCGCCAGCGAGGCCCCGTCTCTCGGGCGCAGATAGCTCGGGACAGCGGACTGTCCAAGCCGACCGTGTCCCAAGCGTTGATGACTCTGGAACAGGCGCACTTGGTCCGAGAAGCCGGCCGGTCGTCGGGCAGCAAGGGTCCGAGTGCCCTCCTCTACGAGCTGAATCCCACGGCCGGATGGGTGGTCGGCATCGATGTCGGCCGCTCATGGCTCCGCGCTGCCATCGCGAACCTCACCGGAGACGTGGTGGCGCGGCGCGACGAACGAGCCCGCGCTCGAAGCGCGCGGGCCCTGATCGAGCAGATCGGCCACGTGGCGCACGGCCTGGCCGCCGAGGCGGGGATCCAGTGGCGGCATGTCACCTTCGCCGTGGTGGGAAGCCCCGGCGTGGTCCAGCCGACCGGAGACCAGGTCGCCCTGGCACACAACCTGCCGGGGTGGGGGCGACACGGGCTCGTGGAGGCCGTGCGACAGGAGCTCGGCACGAAAGTCGCTTTCGAGAACGACGTCAACTTGGCCACGGTGGGGGAGCAGTGGAGGGGTCTGGGGAAGGGCATCGCGAACTTCGTGTTCCTCCACGTCGGGACTGGCGTCGGGCTCGGTCTTGTGCTGAACGGCGACCTCTACCGGGGCGCCACTGGGGTGGCGGGTGAGGTGGCCTATCTACCGCTCGCCGCCGCAGACCCGCACGACCCCTCGAACCGACGACGGGGGGCGTTGGAATCGGCGCTCGGCGCGAAGGGCGTCGCCGCGCTGGCGCGTTCCCGCGGCATGCGTTCACCGCTCACTCCGCGGAAGGTGTTCGCGGCCGCTCGCCGCGGGGATCGGATCGCGACCGAGGTCGTGGCGGTCGTGGCGGAACGGATCGCGTTGGCGATCACGGCCGTGGTGCCCGTAGTAGATCCCGAGCTGGTGATCCTGGGCGGCGGCATCGGGGGCAACGGTGACCTGTTGCTGGAGCCCGTGGAACGAGAGGTCCGCGCGCTGTCTCCGTTCCACCCCCGGATCGAGGTCTCCGTCCTCGGCGAGGACGCCGAGGTGACCGGGGCAGTGGCGATGGCCCTCCAGGCGGCGCAGGACCAGTTGTTCTCGCGGGTTCCGCGGGAGGCGGTGTCGTGAGTAACAAGGGGAATGGCAGTGGGACCAGTGGGCGCGCGCTCGGGGAGGAGCGACCCTAGAAGTCGGCTTTGACAGGTGCGGGATGGAGCCCCATCCAAGGGGACGGGAACAGAGGGGGTAAGACGATGAAGCGGCTGTTGTCCGTGGTGGCCGTGCTGGGCGTGCTGGCGGGGGCTTGCACGGCCGGCGGAGGTACTACCTCCAGCCCGGTGGAGACGGTGAACCCGAGTGGATCGCACACGCCCGTGACGCTGACCGTCTGGGACTACTTCACCGAGCGCGAGCTGAAGAACCTCACCGACGTACTGAATCGATTCAATGCGCAGTATCCGTGGATCGACGTGAAGATCGTCCCGGGCAAGCAACCGATCGACTTCGTTCGAGGCATCAACAGCGGCGAAACGTTCGACGTCGGGATCGACTCGGAGTCCACCAACGTGCCGCTGTACTGCTCGACCGGAGGGATGCTCGATCTCGCGCCCTTCATCAAGGCCGATGGGATGGATCTGGGCTCCGTCTTCCCGTCGGCGGCGCTCAAGTACACGAGCTACCAGGGTGTGCAGTGCACGTTCCCGCTGCTCACGGACGCCTACGGTCTCTACTACAACAAGGACATGCTCGATGCCGCCGGCTATACGGAGCCGCCGAAGACCCTTTCCGAGTTCACCGACATGGCGAAGAAGCTGACGGTGTTCGATCCCGATGGCTCGATCAAGGTCGCGGGGTTCATGCCGCTTTCGACGTTCTACGAGAACACCAACCTCTACAACGGGAATGCCTGGGGCACCCAGTGGTACACACCCGAAGGGAAGTCCGCGTTCGCAACGGACCCCGCGTGGAAGCAACTGCTCCAATGGAACAAGGATCTGGTCGACTTCTACGGCTACGACAACCTCCAGCGGTTCTACCAGCAACTCGGCGGTCCCAACTCGGAGTGGTCCTCGGCGCAGGCTTTCGAACAGGGGAAGGTCGCCATGCTCTACGACGGCGAGTGGCGCGGGACGTTCATCCGGGATGACGAGGCGAAGATCGAGTTCGGGACGGCTCCCTTCCCCGTCGCCGACGACCACTCGGACTGGTACGGATCCGGCCAGGTGGGCGGAACGGTGGTGGGCATCTCGCGGACGTCCGAGCATCCGGCGGAAGCATGGCTCCTGGTCAAGTTCCTGACCACCGACACGAAGGCCGTGGAGACCCTCGCCGAGCTGCTCGGGAACGTGCCTACGACCTTCGATTCCTTGAATGACCCAAAGCTGAGCAGCGACCCGCAGTTCAAGCCCTTCCTCGACATCTTCTCGAACGAGCACTCCTACCTCCTGCCGCTCACGCCCGCAGGCGCCGCACCGGCGGACCTCTGGGCCGATTTCCAGGGGAAGTGGGAGGCGGGGAAAGTGTCCGATCTACAGGGCGGACTCGAGCAACTTGCAGCGGCGGTCGACCAGCAGCTGCAGCTCGGCTGAGCGCGAGGACCGAATGGCAGCGGGCGTGAGCCTCGCGTCTCGGGCGGCGGCAGTCCGACGCCGTCGCCCGAGACGTGTCCGCTACCACCTGGTGGTCCTGCTCTTCATGTCGCCGTGGATCCTTGGGTTCCTCGGCTTCATCCTCTACCCGATGCTGGCGAGCCTGTACTTCTCATTCACGAAGTACAACCTGCTCCAGTCTCCCGAATGGGTCGGGCTCTTCAACTACCGCTTCATGCTGCAGCACGACTCGTTGTTCTGGCAGGCAGTGCGGAATACCGTCTGGATCGTTTTGTTCGGAACGCCGATCCAGATCGCATTCGCCATCGCAACCGCGATGGTCCTGACTCGGGTCAAGTCCGGATCCGGTTTCTACCGGACCTTGTTCTTCCTGCCGACCATGGTCCCCGCTGTCGCGGCGGCGCTGGCGTTCGTCTTCCTCCTGAACCCGGCGGGCCCCGTGAACACGATCCTGCGATTCCTGCACGTGCCGGAGCCGCTGTGGTTCGCCAGCCCGCAGTGGTCCAAGCCGGCGCTCGTCGGTCTCAGCCTGTGGGGGATCGGTGAGACCATGATCATCTTCCTCGCGGCCCTCCTGGATGTGCCGGCGCAGCTCTACGAGGCCGCCGATCTCGAGGGTGCGGGCCCCTGGCAGAAGTTCCGGTACGTGACCCTGCCGATGATCTCACCGGTGATCTTCTTTTCACTGGTCATCGGTGTCATCTTCGGGTTCCAGTACTTCACCCAGGCCTACGTTGCCTCGGGTGGCCAGCTGCATCTCGGCGAGCCGCAGGGATCCCTGCGCTTCTACGCCGTCTGGATGTACCAGCAGATCCAGTACACGCACATGGGGTACGCGGCTGCCATGGCCTGGGCGTTGTTCCTCGTCGTCATGGCATGCACGGTGGTGCTCACCAAGACCTCCGGTCGCTGGGTTCATTACCAAGGGGGCCGATAGTGGCCGTGACCACCACTCGCGCCGCTCGAGGAGGGGTCACGCCCCGGGCGGTCCCTCCGGCGGAGCGCCGTCGCCGCTTCCTGGTGGCGGTGGCGAACCAGTCGGTGGCGATCGCGTTGTCGGCCGTCTTCGTCCTGCCCTTCATCTTCATCCTGCTGACCGCACTGATGACCCAGCAGCAAGCACTCACAACCGACCTGTGGCCGAGCCCGTTCCGGTGGGGCAACTTCGCCAGGGTCTTCAGCGAGATTCCGTTGATCCGCTACACGTACAGCACGGTTGTGTACGCCGTGTTGTCCACGGTGGGCACGGTGCTGTCGTCGATCCCGGTCGCGTACGCCCTCTCACGGATGCGATGGCGGGGACGGAACATCGTCTTCCTGTTGGTGTTGTCGACCCTCATGCTTCCCGTGCAGGTCACGATAGTGCCCCTGTACGTGGTGTTCGTTCGCCTGCACTGGATCGGTTCCCTGAAGCCGCTGATCGTGCCGGCCTTCTTCGGCGATGCCTTCACGATCTTCTTGCTGCGGCAGTTCTTCCTCACGATCCCCGAGGAGCTCTCCGATGCGGCACGGGTGGACGGCGCGAGCGAACTCCAGATCCTGACCCGAGTGATCGTGCCCCTTGCCAAGCCCGCCGTTGCCGCGGTCGCCCTGTTCCAGTTCCTCTACTGCTGGAACGACTTCTTCGGCCCCCTCCTGTACACGGGTAGCAATCCGAAGGTCTGGACGCTGGCGGTCGGCCTTTCGCAGTACAGCTCGGTCGTGCACCGGAGCGTCCTCTGGAACATCCAGATGGCCGCGTCGATCCTCTTCATGCTGCCCGTCATCCTCCTGTTCCTCCTGGCGCAACGGGTCTTCATCGAAGGCGTGACGCTCACCGGTGTGAAGGGTTGATCGGTCGGGCGGAGTCTCCAGACGTTTCGCGGAGACCGGTCACGGTGAGCCAGGCGTGACAGCTCGGCCCCTCAGTGGCAGCGGACCGGGACGGTCTTCGTGTCGGTGAACACCGACGGCTGGCCGGCGGCAGGCACCCACGTCCACGCGTAGCCCTTCCGGCGCAAGGAGAGACGGAGGATCCCGAACGCGTCGTCCTGCGCGGCCGCCAGGTTCCCCGGGTGGGTTCCGGGCTGCAGCGCGTAGTGGCTGGCTCCGCCGGTGCCGGCGATGAACTCGCGGATCCCGCGTTCGTGGTCCCGTCTCCCCAGCGGGTCCTGCGGCCGCCACCGCTGGTAGTTGTGCGAGTGCCCGTTCAAGACCACGTCGGCGTGGGCTCGGTAGAGGAGCTCCCACAGTGGCCGAACGGCAGAGCTCGCCCCGCTCCCCGTCGAGAACGAGAAGAGCGGATGATGCCAGAAGGCCAGCGTGCACGGATAGCTGGCGTTCGGGTGAACAGCGAGGTCCTGCTGCAGCCACGCGTACATGCGGTTCCCGGTCCCCGGGTTCGCCGGGTCGGCGGCCGGCCCACAGCCACCGGGGGCGAAGCAGAGCTCCGAGGAGAGGGCGACCACGTGCCAGCAGACTCCGTGTCCGGGCGTGCACCCCGCCGGGAGATCGAAGCTGTAGTAGCCGAGCCCGTCCGGACCCTTGACCGCGCCTCCGAAGTACCGGAAGTAGCCGCGGGGTTTCGCAGTCGGATCCTGGGCGAACTCGTGGTTGCCGGGGACAGGATGCAGGATCTCGGCCGCCCGCCCCCAGGTGGGATCGAAGTACCGGAGGAAGGCGCGGTAGGCGCCGACGTCGTATTGATCGTCGCCAAGTGCCAGGACCGCCGAGAGGCCTCCGTCGGTCAGCAGATCGGAGGTGGCCCGGTACTGGCAGGAGCTGCTCCCGGACGGGGGGTACGGCCCGGACTGGCAGGCGATGTCGCCGGCCGCCGCGATCTGGATCGAGGCCGGCGAGGAGACCCGGACGGCAGCGCCGCCGGACACGGTCATCGCGGGGGCGGCAGGCGCGGGGGCGATCACGGTCAAGACAACGATCGCTGCGACAAGCGGGAAGCGGCTTCGGGTGGACATCGCGGTAACGGAGCCTACCGGAAGGTGACCTTCGTCACGAAGGCGTCCCGGTCACCCTCGTTCACCTGACCGGGGAACGCTCCGTGCGTTTCCCCGCCCACGTACGCGGCGCGGTCGTTCGCGGTGAGGGCCAGGCCCGCGTCGAAGTCGTCGGTGCCGAGCTGGGACGTCCACAGCTGCGCCCCCTTCACGTCGTACTTCGTCAGGAAGGCATCGGTCTCACCCAGCAGCACCTGGTCCAGGAACGCCCCGGTCGTCGCCCCGGCCACGAGGAGACCGGTGGACGTCGCGTCCATCCCGTGGACCTCGTCGGCGCCGGCAGTTCCGAACTGGCGGAGCCAGCGAAGCTGGCCGCCGCCGTCGAGTCGGAGGAGGAACCCATCCTCTTCCCCTCCGATCGGGCCGCCGAGTGCGCCCGTCGTGGAGCCGGCGGCGAAGATGCTTCCGGACCGCACGAGCACCCCCGTGATCCCTTCGTCACCCGGGGTCCCCATCTGGCGGGCCCAGAGCGAACCTCCGTTCGTCGAGAATGCTTTGACGAAGGCGTCGGAGCCGCCGGCGTTCGTCGATGCGACCGCCGCGTCGGTGCTCCCGCCGACGTACACACGAGATCCCTCGGCCGCGACGGCAAGGATCCGGTCGATCCCATCCGTGTGGATGGATCCCTTCCATGTCAGCTTGCCGCTCGGGAGGTACCGGCGGACGAAGCCGTCGGAGCCGACCCCGGCCGTGCCGGGCAGGCCGCCCCAGCTCCCCGCCACGTAGATGGCTCGGCGGTGGACGCTCACGGCGGCCGCTTCGTCATCTCCGGATCCGCCGAACTGCCGGGTCCAGAGCTCGTTGCCCTGGAGGTCGTATCGACGGAGGAACGCATCCGCGCCGCCGCCACGATGTTGTCCCTCGAACACGCCGTCCGTGCTCCCCACCACGTAGACGCCCGTGTGGTCCACCGCGACGCCGAGGGCCCGGTCGATGCCGGACGTGCCGAACTGTCGTGTCCATCGTTCCTCGCCACCGGCCCCGTAGACGCGGACGAAGGCATCCGTGCGGTGGTACCGCTTCTGCCCCGGCAAGGTGAGGTTCGTGGTGCCCACGGCGTAGACGCCGCCGGGACCGTCGGCCAGGCCGAGCGTCAGGTCGTACCGACGGGTGCCGAACTCACGCGTCCAGGAGGGCTTGGGGGCCGGGCCCACGGCGCCGCAGTGGACGCCCGCCACGATGCACTCGCTCACGAGCTGGTCCAGCCTGGGCTGCTGCCACGTGTTCCAGAAGTCGGCGTGCAGCGTCCAGAACGGTCCGCTCGATAGCGACAGGGCCACCGTTCCATCGGGGTTGAGGGGGTTCATGACATGCGTGTGCACCCGCTGCGACATCTTCGGGAGCACGTGCGGGAACTCCGACGGGCACGCCCCACCCTCGGGGTACACGACGTCTGAGGGCTCGAGGCCGATACCGTTCCAGCAGTTGGGCATGTCGATGACCTCGATGACGCCGTCGACGAAGGAGTAGTCGGCGTACGGGGTGCAGTCGTACGGCGTGTCCTTGCGGGGGGTCTTGATGTTCGTGACTTCCCCGCAGTACCAGCTGACGTGCGGGTTCTCGGCCGGCGAGGTCGCGGCCTTGTTGCCGCCGATCATCTTCAGCCCGGGCGGGAAGGTCTCGACGTCCTGGTTCGCGCTGCCGATGTAGTAGACCCGGGTCACCGGCGGGAGGATGCGAGTGCCGTTGAGGTACGGCGCGGGCGCCCAGTAGCCCGCCGTGTCGCTCGGAACGCGACAGGTGGTGGTCCCCGCCAGCATGGAGGCCGTGGTCGAATACGCGTCGACGCTCTTGTTCCCGTAGAAGTCGTGGAGGTGGGAAGCTCCGGGCTGCCCGGGGAACACGATCGGATCGTCCATCAGCGAGTGTGAGTACCGACAGCGGATCACGAACTGTCCTCCGCCGGTCGTGGCTCCTGCGGGGCTCGGGAGGAGCGTGGCCACCAGGGGCAGGACGGCGACGAGCAGGAGGACCCGGGACGTCCGTGGGGAGGTCGAGCGGGGCTTTGGGCAGTGGCTCATCAGGACCCTCGTTCGTGCGCGGGCATCGTGCCGTGCCGCCGTCCGCGTCGTTGCTCCGAAGCGGCACCTCGGCATCCTATCGGGTCCCGGCCGATCGGGGGGACCCGCGTAGCATGTGGACGTGACCCATCGCGCAGCCCGCCCATGATCCCGTATCGAACCTTCCCCACGGTCCAGGTCGGTCCCGTCACGCTCCACACGTTCGGGATGTTCGTGGGTCTCGCCATGCTGGTGGGTTCGCTCGTCTTCATCCGTCACGGCCGTCGGAACGGCCTGGACCCGGAGCGGTTGGGCACGCTCGCGTGGTGGATCCTGATCCTCGGGTTCGTCGGCGCCCGACTCCTGTTCGTGGCCGCGCACCTGGGCGACTACGTCTCGCGGCCGTGGGCCGTGGTCGCGGTCTGGGAGGGAGGGCTGGAGTTCTCGGGCGGGTTCATCGCCGCGGTCGCCGTCGTCGTGTGGTGGCTCCGGCGCCCTCCCGAGGTGCCGGGGCTCGTCCTGGCCGATGGCGTCGTGCTGGGGCTCGCGCCGGGTCTCGCGATCGGCCGGATCGGCTGCTACTCGGTGGGAGAGCACCTCGGCGGGACGACCTCGTTCCCGCTGGCGGTCCACTACCTCGGCGGCATCACGAGGGAGGGTCCCATCCCCATCGGCGCCCACATCCACAACACCGCGCTGTACGAACTCCTCCTGCTCCTGCCGCTGATCGGGTTGATGTTCTGGTTGCGCCGCAAAGGTATCCGACCGGGTTGGCTCACCGTCACGTTCCTGCTCTGGTACGGGGTCCAGCGGTTCCTCACGGACTTCCTTCGCGCCTACGACAGAACGGTCCTCGGTCTGACCGGTGCGCAGTACCTGTGTATCGGCCTGGTGATCGCGGGGTTCGTCGTGGCTCGTCGTCTCCAACGGGCGGCGCCTTCGAGGTCGTCGGGGTCCCCGGCGTCGTCGGATTCCCCAGCGATGGCCTGAGCTGCCACCAGATCCGGAACATCCCCGGCTGTGCGTCGAGCCGCCAGGCGAACCCGTAGCGTTCGCAGAAGGGGCCACGTCCCTGGCTGCCATGAGCCCGACGAAGGCCCCGGGGGGTGCGGTTCGCTCCAGGTAGGAGACGACGGCGTCCATGACCAGTCGTCCGAGGCCTTGGATGTGCGTTCGCGGCGTCGCCTCGGCACGTTCCGAGGCGACCCGAACGGGATTACGATCCGGCGGTGAACGAGCTTTGACCGCACCCCGCGGGTGTCGGGCTCTCGCGATGGGCACGCTCATGGTGCTCGTGATGGCGGGACCCGAGGTTCGCGCCTTCCCTGCGGCGAACCGGACCGCGATCGCCAACCGTGTCGAGCCCTCGACGCTGAAGCCCGCCGTGATCTGGAAGAAGATCCCGTTCGGCGCGAAGCGCAAGCATCAGATGGCCGCCTACTCGAAACGTCACTACGGCCGGCGCACATGGCGCCTGGTCGACCCACAGGTCATCGTGGAGCACTACACGGACGGGACCTCGGCCCAGAGCGCCTGGAACTATTTCGCCGCGAACGTCCGGCATCTGAACGAGATGCCCGGCGTCTGCTCGCATTTCCTCGTCGACGCCGACGGCACCGTCTTCCAGCTCGTGAACCTGGGGGCCCGGTGCCGGCACGCCATCGGGATGAACTGGACGGCGATCGGGATCGAGATGGTGGGGACGAGCGACCGGCAGATACTCCGGAACCGGGTCGAGCTGCGGGCGGCGCTACGGTTGACCCTGTGGCTGATGGCGCGGTTCGGGATCGGCGCCGGCAACGTCATCGGCCATGCGGAGATCCTGCGCAGCCCCTACCACCACGAGCGGTACGACTCGTGGCGGTGCCTGACCCACGCGGACTGGCAGCATGGGGACATGCAGGCCTTCCGCCGCAAACTACGGCGCCTCGCGCGCCGCTCGGGCGTCCCCGGAGGCCCCGGACCCGATTGGGTCGATCCGGGTTGCTGACCTGCATCTCGCCCACACGACTCCGGGGGACGGCCGGCCGGCCCGGCTCCGGGGAGTCGGATGGGCCGTTTGCCGCGAGCGGCGGCGGGTAGCCTTGGGCGGGTGCGATTCCATGCCACGGTGAGCGCGTGAGGAACGGCCGGCGCGGATGGCTGCTCGGCGGATCGGCCTTCGTAGCCGCTCTGCTGGTTGCCGGCGGCGCTTGGCTCGTCCTTCGTGATGGATCGGGCTCCGCGGGGCAGCCGTCCTCGCTGGGATCCTCGTCGGCCACGTCGCCTGCCTCCACAGCACGTCGGTTCCGACTCACGGTGGATCTGCACCGTGTGCAGGGTGATCGCGTGCAGGGGCCCGTTCGCCCACGCCGGCTCCGCACGCCGGCGGCCGCGATCCGGCGAACCATGACCCGGCTCTACTCGATCGGGTTCGTCGATCCCGACCGGTGGGACGAGGGCCGGTTCTCCGCCCTCTACCGTCTCTTCGCCCGGGATGTTCGCGAGGGCGTCCGCCGGGATCTCCAGGAGTTGACGCTCGGCAAGCTCGCGACGCGGTTGTCCGCGGTGCGGCCGCGGCGGGCTCGGCTGGGCGTGCGGTTCCTGCTCGATCGTGGTGGGCATCCCGTGACCGCGGTGGCGAAGATGACGTTCGCCGGCGTGGCGCTGACCGACGCCGAAGGGGTCCGTGCCGAGCTCAGCCAGGACGGCGACTACGTCCTGCGCCGGATCGCCGGACGGTGGAGGATCGTTTCCTTCCACGTCCGCAGCCGGATGCCCTCGGTGGGGGAGATCGAGCGGAAGGTGCGGCGCGCGTCCCTCTCTCCGCCGTTGCCGTCGAACGACCTGCTCTTCGTGCTGGTGATCGGGAGCGACGCGCGACCCGGCCGATCCGTGGGTGCAGCGCGTGCCGACTCCTTGCATATCGTGGGCGTGAACCCCCGCAAGGGCATCGCGTCGATCCTGGGCATCCCTCGCGACTCGTACGTCCAGATCCCCGGGGCCGGGACGCAGAAGATCAACTCGGCCCTCGTCTACGGGGGTCCCGAGCTCACCGTTCGGACCGTCGAGCAGCTGACCGGCATCGGCATCGACGCCTATGTCTTGACCGGGTTCGACGGCTTCAGCAGCATCGTGAACGCGATCGGCGGGATCCGAACCACGATCCCGTATCCGATGAGCGACCCCGCCTCCCACGCGTACTTCCAGAGGGGGCCGAAGCGCCTGAACGGCCGCAACGCACTGGCCTTCGCGCGCGACCGCCACGACGCTCCGGGCGGCGACGTCGGACGTTCCTGGAACCAGGGGCATCTCATCGTCTCGGCGATGCGCGGATTGCGCGCCGACCTCCAGAGGGACCCCGCAACCCTCCTGCGTTGGGTCGTGGCGGGGGCCCGCTACCTACGGACGAACCTCAGTCTGGCCCAGATGACCGAGCTCCTCCTGGCGGTGCCCTCGATCGACGCCGCCCACGTACGCAACGACGTCGTTCCCGGGTCTGGGGGCATGATCGGCGGCCAGAGCGTTATCAAGCTCGGCGCCGCTGCACGGTCGATGTTCCGCGACCTCCAGCAGGACGCCGTCCTGCGGGGGTGACGGAGGAGTTCGACCAGAAGGTATCGCGGTCCCGCCCGGGGAGGTCCGAAGTCCCTAGTCCCGAACGCCGCCGGATGGCTTAGTGGTGCGGAGTGCGTGCGCATCGGAAGGGGTGGATGGCGGTGGAACGGATCAGCCATTGGATCGGCGGCAAGGTCGTGCCCGGGGAGTCCGGCCGGACCGGGCCCGTGTGCGACCCGGCGACGGGGCACCAGACCCACGAGGTCGACTTCGCCACCGTGGCGGAGTTCGATCGGGCGGTCGACGTCGCGAAGGAGGTCTTCCCCGAGTGGCGCGCCACCTCGCTGTCGAGACGCGCCGCGATCATGTTCCAGATCCGTGCGGCCCTGGACGGGCGCAAGGTCGAGGTGGCGCGGGCGATCACGCTCCAGCACGGCAAGTGCCTGTTCGACGCCACCGCCGAGGTGGAGCGCGGAGTGGAGCTCACGGAGTTCGCGGCAGGCGTCCCTCACCTCATGAAGGGCGACTACAGCGAGCAGATCACGACGGGCTTCGACCTGTACTCGATCCGGCAACCGCTCGGCGTGGTGGCAGGGATCACGCCGTTCAACTTCCCGGCCATGGTCCCGATGTGGATGTGCGCCGGCGCGATCGCCTGCGGCAACTGCTTCATCCTGAAGCCGTCGGAGAAGGACCCGGGCGCCTCCCTGGTGCTCGCGGAGATCTTCCGGGAGGCGGGGCTGCCCGACGGTGTGTTCCAGGTCGTGCAGGGCGACAAGGTGGTCGTCGACCGGATCCTCGACCATCCCGACGTGAAGGCCGTGAGCTTCGTGGGCTCGACGCCGATCGCGAGGTACGTCTACGCGACGGGCGCGGCGAACGGGAAGCGCGTGCAGGCCCTCGCCGGGGCGAAGAACCACATGGTGGTGCTGCCCGATGCCGACGTCGGCATGGCGGCCGACGCGGCCGTCTCCTCCGTGTACGGCTCGTCGGGGGAGCGGTGCATGGCCATCGCCACCGTGGTGCCGGTCGGCGACGTCGCCGACCCGTTGATGGAGGCGATCCTCGAGCGCACCGCAACGCTCCGGGTCGGTCCCGGCATGGATCCCGAGTCCGAGATGGGGCCGCTCGTAACCCGGGAGCACCGTGACAAGGTCGTGTCGTACCTCGACGGCGCTCGGGAACAAGGAGCGTCGGTCCTGGTCGACGGCCGAGAGCACCCCTTGTGGGGTACCGGGTTCTTCGTCGGACCCTCGGTGATCGACCACGTCACCACCGACATGGACTGCTACAAGGACGAGATCTTCGGTCCAGTCATGACCGTCGTTCGCGCCGAGACCTACGAGGAGGCGCTGGGACTGATCGAACGGAACCCGTGGGGCAACGGCGCGGCGATCTTCACCCACGACGGCGGGGCGGCACGGCGGTTCCAGTTCGACGTCCCGACGGGCATGGTTGGGATCAACGTGCCGATCCCGGTGCCGCTGGCCTTCTACTCGTTCGGCGGGTGGAAGGGCTCGCTGTTCGGCTCCGCGAAGATGTACGGCCCGGAAGGCATCCGGTTCTGGACCAACGAGAAGGCGGTTACCGTCCGGTGGCCGGATCCCTCGACCAGCAAGGTCGATCTCGGGTTCCCGGGCGCGAGGTGACCCGGGTGGAGGAGCGTCCGGGTGAGGGCGCAGAGAGTTACACACGGCCGTGATGGGAGGTCGGCCACCTCCGGGTGGCGGAGCGGGCTAGACGAACGCGGAGAGCCTGTCGATCAGGTCGGCGAACTCGTCGCGGGCGAAGCAGAACCGCATCTGCGTGAAGCGACGGCGGAAGGCCTCGACCTTCTCCGCCACGTCGGCGCCGTCCACGATCACGTCCTTCATCAAGGCGGCGAGCTCACGGAAGTCCTCTTCCTCCATGCCGAACCTGGTCATCTCGGCAACACCCAACCGGAGGCCGCCAGCGGCGGTGAAGCCCTCGTCGCCCGGAACCGCTTGGTAGTTGCAGATGACGTTGTTCGCCTCGAGGCGGCGCGCGATCTCGGAGCCGCGTGCGTAGCCGACGCGGACCACCACCTGGTGGGTCTCCGTGAAGTCGATGGCGGGGTCTCCGGCCACGTCGAGGCCGGCGTCGTGCAGCGCCCGGGCGAACGCCTTCGCGTTGGCGATCACCTGCGGCTGGTACTCGCCCTTGAAGTGGTTCATCTCGTACGCGGCCATGAGCAGGCCGAGCAGGGTCCCGAGGTGATGGTTCGAGACCGACCCGGGGAACGTCCGGCTGCGGATCGACTCCCACAGCTCGTACCCCTCGTCCTCCTCACGGTACCGGCTGCCGACGACCCCGCGCTGGGTCCCGAAGTAGGTCTTGTGGGTCGAGCCGGTGACCAGGTCGGCGCCCTCCTCGAACGGTTCCTGGAAGTGGGGCCCGATCAGCCCGAGCACGTGCGCCATGTCGTACATGACCACCGCGGGGATGCCTCGTTCGTCGACGAACCGGCGGACCTCGGTCACGGGCTCCTTGTGGAGGATCATGCTCTTGCCGAACACGATCAGCTCGGGCCGGTACTCCTCGATCAGCTCGAGCGTCGCCGGGACGTCCACGCGGTACGGGTTGCCCGGCAGCACGGGGAAGTTGACCACCGCCGGCCGCTCGGTCCGCGGGTCGCGAGCGACGAAGTCCTTGAGGGCGCCCATCGGCTGAGCGGAGAGGTGGCCCCCCTTGCCGATGTGGTGGTTCATGACCCGCCGCAGGCGCCGGGGCTCGCGGCGGCGGTCGGTCCGATTGAGGAAGTCGACCAGGCCGCTGAACACCGCGGTGTTCGCCATCTGTCCGCTGACCAAACGCGTCTCGACCTCGGTGCTGCCTAGGAAGGCGTTCATCTCGCCCTCCAGCAGGATCTCGACGTCCCCGATGAACCCCGTGCCCTGGTAGTAGAAGACCTCGGCGTCGTGGAAGGCCTCGAGCGCCCGGTGCTCCGCGTAGCGGAAGGCCGGGTCCATGATCTGGAGCAGCCGCACCATCGGGGAGGCCGTCATCTCGGATGGGATGAGGTTCACGCACTCGCGCTGCCGCCACTCGGTGTTCTCGGCGGCCCGCTCGAGCAGCCGTCGC